>NZ_BAAASQ010000009.1:0-511698 GCF_039532965.1 Streptomyces mauvecolor | reverse complement strand
GGGCCAACTCCGGTCTGGAGCTGGCCGCTTAGAAGATCTCCACAGTCCGAGGGGATTGACACCTGTGCCAGCCAGCCCCGCCAGGACAGTTTCATCCGCAACGGCCCCTTCGACCCCAGCGCGTCCACACGGCCGCTCCGCCGCAGGGCTGACCAGGCATAGGCAGACTTCCGCGAAACCCTCAACTCCCTGTCCACCTGCGGCACTCCGCCTCCAGTAGCAAACCTCTCCGCACCTCGAACCGGACCTGCTCCCGCTGAGCTGCGGCATAAGGAGAACCCTCAACACCGCTGTCCGAGAAGCGCAGGGCCCCTCAGTCATCCCCGCCCCAGCAAGATGGCCCCGATCGGGAAGGAATCTTACCTACCGCTGTCACACGCGCCCGGATTGCAGGCTGCGACGAGGGCGGCGGGATCGTCGTCACCGAACTTCTTCGATCGCAGCAGGAGATTCCTCTCGAACAGTGGAACGCGTCCATCGGCCGTGCGGTCTGTCGCGCTGCGGCGAGGCTTGTGGGCGGGGGTGCATCTTCAATGCAGCGGCGCCTATGGAGACCCGGCCACCTGATGCTGACGGAGATAATGGAGAGAGCCGGTCCCCTCCATTCTCATGAAACGTGCTGCGCCCAGCGCCGCGTGGGCGGGCGGGAACCGCTGAGGCATCTGCCACTCATCACTCTGCGCGAGTCGCTTCCAGCACGAAACGACTGGGCTCGCCGGCCCACGATACGAACAGCCCGTCACGCGCCCGCGTGCATGCGACGAACAGCAGGCAGCGTTCGGACATGAGATCCGCCTCGTGCTGGAGACGGTCGACTTCGACGGGCGTCACCGCCTTCGAGAAGGGCAGAGCGTCCTCGTTCACCCCTGTCACAGCGACACAGCGGAACTCCAGCCCTTTAAAGGAGTGCATCGTGCCAACCCTGACGGCATCGGTTCCTTCGGCGCTGTCCGCTCTGAGTTTCCTTGCCGGGATGCCCGCGGCCACAAGCTTCGCGATCGCCTTTTCGACGTCCTTGTTGAATCGTGTGGTGACACCGATCTCGTCAGGTGCGACTCCGTTCTCCATCCAGGCACGTACTCGGTCTACCAGCGCATCGAGCTCGCCTGCTGCTGAGGCTGCCGCATGCAGTTGGGGACCGTTGCCGTGGAGGGATGAGCGATAGCCGAGCAGGGTCTCGTTCCGGCTGTCGTCCTCCAGCTGTTCGAAGGGGCGACCGACGAGGAGCCCGGTGGACCAGCTGAGGATCTCGTGGGTGGAGCGGTAGTTCTTCCGCATCTTCGTGGAGCGGCCGGCGACCTTGATACCCAGGGCTTTGAGCGACACCTTGGAGTCGTAGATCCGTTGGTGCGGGTCACCGGCGATGAACAGATCGTCCGGGCGATCAGCAGAAGCGGCGCGCAGGAGGCGCCACTGTACGGGGTGCAGGTCCTGCGCCTCGTCGACCACGATGTGCCGGTATCGCGGTCCCTTCTCTCCCAACAGGTCAGCGGCTTCTGAGCATGTTCCCAGGTACGTGCGCAGACCGTCAGCAGCGAGCTGGTCGACGAAGGTCTGGATCGTGCGCCACACCAGAGGGCGCGCACTGGCCGGCAGGGCGCGTCCTCGACCCGGGCGGTCCGCGGCTTCGTACTCCTCCTGCGTGCGCAGGTTCTGGGCGAGGACGACGTGCTTGTACTCCTGCGCGAGAAACTGGGTGGTCCCGGTGAAGCCGGTTGCCTGCGCGGCCTGTTGCCAGCGGGGCTCTTCTTCTCCGCCCCGCAGTGGACGTCGTGACGTCGAGACGACCCGGGAAGCCAAGGCGTCGACCGTGGTGATGTCCACGCGCTCTCGCAACTCCTCGTCGTCTACGAGGGCGGCGAGTCCGCTGCGCAGAGCTGCGACGAGTGCGTTGGTGTAGGTGGTGAGCAGGATGCGCTCGCCGTCGCGGAGAAACTTCAGAAGGTGTCGCACGCGGTGCATGGCAACGACGGTCTTTCCGGTTCCGGGTCCGCCGCTGACCTGGGCGGGACCGGAGTAGGAGGCTCGGTAGGCGACCTTGTGCTGGGAAGGGTGGAGGAAGACCCGCCAGGCGTCGAAGGGTTTGCTGAGGATGTCGCGGAGCTCATCACCGTCGCTGATGACGGCGATACGCGTCGAGGTGCGGTTGATCGCGGTGGCGTAGTCGGTGGTGTCGACCGGATCGGTGTCGTTCTCAGCGGCGGCGAGGTTCACTGCGACGACCTCGCGCCATATCTGATCCACAGTGAAGTCGGCGGCCAGGTACTCGAGGACTTCGCGCTGGTCGGGCGGGAAGTACGGGGCGAACACCTCCAGTTGTTCGACGCTGGTGAGGACGCGAGCCTGGCGCAACGTGGTGGCATCGACGCCGAGCGCGGCCATGTCTCCGTCGGAGATCTTGCCGAAGAGTCGCTGGTCGGGTGTCGTGTCGGCGGCGATCCGTTCGTAAGCCGGAGTCAGTTCGTCGAGCATGGCGATGTCGCGAAGTTCGACGGAGCGGGTGACGGTGTTGATGCTCGCCTTCTGCTTGACGGCCCAGTCGATCGCCTTGTCATGCGGCATCACCCGCAGCAGGACGAAGGTGTCGCCACTGCTTGGCGCGAGGACCACGCCGCGGGTTCCTTTGTCGATGCGGATGGTCCGGATGTGCCGGTCGCGGGCCTGCTGAAGGGTCTCAAGCTTCAAGCCCGGGTCCTTAAACAGCTGGTCCAGGGTGAGTCGTTCGAACTTCTCCCAGGCATCGAAGACACCCTGTCTGACCGTGCCCTGGAGTTTTCCGAGCTGGGCGCAGAAGCCGATATCGAAGGCGAGACGGGGCATGGTGCGGGCTTCCCTCCGGCGGGGTAGTCGGGTGGGCGGGCTCAGATCAGGAGAGCGGTCCGTCGAGTTCGAGTCGGATGACGGCGAGTACTTCTGCGATCTCGGCGGTCAGCTCGTCGTCAGGCCCCAGGACCAGGCACAGATCGGCGTGGAGCGGTTCGAGGATGTCGCGCGCCTCGGTTGTACGCCCCTGGGCGAGGAAGAGCATCCCGATGTCGCGGCGGAGCTCGACGGCTTCCTCGCTCACGTCGCCGTCCACGGACCGTACGACGTCCAAGACATCGCGCAGTGCGGCGAGTGCGACGGTGACCTGTCCGAGTTCGGCCCGGCAGCGGGCGGCCTGGGCGCGGCAGGCACGGGCTCGCCCACCGGTGGGTCCGCTGGTGCGCGCGTACGCGTCGGCCAGGGCGTCGAACTCGGGGAGCGCGGCCCGGTAATCGCCGCCGAGCAGCCAGACCGCGGCGCGGTTCATACGCAGTTCGAGGACCTGTCGGCTCTCGGAACCGAGTACCCGCGCGGCCGGTTCGATGACCTCGCCGATGACCTCGGCGGCCTGCGCAAATCGCTCGTCTTCAAGGAGCGCGTCGGAGTGGTCATACGCTGCCTTGATCGCGGCGCGCACGGCGGCAGGGACCGGTGCGGGCTGTGCGGCAGCCGGGTCGCCAACGTGCTGAGCCTCCTGGCCCACTGGCGTCGGCCGGCCGGCGCGGGAGCGTGGTGCGTACGGCTTGCGGAAGATCCCTGTCGGGTCGGGCACCCCGGCGGGTCCCGCCTGGCCGGGTGCGGGGTCCGGGGAGCCGGGCGGGGGCAGGAAAGGCACCAGCCGCTCGTACACCTCCTGTACGTCAGCGGGCCGCGCCTCCTGGGCCTTGCAGAGCAGGTGCAGAACCAGCTCTTCCAGGGCGGTCGGCACGTCAGGTCGGAGCTGTCGCAAGGGGGTGGGTGCTGCATTGACGTGCTGGTGCATCACCATGTACTCGCTGTCGGCGGTGAACAGCAGCTGCCCGCTGAGCAGTTCATGAAGGATGCAGCCGAGCGCATACAGGTCGGTCTGCGGGCTGGTCCTGCCACCTCGGACCTGTTCCGGCGCCATGTATTGGTGGGTGCCCAGGGGTGTGCCGGTCGCGGTGAGTTTGGTGACGTCGGTGCGCAGGATGGCCGCGATGCCGAAGTCGAGGACCTTCACGGTGCCGTCGCGGGCGATGAGGATGTTGCCCGGCTTGAGGTCGCGGTGGATCACCGGAACGGCGTGCGCGTGCGACAGGACGGTGGCGACCTGTGCGGCCACCGCAGCGGCCCAGCTGACCGGCAGCGGTTGAGTGGGCTGGTTGTAGGAGCGCAGCGAGACCCCATCGACGAGCTCCATCACCAGGAACAGCTGCTCGTACGACTCGTCGAGCACCGCGTCGTACACCTGCGGGACACCCGGGTGCTGGATGCGCGCGGTGATCCGCGCCTCGCGCCGGAAGCGCTTGGCAAACTCCTCGGCGAGCTGCGGTGAGGTCACGGACTGCTGCCGGATCAGCTTCACGGCGACCGGCCGGTCGAGTACAGCGTCGTAGCCGCGCCACACGCTGCCCATGCCACCGTGGTCGATCTCTTCCAGGAGCTCGTAGCGCCCGGCGATCGGCTGCTTCTGCGACTCTAACTGCGGCACCATGCCCCCGTCGTTGCTCAACTCCGGACCCGGGCAGCGCCGGCCCGGACTCTAACCAGTCTCGCCGGTTGGGTGATCTTCCGTCCACCGAGACGGCGAATTCGAGGACGACGCTTCCCGGCCCGGGAATCGTGCATCGGGCCCGCGCACACCACGCCGGCGTACACGGGCCCGTTCGTGGTTACTCGTCCACGTCTTCCTCACGGCGGATCATCCGCCACGCCGCGCGCCGTGCGCTGCGGTCCAGGTGGGACTTGAAATTCCGGTCGGCTCCGAAGTATTGGCGACCCATGCCGGCGATCGTGTCAATGTGGTCGGCCATCTTGTCGGCGAAGACCTTGTCGAAGACCTTGCCGAAATTGTCCTCGTCATTGACGACGGCCGCGGCGCGTACCTTCGGATCGGCCTTGGCCTCCTCGAAGGGCCGGGCGAGGTCCTCCTCGGTGAACTCGGTCCCGAACTTCTCGTTGAACTTCTCGATCAGCTCCGAGAGCAGCGACTTCTCCTGCTCCTTCGCGCCGCCTGTGCCTTCTCCGAAGCCCTTGAGCGTCGCCGCGCCTTCCGCGGTGAGGGACTTGTCGTGCTCGCCAGTCTGCTCCACTCGAAGGTGACTGAGGTCGACAGCCCCTATGTCCACGCCACCGTCCGCGCGGCCCCGCAGCCGGGTGAGGAGGTAGCGGCCGTAGAGGTACAACCGCTCCAGCTCATCATCCCGATAGGGCACGATCTGCGCCAGGAAGCCGTACTTGCGCACGTAGTCCTTGAGATCGGCGCGGAAGTCCTCGGCGATCTCGACGTCCTCCTCCACCTCATCGTTGTCCCGCAGCGTCTCGTAGCGCGCGACCGCGGGCGACAAATGCCGGTACAGCTCGGCGTGCAGCTTCTCCCACTTGGCCTGCGAACCCGCCGCCTTCTCCTTCGCCTCGAAGTACGCGGCGGCGAACTCGTCCATCTCCTGCTCGGAGATGATCGGCGCGGACATCACCCGGCTCTGCGCGGTGTAGAGGAGGTTCGGGTCGGAGGGAAGCGTCATCGCCTCCTCGAAGTAGGGGCGGAACGCATCCTGGATGTCGTCGGCGTCGTTGACGAAGTCCAAGACAGCCAGGTCGGACTGGCTCTTTCGCTCGGCGGTGCGGTTGAGGCGCGACAGAGTCTGTACGGCGGAGATGCCAGTCAGCTTCTTATTGACATACATCGTCGTGAGCAGCGGCTGGTCGAAGCCGGTCTGGTACTTCTCGGCGACAACCAGGATCTTGTACTCCTGCTGGCCCTTGCCGCCCGCCTTGACCGCCTTGTCGTCGGCGCGGGTGTATGCGAACGCCTTGGGTAGCGCGCTCTCGGACAGCCCGCCGTTCTCCTGCGACTCGGTGCGCTCCTCGCCATCAAGGGTGACCGAGCCGGAGTAGGCGACGAGAACGCCGAGGTCGGGGTACTTGGTGTCATACTCGCGGTCGGCGATGTAGCTCTTGATCGCGCGCGCCGTCTCGGCGGCAGACTGCCGGGAGGCGGTCACCACCATCGCCTTGGCCCGCCCGCCGAGACGGCCGCGGGTGTGCGCGACGAAGTGCTCGACGATCACCTGGGCGTGCTGGGCAACAGTGGTCTCGTGGGTGAGGGCGAACCGGGCAAGGAGGGGGCTTGCCTTGGAGGGGTCGACTTCCCTCTCATCCGGGTTCTGATTCACCAGCTTCCAGTACGTGTTGTACGTGACGTAGGTGCGCAACGGGTCGAGGATGAAGCCCTCCTCGATGGCCTGGCGCATGGAATACGTGTGGAAGGGCCGGTAGGTAGCCTCGCCACCGATGTCCTCGATTGTCCCGAAGAGTTCGAGGGTCTTGGCCTTGGGCGTAGCGGTGAAGGAGAAGTAGGAGATGTTGGGCGCCATGGCCCGCTCTTCCGCCCGCTGCTTGAGCATCTCCTCCAGCGTCTCGGGCTTCTTGCGGCGGGCCTTGGCCTTGGTGGCCCCTGCTTCATCGGAGTCCGAGTCGAGACCCAGGTCCCGCAGGACCTCCCGTACCGAGGTGGCGGCGTCGCCGGACTGGGAGGAGTGGGCCTCGTCGACGATGATCGCGAAGGTCGTGCCCTGGATCTCGGTCGGGTTGCGCTTGAGGTAGTCGACCAGCGCAGGGAACGAGTGCAGGGTGACTGTGACGATCTTCCCGGTGTCACGGGAAAGCGCGCGCGCGAGCTGCTCGCTCTTGGCCCCGTGCTTCTCGTCGATCTTGACGACAAGACCGTCGGTCTGGCTGAAACTGCCGACGGTTTCCCGGAGTTGGGAGTCCAGGTTGCGGCGGTCGGTGATGACGATGACCTTGTCGAAAACCGGTGCACCTGGCTTGATGTAACCGGCGTTCAGGGCTTCCTGGTTGAGGACGCGGGGGTCAGTGCCGGCGTGGAGGTCCGACAGCCGGTGGGCAAGCCAGCCGATGGTGTTCGACTTGCCGGAGCCGGCGGACGCCATCACCAGGTAGTTGTGGCCCGTCCCGTTGACGGAGGCGTGCGCGGTGAGCTTCTTGACGACATCCCACTGGTGGAAGCGGGGGAAGATCGTTGAGCGGGTGGAGCCGCCGCCGGGCGTCTTGTGCTTCTGCTGGTGCACGTAACGCTGGATGAGGTCGAGCCAGTTGTCCCGCTGCCAGACCTGTTCCCATAGGTAGGAGGTGGCGTACGTGCCGTAGGCGGTGGGGGTGGGGTTGCCAGCGCCGCCAGGACGGCCAGGACCCTCCGAGCCGGTGTTGAAGGGCAGGAAGACGGTGTTCTTGCCCTTGAGCTGAGTGGCGACGAAGACCAGGTCCGGGTCTATGGCGAAGTTCGCGACGACCCGATGCTTGAAGATCAGCTCGCTCGGGTCGCGGTCGGTGCGGTACTGCTCCTTGGCATGCTCAACGCCCTGCCCAGTGAGCGGGTTCTTCAACTCGGCCGTGGCCAGGGGGATTCCGTTGAGGAAGAGGACCAGGTCGAGCCGGTTGTCCCAGTCGGCCTGCTTGGTGGCGTAGCGCAGCTCACGCACGACGGTGAGGCGGTTGGCCCGGTAGTTGTCGAGGACCGAGTCCTCGACAACGAGGTTCGGCTTGAAGTACGCGACGCGCAGCTTCACACCTCTGTCCTTGACGCCGTTACGGAGAACGGAGAGCACCCCCTCCTCGGCGATCGCCTTGTCCAGACGGCGCACGAACCCGTACTTGGCATCGGCCTGGACGCCGCCGTAGACGTTGACCAGGTCGTACCACTCCTGGGCCTGGGTCTTGTCGATGAACGTGAACAGTTCGTTGGTGTCGAGCCCGATGTCGGCCTGGTAATCCTGGGGCTGAGCCTCGCGCCAGCCCCGCTCGGTCAGAGCAGCAACTATGCCGTCGCCGAAGGCGGATTCATTGTGTACGGCGGCCATGGTCAGTCTCCCCGTTTCCCCGTCAGCAGGTAGCCAACGTCTTTTCAGAACTTGTCGAAGGACGGTGAATTCATACGGGCCAGTCGGGAACTACGGCACGGGATCCGTCATCGATGGTGAACTCCTCATTCCGAGGCGATTGAGCCGTCGAACTGGCCAGTCACGGCAGCGGCGATTAGCGCTTGGCGGCGCTCGGCGAGAACGGCGCCAGATACCTGCACGGTTGCCTGGGCTCGCATGATGGCATTCCGCTTCGCCTGCAAGGCGGATGCAATTTTGATTTGCTCCCTTGGAGGCACAGCGGGCAGATCAATAGCCCTGATATCCTCGGATCTGAGCTTGATCGTTTGCCCTGATTGCCCACGAAACAGCAAGCTCATAAACCCGCGCACAGGTGCACTGCCGAGCATCAGAGCCACAAATTCAGGTGACCAGTTGCGCTCCAGTCGCACCCGGTAAAGGAGATCACTGAGCAGCAGGTTCCTTCCACCCGTATCGGCAACAGCGGACACTCCGACGTAAGCTGGCGAGCCACTACCTCTTGTCATGAGGATGTCCCCATTCTCGATCCGATACCGAGAATCAGGCAGAATGTTGAAGGGGAGTCTTTTATGCTCCAGGGGCTTGAAGATTCCTGAACTTACAGCACTTGTCTTAAGGACTGCCCACTCGTCAGGTTGCGCCTCGATGTCATCGCACTGAGGGCTCCAACCTTGTTCCACCGAGGTGAGCACACGCCGGAACGGGACCAGTCCATAGCGAGCAATGAGGTCGTTCGTGACGTCTGCAAGGTGCGTTGTCCACCGCTGCTCCAAGCACCTGAGCTGAGCCGATCGAGCCCTGACAAGGGAACCAATACGGGCAGTCTCAGCGTCAAGGAAGTCGGCGATGCGGCGCTGCTCCTCTAGCGGTGGGATGGGGACGGGAACGTTCTTCAAATCCTCCTTCGTTACATGGACCATACCAATCATGCCACTCGTAAGCTCCCGCTCAATCCAATGAGTCGCAGCTTTCAGGGACCAATACAGCCACCTTGCGTCACACCCATAGGAATCCACCTTGAAGATGTGCTGGTTCAGGAAGTGAAGTCCCGGCTTCCCCCATTCGAATGGACCGAAAGATGTGCCAGGGTTGCCTGACCAAGAAAAGAGTAGATCCCCACGAACCACACGATGCTTGGCGTCAAGGTCGAGATTCGAGAAGTTGAAGTCACTGGAGCCATTCAGATTCTCGATGCGGATGATAGGCGTCCCAGAGTCGGCCCAGTCCTGAGACTTGAACACGTAACCGTTAAAGAGATCTGCCAGATACTTCAGCGGAACTACGTTCCAATGACGCGGCAGAGACCGCCCGTACGGAATCCCGGTAGGTTGAACCGTCACTTGGTCACCTCGCTCAAGAGAGCCTGGATCTCAGACTCCAGCATTTTCAGCTCCGCGTCGATCTCCGCAAGTGGCCGCGGCGGTTCGTACACATAGAAGTGACGCGTGAACGGGATCTCATATCCGATCTTTGTCTTCGTGTGGTCGATCCAGGCGTCGGGGACGTGGGGGTGGACCTCGCGCTTGAGGTAGGCCTCGATGTCTTCGCCGAGGGGGACGTTCTCGTAGTCGCGGAGATCAGGATCCGGCTCGGAGGAACCCTTGATGACCTGGACTTCACCCTGAGCGTCTCGGATGCCGATTGCGTCGCGCAGCGCCTTCTTAAAGGTGGCGCCCTTGGGGAAGGTCAGGCCGGCCTCGGCGGCTACGGAGGTGAGAGCGACCTGGGCTTCCGAGAGGGTGGGCCAGGACTGGCCGAGGAGGGGGGTCAGGGCCTCGGCGAAGGGGAGGAGTTCCGCGTCCACCAGCTTCTCAAGTTCTGCTGTTTGCTCGTCTGTCAGCTTGCGGCGGGCTGCTACCAGCTTGGCGATTTCCGGGAGGGACTTGAGCGCCGACTCCTCGGCCAGCTTCTGCATCGGCTTCGAGGCGATGAGTGCTGCCAGAGTCTCGTCCGTCAGGTCGAAGCGGAGCTTCAAGGGGCGTTCGACGGTGATGCGCTGGTAGCCGAAGGCGGTGTTGTCGAAGACCTTCACCTTGGCGTGCATGGGGTGGTTCGCGTCCCCTGCGGCCGTGATCGCCTCGCCGTACAGGCGGGTGATGTCGGCGATGTGGTTCGGCTTGCCAGCCGTGCCATCTCCCAGTTCCTTGCGCTTGTCGCCGAGCGACTTACGCATCTTGACCCACTGGTCGCGGGCGTCGAGGAGGACGACCTTGCCCTTGTGGTCCTTGGCCTTGCGGTTGGTCAGGATCCAGAAGTACGTGGAGATGCCGGTGTTGTAGAAGAGCTGGTCGGGGAGGGCGACAATCGCCTCCAGCCAGTCGTTCTCCAGGATCCAGCGGCGGATCTCCGACTCGCCCGAGCCTGCCGCGCCCGTGAACAGCGGTGAGCCGTTGAAGATGATGGCCACACGCGAGCCGCCGCCCCCGTGTACGTCCACCGGCTTCATCTTCGAGATCATGTGTTGGAGGAAGAGCAGCGAGCCGTCGTTGATGCGCGGCAGGCCAGCCCCGAAGCGGCCCGCCTCGCCTAGCGACTTGTGCTCGTACTCGACGTCGTCCTTGACCTTCTTCCATTCCACGCCAAAGGGCGGGTTGGCGAGGAGGTAGTCGAACTTCTCTCGGCTGTGGCCGTCGTCGGAGAAGGAGTTGCCGTACGCGATGTGCTCCGGGTCCTGGCCCTTGATCATCAGATCAGAACGGCAAATCGCCCATGACTCGGGGTTGAGCTCCTGTCCGTACACCTCGACCGTCGCGTCGGGGTTGCGGTCCTTGATGTGCTCCTCGGCGGCGCTGAGCATGCCGCCCGTGCCGCACGCCGGGTCCATGACCGTGCGTACCGTGCCCGGGACGGACAGCGCGTCACCATCCGGGGCGATCAGCAGATTAACCATGAGCTTGATGACTTCGCGCGGGGTGAAGTGCTCACCGGCGGTCTCGTTGGACTGTTCCGCGAAGCGGCGGATCAGCTCCTCGAAGACGTAGCCCATGTTGTGGTTAGGCACGGCCTCGGGGTGCAGGTCCAGGTCGGTGAACTTGCCGATGACCTGGTAGAGCAGGTTCGCGTCATCGAGCTTGCGGATCTGCTGGTTGAACTCGTACTTGTCCAGGACTTCACGGGCGTTGTCCGAGAAGGCGCCCACGTACTTCTGGAGCAGCGTCGCCGCGTTCGAGGCGTCGCCTGCGATGCTTCGCAGCGTGTACGTGCTGGTGTTGTAGAAGGAGTGGCCCGAGGCGCGGCGCAGGAAGTGGTCGGTGTTGTCGATGCCCTGGCCTTTCAGGTTCTCGACGGTCTCGTTGACCCTTTCGCGGGTCGGCTCCAGGACGCATTCAAGGCGGCGCAGCACGGTGAACGGCAGGATGACCTTGCCGTAGTCGGACTGTTTGTAGTCGCCGCGCAGGAGGTCGGCGACGGACCATGCGTGATTGGCCAGGGCCGTGTGGATGGCGCTGTTCAACGGAGTCCCTTCCGTGCGCCGCCTCGCTGGTGCGGGCGGCGGATGTCTGTCGTGGTCAGTGTGGTCGAAGTACAGGGCGCGGGAGGGCTATCCGGCCAGGGAGCCGTCATCGCGCCGGGGGTCTTCGGGAGGCGGCAGCAGGGTGCCGCCAGCCAGGGCTTCGCTTACGAAGTGGCTGGTTTCGGTGGCGAGTTCGGCGGCCCGTCGGCCGGCTGTCTGGAGGTTGTGCAGGCGGCGGAAGGCTGCGCCGTACTGGCATTGCTCGGACAGAGGGAGCAGAGGGACACGTAGGCGGCGTGCGTCGATGCGGATGGTCGTGCTGCCGCTGGCCGCCGCGCTGATGTTGCTTCCGGCGGACAGGACACCGCCCAGGAACCATGAGTCGAGGCGGGCCGGGTCTGGGCGAAACGCTTTCAGGTGCGGGCCGAGAATCTTGCCCGCGTCTTCCTCATCCGCGATGCGGAAAGGGGTGGTCGCGGCGCTCGCACGATCTCGCACGATCTCAGGAAGTAGAACGTCGCCGACCTCGATGCGCACCATGCGATCCAGCCCCTCGGCCGGTGCCAGCTCGGACGCGCGGGCCCCGGTGGCGATATCGGTGGCCCTCAGCATGAGCAGGTTGGTGGGGTGCTCAGGGCCGGAGTCGGAGCCCTTGTCCGCAACGGTGCGCCCGCCATCCGCACCCCGCCGCGTCACAGCACTCGTCAGAACGGTCAACGCGCCGCCCCGTCCTAGATCGGCCACGGTCGCGGTACGCCACGCACGCACGGCATCACCCGCGGGCTTCAGTTCACTCAGGCCGGACCAGACCGTGGCGAGATCCTTTGCCGCATCGGCCCCCTTCGCCCAGAGGTCGTTCGCCGTGGTGGCCGTGGCCGATGGGTCCGCGTCCGGTCCGGAGTTGACGTAGCGGGCAGGGGTCAGGTCGACGCGGTCGTCTAGCAGGTCGATCGCCTCAACGGCCCTGACGCTGCCTGGCACTGCCTCGAACCTCTCCGGACTCCCGGTGAACGTATGCCAGTGGTCCAGGACAGCGGCGGTCAGCGGCGGCCAGTCCGTCGCACTCCGTGAGCCCATCGGGCCAGACGTCACCCACGCCGCCGTATCAATGAACAGTACGGATGGCACCGACGGAACACTTACCCCCTGTGGGTCCGGCCGCTGAAGCGCCCACAGCTGAAGACTGAGCCCGGTGTACGGCAGCGCCCCAGCCGGGAGGGATAGCACCGCGCGCAGCGCACCCGTACGGACCAGTTCGGCACGCACGCCGCGGCCCGATCCGGTGAAGGCAGGGCTGGCCGGCATCAGCAGGACCACACCACCGCCCTGCGAGACATGAGCCAAGGCGTGCTGCACCCAGGCGAGTTCGGAGTCCGAGCGACCCGGGACGCCATAGGCCCAACGGGCGTCATAGGCGAGTTCGTCGTGGCCCCAGTCGCGAACGCCGAAGGGCGGCGCGGACAGGACGCCGTCGACGGCCAGTTCAGGAAAGGCGTCGGCGCGTAGTGAATCTCCCACGCGAACGGTTGCCCTCGTTCCGCCGGCTGTGATCCGCAGCTGGACTGCCGCCCGTTGAGCCTGCACGGCGGCAATGTCCTGCCCGTACAACTCGGTTGCCCCCATGGCTGCCGCGGCTGCCAGAAGAGAGCCCCCGCCACAGGCCGGGTCCAGAACGCGGTCAGGGGCACTCCCACCGTGAACGGCGGCGAGCAGCGCGGCCATCAGCTCGGCGACGGGGGCCGGGGTGGAGTAAGAGCCCGTGGCGGCGCTGTCGAGGAGTTCGCGCTGCGCCAGGAGGTCGAGGGTCGTAGCGCCCGTGCCTCCCGCCGACAGTTCGGCGTCCACACACGCGGCGACGGCGCGCAGCAGGCTCGCGTCGGCGGCACGGTACGAAACGGGGGCGGAATCGGCTGTCGGCTCCATGTCGGCCAGGGCCGTACCCACTGCCTTCCCGGCCCGCTCGGCGAGCTCGGCATCCGGCAGGCCGCTCCAGTCCGCGCGCTGACGTGCGCTGCTCTCGGTAGCCGCGAGAACGAACGGAATGAGCCGACCGACAACGCCCGCTCCCCCGTCGGCCTGCCGCAACAAGGTGCGCAGTTCCTCGGACGGGTCGACCGACATGTCGTAACCGCGCTCGGCCAGCCAGGCCCGTACCGCTTTCACGTCGTACAGCGGGCTGGTGTCAGAACCGCCGACGGGCGCGGGAAAGCCCTCGTGACGACGTCGCCAGTTGCTCACCGTGGCGCGGGTGACCCCGGCAAGACGCGAGATCTCTGCGGCTGTGACCAGGGCGGATGACGACGACATCGAAGACTTCCTTGTAGCGGGGCGAGGCAGGACTGCCACTCGGGCTGAAAACAGCTTACACGTACACCACTCTCAGGCAAGCTGTTTGACAGCGCTTTCACTGCGTGCTCTTCTTGAATCGCTTTCATGGCTCGCCACCGCTCATGGCGATCGGGCCGGTTCCTGGCCACAGGTGCGCCCGCCGCCGGACGCACAGCCCCTCTTCCTACGCGTCACCCGACGCTCCACACACCCAGAGGTGCCCCCATGTCCCTGACCATGCCAACCGCCACCGTCGAAGGCATCCAGCTGACCGTGACCCCGTTCCGCCCCGACGCCGTCATCGGCACGATGGGGCTGCCCACACTGCTCCAGCTCGTACCGAACCCGAAGAAGGAAGAGGACAAGCGGGCCCTGAAGTACGCCTCCGGAGCAATGCGGCAGCACGCCGCGCTGCGCTCCCTGGTCCAGCGGACCCTCACCACGCAGAAGGGCCGCAACGTCCTCACCTACGCCGCCTATATCGCGGCTGGGATCAAGGGCGAGCACGGCGCCGCGTGGTCCCTGCCTCCGGTCACGCTGTGGCTCGACGGACAGCCCGGCGCGATCGGCGACGAACTGCTCCCCGGGAGCGGAATCCGCACGATCACGGTCATCCCCGGCGCCCCGGTCATCGCCATCGACGGTGAGACCCAGGTCACCGCCTGGCACGCGCTCTACGACGAGCCGGAGCGCTATGGCGTCAGCTACGAGCAGCTCAGCCGCATCCGGGTGCCCTTCGAGCTGTACTTCGGGCTGTCCGTCGAGGACGCACGCCAGATCTTCTACGACCGCAACGTCGAGGGCGTCCCCGTTGCCAAGAACCTCGCCATGTCCATGGACCAGCGGGACTTCGGCACCCAGATCGCACACCGCGTCGCAGGCACCGTCAAGGTCGAGCTCGACGGAAAGATCGTGCCCTTCAGCAAGCTCGTGCAAGCCCGCAAGCGGCAGCTGACGAAGACCGACCCGGAACTGGTGACGCTCTCTGCGCTGCGCGTGCTCGTCATCACCGCGCTCCACGGCCGGGCCGGGCTCGGCCTGTCCTCAGCGACGGTGCACGACGGCGACCTGCCCGAAGGCGTCGACGCCGAGCAGGCCGAGCGAGAGCTCGTGCCGCTGCTCGCCTCACTGGTCTCCGACCTGTACCCGCACTTCGAAGCCCGTGACGCCATCTCCGCACCCGCTGTCCTCGCCGGCCTCGGCATCGCCACCCACCAGGCCACGAGCTGGGCGAAGGCCGGCCCCCGGCTCAGCCAGGACGAGCTCGCGCAGCTGCTCCAGCCGGTCCGCTTCGAGCGCGAGGCCCGCTACTGGGACGGCGTCGCCGCCAGCGCCAACGCCTCCGGGACCCTCAACTTCGGCGGCGGCGCCAAGGACGCCGGCGGCCGCGTCGCCGACGCCTTGTTGCACCCGGACAGCGAATACGGCCGCAGGATCCGCGGCTGGTAGTGACTGTGTCTGCCGGGGGCCGGCGATTGGCCCCCGGCAGGCGCAAGGGCTACCCGACGCCTCATATGATCCGAAACATCAACTGGCCTTCCTTCAGGGATGGTTACGTACGGGCGGAAGACCGAACAGGGGCGGGAAGAATGGCACAACATGCGCGCCAGGAGCTCACCGAGCAGCGCGAAGAATGGTTCCGGGAGATGCAAGAGGGTCTGCTCCAGCAGGTGAGAGCTTGCAGCGCGCTGGACCCCGAACACCTTCGTGAAGATCTCGGCTCTCCACGGTTGATCGGCACGCTGCTGGTCGTCCGGATTGCCGTACTGCACGCGCGGGGCATGGCTGAGCCGGACATCTGCTCCGAGCTCGCCAAGAGTGCAGCGTTCTCCGCACCGACGCCGACTTCCGAAGCACTTACCGCGCTGGTCCGCGAAGTCCGGTTCTCGATCGAATTCAACGGTCTGGCCTGCTCCGTAGCGCTGGGGGGCCTTGGCCTGCAGCCGTGGAGCCCTGAGAGCACGTACATGCTCTTGCTCGAGTACTGGGCAGCGCAGCGCGGCCGCACGGTCACCCGATCCCGTGTCGAGCAGGAGCTGCACGAGCTGTGGGACACGAATGATCAGCGCGTCCTCGCGGCCCTCTCCGCACTGCCCGCCTACCCGCTGGAGGGATATCCCGATCTCTGGAAGCGATTGAAGGCCGAACCCGACTTCCGCGTCGGCAACGCCGCAGCGATGGCCCTTGGAAAGCACAGCGGCGCTGATCGCGACGAGGAGCGCTGGCACAACACCCGTACATGGAGCATCCTCAAGGCGGGCCACCTGGTCACCGTCGGCCGGGATCTCGTGTGCTGCCAGGCCGCCCGGCACTGGCTGGGACGCTACATGGACAAGGCCCCGGACGGCGACGAGTTCCGAGGCGTGCTCGGCCGGGCAGGCGAGGTCATCCAGGAACAACTGGACCACATTGTCCTTGCCGTTGAGGGCATGAGCGCGATCGAGTACGAGCTCCTCCGAGACCGGGACGCGGACGAACACTTCCAGGACAGTTGCCTCGCCACCTTCCAGGAGCAGCTCCTGGGCAGACACAGCGAGTTCGCCCTCCTCGACAAACACGAGACGACGCATGGAACGTGGGGGCCGCTCCCTTGGTGGGCAGTCGCCCTCCACAACGACCGTGAACGACGGGCCGCCGAAGAACTGCTCGTGCGAGGCGGCCTTCAGCTCCGCATCGAGGCCAGAGATCCAAGCGCTGACGAATTGGTGATCATCTGTGAGGAGCCCGGACTCGGTCCCTCTGGTCTGTCCGCGCTTCTCCGCTTTGACCTGGGAAGCGCCGTCCACTGTTGCGAACTACTGCTCCTGGCCCGACGCGAGCAAGTAGGGCTCGATTTCGTGACGGAGCACATCGACGAGTGGGACGACAGGGAACTGAACCTCGTCGGCTCCCTGTCGCTCTCCATCGGCGAGGAGATAAGTGGTCTCCTCGCCTCCGTGGCCACACGATCTCTGCGGCGCCTCGTCCCTGGAACATCCGGAGCGCCGCACTACAATGAGGGCCTTCCTCTACTTGAACGGCTCTTGAAGACATCGCAGCCGACCGCGGCATGTCGCTACCTTCCCTAACAACAGCGCCACCGCAGTGGCATGCAGCCAGGACACCGACAACGCCGAGAGAGCCCCGAGTCGATGTCCCGCCATGCGATCACAACGCCCATCTTCAGAACGACACGGCGGCCGTGACCACAAGAGAACCCCCACCGACCGGCGGCGACACCGCTTCCCATGTTTTGCGGCTCGTGCCCAGGACTCGAACCTGCGGCCAAGCGCCCGTTCCGGGGCGCGTTGCCACGCGCGCCGCGCTGGGCCCCGCAATTCCCGTTGATTGGCAAACCGGAACCGACGGGGGAAATGCCCCACCTCGGACCCCGCGACACCTGGTAGCCGCCCTGTCGACAACGGAATCCGTCGCCAGACGCATCACCGTCTCACTGACGGGCAGTCAGCCCAACCCAGCGCGGTACGGATAAACAGGGACGACGATAGGTGCGAGACGTCAGGTCATCCGGCACGGATCCAGCACGGGGCATGCGAACGAGGTTGGCCCCCGATCGGGCCGACCTCGTTTCACCTGCATGTTTGCCAGATGGCGACGCCGATGCTTAGGCGGCAACTAAACGTTGAAGCGGAATGTCTGCGGTCCGATTCTGACCTGAGGCGGAGCCCCATTCAGGGCTCTGACCTGGCATTTCCTCGTTGGCGTGCGTTGGCTCCCGACGGCCGTTTGCGAGTGTCCCGCGGACTGGCTGCGGACCGGCCGGGCGTGCGGAGGCCGAGAAATCCATGGCGCACCGGCCGGACCTACAACGAGACTACGCAGGTGAGCGACCGCTACCCCTGTCCCTGCTGCGGGCACCGCGTACTCGACGCCATGCCCGGCTCCTACGAGATCTGCCCCGTCTGCTTCTGGGAGGACGACGGGGTCCAGTTCCGCTGGCCGACCACGGACGGCGGCGCGAACAAGGTCTCCCTGATCGAGGCCCAGCGGAACTACCAGGACTTCGGCGCCTGCGACCAACACGGCCAGCAGTACGTCCGCCCTCCGGCCAAGGACGAGCCCATCGACCCGGCCTGGCGCCCCATCGACCTGACGCGCGACTCCTTCGAAGACTGGGACGCGGACGAACGCGCCCCGTGGCCCGACGACCGCTCGGTGCTTTGCTGGTGGCTCCCCACCTTCTGGCGCCGCGACCACACGGCGTCATGACGTCCCACATCAAGCGACTCGTCCAGCAGCTCGACGGCGAGTCCGGCGAGTCCTACGACGCCCGCGCGGAACTGATCCACATCGGATCCGCCGCCACCCGCGCCATCCTCGACGCCCTTCCCTCCCTCGGGGGCTTCGGACAACTGACCGCCATCGAGGTCTTCGAGGAGGTCGCCGACCCCCGCTGCGGCCCCGCCCTGATCACCATGCTCGACAGCGACAACCCCACCGTCCGTCAGTGGGCGGCCACGGCGCTGGCAAGCCTGGACATCGAGGACGCGGTCGAGCCCCTGCGCCGCGCCTACCGCGCCTGCCTGGAGCGGCAGACTCCACCCGACGAGTCCGAACCCGTCGCCATCCGCTGGGCCCTCACCGATCTCGGCGCCCGCAGCCCCGTCGTCCCCTCCCTGACCGCTCGCGCTTCGGGTCTGTGGCTACGCGGCCAGACCCCACTCGTCCTGGCCATCGATCAGCGCTCGCTCGTACCGCAGCAGCTCGGCCTCGGGGTACAGCACCCGCTTCCCGACCTTGATGCCGCGCGGCCCCTTCCTGATGTGGCGCCAGTAGCGGACGGTGCTCTCGGCCGTGCGGTAGCGCTCGGCGACCTCGGCAATGGTCAGATATCGCATGCATTCCCATTCAACTAGGCAACGTTTCGGATATGAATAATGTTGTACCCGACGATCCCGGTTACCCAAATCGGGAAGTCCATGTTTCAATCTGCATAGCGAGGATGGTTGCGATGGAGGTGCGATGGCAGGCGACAGGCCCGAGTCCGGCGAGGTGCCACTGCTCTACAGCGAGGGGAACGTGGCCGCACGCGTCGCCCTGGAGCGCGAGGTCAGGGGATGGAGCACGACGGAACTGGCGGAACGGGTCACGCGGGCCGGCGTGAAGATGAACCAGACGGCTGTCTGGCGCATTGAGAACGGCACCCCGCGCCGACGTATCAACCTCGACGAGGCTCTCGCCTTCTCCCGCGTCTTCGAGCTCCCCCTCGAAGAGCTGATGTCCCCGCCTCTGGAGGGGCTCGACATCGACAGTCGGCGACTCGTCCAAGAGGCCGTCGAAGCGTTCTACGAGGCCCGAGACGCACGCGACCGCCTACACCACGCCGTGGTCGCCATCGCCGACCACATCAAGGCCCATCCCGACAGCTCGCGGGCCATCCACGAGCAGTGCCTCCGCCTCATGGGCGACGAGCAGGACGCTCGCACGCTCAGCAGCGACATCGAGGACGGTGGCCACTACTGACAACCGACACGAAGGAGAAGCCGCTTGGCCAACATCCAGAAGCGCCCCAACGGCAAATGGCGGGCTCGCTACCGCGACCTCGACGGCAAGGGGCACGCCCGCCACTTCGACCGCAAGGTCGACGCCCAACGGTGGATCGGCGAGGTCACGGCCAGCCTGGTCACCGGGCAGTACGTCGACCCGCGGTCGGCGAAGAAGCCCTTCAAGGAGTACGCGGAGGAATGGCGGGCCATCCAGCCGCACCGGCCTTCCACGGCCAAGGCGGTGGCCCAGCACCTGCGCTGCTACGTCTACCCGGCCTGGGAGAAGCGGGCGCTCGGCGCCATCAAGCCCGGCGACGTACAGAGCTGGGTCACCGGCCTGACCACCACGCACGGGCTGGCCGCCAGCACCTCACGGACGGTCTTCAACACGGTCAACGCCGTCTTCCGGGCGGCCGTCCGTGACCGGATGATCCCTCACAACCCGTGCGCCGAGGCGAAACTGCCCTCAGTGCCCCGGAAGAAGGTCGTGCCGCTGGCCGTCGAGCAGGTACGGACGCTGTCCGAGGAGATTCCCGCCCGCTACAAGGGCCTCGTGCTGCTCGGCGCGGCCACCGGACTCCGCCCCGGTGAGCTGTTCGGCCTCCAGCCGCGCCACCTCGACCTGCTGCATGCCACGGTCTCGGTCGAGCAACAGATCCAGCAGACCGCCAATCACGGCGTGTACGTCTGCCCGCCCAAGACCGCCCGCTCGCACCGCACGGTTCCGCTCCCCCGCGTGGCGGTGGATGCGATGAAGGCCCACCTGCGGGACTTCCCCGCCGATGGGCCCGAGAGCTGGATCTTCACGGCGCCGCAGGGCGGACCCGTGGTCTACACGCACTTCATGGACGGGTCCTGGCGGCCCGCCTGCGCGAAGGCCGGCATACCGAAGGGCACTGGCCCCCATGCCCTCCGGCATCACTACGCCAGCCTGCTGATCAAGCACGGCGAGTCCGTGAAGACGGTCTCCGAGCGCCTCGGCCACACCAACGCGGCCATGACGCTGAACATCTACACCCACCTGTGGCCCGACTCCGAGGAGCGGACCCGGGCCGCAGTCGACAAGGCGTACGCGGACCAAATGGCGAGCGCCCGTCCGTCCAACTGATCGTCGCGTTCGAGCGCGGCCGGGTTCAGCCACCCCGTGCATCGCCGCCGGCGAAAAGTGGCTCGCACCGAGGAGCCCAACACCCCCTCCGCCCAAGGAAATTGCCTCGACGTCTTGACAACGCTCACGCTAAGATGGTGACGGTTCTCCGCCGACATTACGGAGAGTTAGGCAAGCGTTTTCCTGTGGATCCGAGGCAGCCGTACATGTCCGTGCGGAGCGACGAGAGCAGGCAGCCAGCGCCTTTCGGGTGCGAGTCGGCCGCACCCGAGTTGATCACTGCTGTTGTCATCGTCAACAGGGGTGGTCGGGCTCGGCTGCCTCGATGGCATCGGACTGGCCACCCCTTCCCACGGAAGGGAAACGAACTCCTTGACCATCAAGATCCTCTGTGTGGCCGTCGTTCTGCTGCTGGCCTCCCTTGCCGCCCTGATCTGCGGCAACGTGCTCCTCGCCCTGGGGGCGACGAAGCTCACGGCGATAGGTAGTGGCGGCGGGGCTTTCCTCGGTGTTGGCGGCCTCGGAATGCTGATCCTGGGCTACCTTCTGCCCGCATCATGAATGGGCTGAAGGGCCGCGCCAGGCCGTGATGGTCGGGCGCGGCCCTCGCCGCCTGCACGCGGACGCAGGATCACGCTGCGGATTCTGTGCGGACCGCCAAGGCCGCCCAACCCGCTCCGTCGCAGGTCAGACGGCCTTTCGCCAAACGTATTAGACGTTGAACCGGAACTCCATTACATCCCCATGCCCATCCCCATATCACGCACCGGCTTCCAGGGCTCGGCAGCTGGAAGCCGTCCCGGGCCGAAATGCGCTGACAGGCCGCCACCCGGCTTCGTGGCGCATTTCATGGTCCAAATTCTCCTTAGAGGGTAGCCACGCACGCCCCTTGGAGATCATCGTGGACCACCCAATGCACCCCTCCACTCCGAGACAGACCAATCGGCAAGAACAACCTGCCGACCACTGCTGCGATCGCCAGCCTGCTGCGGAGAAGCACGCCAACGGCACATCCGATGTCACATCGGACCGGTCTCGGCTCCGCTGCCTGACCACCGGCCAGGCAGGCGGGCTCGAAGTGGTACTCCCGCACGAGCCTCCCGCTCTCACGCCCGCGGCGGCGGCCGCACTCCTGCGGATTCTCCTGTCCGCGTACGAACGCAGATCCGGAAGGCTCCCGCGGCTGCCCTGAGTCGCGCCCCTGCGTTCCAGCGGCCCCAGCTGGACCTTCTCTCCGACCAGAGGTACCACGGACGACCACCGGCCGCCGGCCGCCGTTCGCACCACTATCGCTGCGGGAGTACGACGTGACCCGATTCGCTTTCGCCGGACGCTGCTCAACCGAAGACCTCCAAGACCCGGAAACCTCCAAGAACTGGCAACTCCTGCGGGCCAAAGGACTGATCGAACCAGCCGGCGGACAGATCGTGGCCGAGTACTTCGACTCCGGCCACTCACGCGCCCTGCCCTGGAAGCGCCGCCCACACGCCGCCGCCCTCCTCCAGGACCTGCGCAACCCCCAGCGGGGCTTCGACGCCGTCGTCATCGGTGAGCCCCAGCGCACCTTCTACGGCAACCAGTTCGGAAATACCTTCCCGCTCTTCGTCCACTTCGCCGTACCGCTCTGGGTTCCAGAAGTCGGCGGGCCCATTGACCCCGACAACGAGGCCCACGACCTCGTCATGTCCGTCTTCGGCGGCATGAGCAAGGGCGAACGCAACCGCATCAAGATCCGCGTGCGCACCGCCATGGCCTCCCAGGCCCAGCTCGAAGGCCGCTACCTCGGCGGACGCCCGCCCTACGGCTACACGCTGCAAGACGCAGGCCCGCACCCCAACCCCGCCAAAGCCGCCGATGGCAAACGGCTGCACCGCCTCGTACCCGATCCTGTATCTGCGCCCGTCATTCAGCGGATCTACGCCGAATACCTGCTCGGCAAGGGCTACCTGGCCATCGCCATCGGGCTCACCATCGACGACATCCCCTGCCCCTCCGCCCACGACCGCCCCCGCAACTCCCACCGCCACGGCACCGCCTGGTCCAAAGGCGCCGTCGCCACCATCCTCACCAACCCCCGCTACACCGGCCACGAAGTATGGAACAAACAACACAAAGAAGAGGTCCTGCTCGACATCGACGACGTCACGCTCGGGCACCGCACCAAACAGACCTGGAACACCCCGGACCAGTGGATCTGGTCCGCGAACCCCGTCCACGACCCCCTCATCACCCTGCAGGACTTCAAAGCCGTACAGACCGAGCGCCAGACACGCCACCAACGGCGCGATCACCCCCGGCCGCTGCTCCACCGCACCCACCGCCCCTATCAGCTCCGCGGGCGGATGCGCTGTTCGATCTGCCGCCGCACCATGCAAGGCAGCTTCAACAACGGCCACTCCAACTACCGATGCCGCTACACACAGGAATACGCACGCACCGCCGCACTGGACCACCCGCCAACCCTGTACATCCGCGAAGACGCCGTAGTACCACCGCTCGACGCCTGGATCTCCAAGATCTTCGAACCCGGCCGCCTCGCCCGCACCCTCCACGAACTCCAACGCAGCCAGGAACGCACCCTCGCCACCGCCCCCGAACTCGAAGTCGCCCGCATCACCATCGCCGACTGCGACCGCCGCATCGCCCAATACCGCGCAGCCCTCGACCGCGGCACCGACCCAGAACTCGTCACCGGATGGATCAACCAGACCCAGACCGAGAAAGCAGCCGCCCAACGCCAACTCAGCGAGACCACCGCCAGCCGCCGCAGCGTCCTCACCGAAGCCGAGATCCGCGACCTGGTCGAACAGCTCGACGACATCACCTCGGCCCTGGCAACCGCCACCCCCGAGAACAAACAGCGCCTGTACGAAGCCCTGGGCCTCAAGCTCGTCTACTATGCAAAAGAGCGGATCGTGACCGTTGAGTCACAACCCGCTCTTCTATGTGCGTATAGCCAGTGTCCGAGGGGGGACTTGAACCCCCACGCCCGATAAAGGGCACTAGCACCTCAAGCTAGCGCGTCTGCCATTCCGCCACCCGGACTAGGTGTTGTCTTCGCGGTGCGTTCCCCGCGGCGACATAGAGAACTCTACCAGGGGTTTGAGGTGCTGTTCACCCGCATATTGCGTGGTCAGGCGAGCGTCAGGCCTTGTTCGCCTGGATCCAGTCGTCGTTCGCCTGCCAGGCGTACAGAGTGTTGCCCTCCATGTACGCGTAGTACAGGTCGCAGCGCGCAGCCGTGCGCTGCTCGGCGTGCTGGGGGAACCAGGCCGACTTCATCGCCGGCGGCTTCGGGGCGGTGCCCGGCTTGTGCGGCTTGCACGTGGGCGGGAGGGTCGCCGACGGGAGCGTGGCCTTCAGGAGGCGGTCACCGCCGGTCGTCTTCATCGCGTACTCGATGCGCTTCGCCTCGTCGGGGAGCCAGCGGGGTACGGAGGCGCGGTCGCCCTTCGCCTCCTTGCCGGAGCTGTAGGAGGCGGCCTCGTCGTGGCGGTTCTGGTACCAGTCCTTCGCGGCCGGTACAGCTACGACCGCGGCGAAGCCGAGGGCCACCGCCACCGAGAGGACGGTGAGGACGACGGTCCGGGTCCTGGTGCGGCCAGCGGACATGGCTCGTGCTCCCTTGGTCGGTTCGGATGCGTGCGCTTTCGTTGTCTTCCATTGTTCTGGCGCGGATGTACGGATTCGTACTCCGTGAGGACCAATGTGTGTACGACTGTGGGACCACTCGGCGGCGTGGCGGCATCAGCACTGCGGCGCACGCCTAGCCTCGCCGGGTGAGCAAGGGCAAGGGATACCGGCGGCCGCGTGCGCTCTCGCCGTTGCGGGAGCATCTGCGGGACACCTTCTGGTTCGCGCCGACCGCGGCCATCGTGCTGATCTTCATGCTGTGGGTCGGAGCCAGCGAGGCCGAGTCGGCCATCGTCCGGCTGCTCCAGGACCATCAGGAGTTCGACTCGGTCGACGACCTCATTCGGTTCGTCAACGACATCAAGCCCGTGATCAACACGATCAGCTCGGCGATGATGACCTTCATCGGTGTCGTCTTCAGCATCTCGCTCGTGGCCGTGCAGATGGCCAGTGGGCAGTTCACGCCCCGCGTGGTGCGGATCTTCGTACGGTCCCGGATCACCAAGCTGACCTTCGCCGTCTTCCTGGCCACCTTCACGCTGTCGCTGCTCGTGCTCACCTCATTCGAGAGCGAGACCGACCCGCGCCTTGTGACCACCGTTCCGTTCCTGCAGAGCGTCCTCACGCTGCTTCTGGTCGCGCTGAGCCTCTTCCTCTTCATCGCGTACGTGAACTCCACACTGCGGCTCATGCGGGTCGGGCACGTCGTCGACCGGATCACCGGTGAGGCCCTGCGGGTTGTGGACAAGATGCCGCGAGGGGAGCTCGGTGGGCTCGATCTCGGCCCGGAGAGCGGGCGGGTCGGGTACAGCGGGGAGGCCGGAGTGCTGCGGGACGTCAACATCGCCCGGCTGGTGCGGGCAGCTCAGCGGCAGGGGGTCGTGCTGCGGCTCATTCCCCGGATCGGGGACTTCGTGGTGCCGGGCACTCCGTTGCTTTCGGTGCACGGGAGCGATCAGGGAAAGGTGCCTTCGCGGGGCGCGCTGCGCTACACCGTTTCCGTGGGGGTGGAGCGTACCTTCCATCAGGATCTCGGGTTCGGGCTTCGGCAGCTGTCCGACATCGCCCTGCGAGCCCTTTCGCCGGCCGTCAACGACCCGACCACCGCCGTCCAGTGCCTCGACCGGATCGTGCAGCTGCTCACCGCGCTGGCGCACCGGCCGCTCGGGGCCGTGGGGCATCCGGACGGGAAGGGTGAGGTCCGGCTCGTCCAGGACGTGCCCGACTGGGCCGATCTCGTCGACCTCGGCTTCGCCGAGATCCGGCTCTGCGCGGTCGGAAACCCGCAGGTCACCCGCCGGATCACGGCGGGGCTCGACGATCTGCTCGGGCTCGTTCCCGAACCGCGCCGCGAGCCGCTGCTCCGGCACCGGGAGCTGCTGGTGGAGGCCGTCGCGCTCGCGGTGCCGGAAGCGGCCGAGCGCGCCTTCGCGCTGGAGCCGGACCGGCAGGGCATCGGGTGACATTGCCCTGCCGGTCCGGAGTAGTCGGCCCGGGCGTTACGGGATCAGTTGGTAGGCCGGGAAGTTGCCCGGGGCGCGCTCTCCCGCCGGGCCCTCCGTCACGGCGCGGACCAGGAGTTCACCCCCCACGAACGCTCCGTGCCACGAGGCGCCGAAGCCGCCGAACAGCTCCTCGCGGTCGCCCCGCGAGCGGGGTTGGCCCCGGCCCACCTTGAACGCCCTTATCTGCGGGGCTAGTCGGTCGTACGTCTCCGGGTCGTCCGTCGACAAGGTGGCGACCAGCGCTCCGTTGGAGGCGTTCATCGCGGCCAGCAGTTCCGCCTCCGTGTCGACCAGGACGATCGTGTCGACCGGGCCGAACGGTTCCGCGTGGAACAGGGGCGAGGACGGGGGCGGGCTCAGGAGGGTGACCGGCGGGAAGTACGCGCTGGTGTCCTGGCCGGGCAGGAAGCGGGCCTCGGTCAGCGGCGCGCGGTGCAGCGGGACCGCGCCCCGGTCGATCGCCTCGACCACCTGGTCGCCCAGCTCCTTGGCCTTCGCCGCGTTGATGAGCGGACCGAAGTCCAGTGCGGGCAGGGCGTCTTCGGGGTGCTCGACGGCCAAGGGGTGGCCGGTGCGTACGGAGCGTACGGCCGGCAGATAGGCGGCCAGGAACTGGTCGAACAGGGTGCGCTGGACGACGAACCGGGGGTAGGCGGTGCAGCGCTGCTTGCCGTAGTCGAAGAGTTTGGGGATGACGGAGGAGAGGGCGTCCCAGTCGGTGAAGTTCCAGACTCCCCAGGTGTTGAGGCCTTCCTGCTCCAGAATGTGCCGCTTTCCGAGGTCGGCGACGGCCGTGGCGATACGGGCGCCGGTGTCGCGGCCGCCGACGAAGGACACGCAGCCGATTTCCGGGGAACGGACCAGCGCCTCGGAGAGTTCGCCCCCGCTGCCGCTGACCAGCGTGACCGGGATTCCCTCGCGTACGGCGAGGGCGGCGGCCAGGGTGAGGCAGGCGACGCCACCGTCGGTCGGGGTCTTCGCGATCACCGCGTTGCCCGCGAGGGCCTGGACCAGCATGGCGTGGACCAGGACCGACATCGGATAGTTCCAGCTCGCGATGTTGGAGACGGGGCCGGGGAGCGGGGTGCGGTCCTCCAGCATGGTGTCGATGTTGTCGACGTACCAGCGGACTCCGTCGATCGCGCGGTCCACGTCCGCCCTGGCCAGGCGCCAGGGCTTGCCTATCTCCCATACGAGGAGGAGGGCGAGCAGTTCGCGGTGCTCGGTCAGCGCGTCGAGGGTGGCGCCGACACGGGCCCTGCGCTCGGGGAGGGGGATGTGGCGCCAGGCGCGGTGCTGGTCGAGGGAGGCGCGTACGCCCTGTTGGGCGGTGGGGGCGTCCAGGCGGGGCGGGCCTGCGATGGGGGTGCCGTCGATGGGGCTGGTGGCGGGGAGTGCGCGGCCGTCTTTGTGCCACCGGCCCGCCCAGAGGTTCAGGACGCGGTCGTCCTGGAAGGCCTCGGGGGCGGCGGTTCGGGCGCGCCGCCAGGCGTCCGACCAGGCCGTGCCGGGCTTCAGAGTGAGAGGGGTGGGGGTTGTGGAGCTGGGGGTGCTGGAATCGGGGGTGGGTGCCATGAGGGTCTCCGCTCTCGGTGCGCTGCTGTCGGGGCGGGGTGGGATGGCTTGTGTTACCGGACGGTAGTGAGGTGGGGCGGGGTTGGGTACGTACTGGGCGTGAAGTATGAGTGACGTCACGTGATCGTGGCGTGGGGCGGGGCGCGGCGGGGCGGGGTCGGGGTGCCGGGGGGGTGGGCGCGGGTGAGTGGGTGCCTGCGGCGGGCCGATTCCCCACCCCGCCCCTTCCCAAAAGCCTCCGGCGGTGGGGGCGTTGGGTTTGGGCCGGTGGGGGGACTGGCCCCACCACCTTGACGGCGAGTTCGTCGGCCGCGGGCCGTGGGGGCTGGTCGCGCAGTTCCCCGCGCCCCTTGGCGGGGTATGACTCAACCCCCTGTCTGCACAGTCCAGTTGGGTGCCGCCCCCAGAGCACCGCCCCCGCCCAAGGGCTGAATCAGGTGCTGCTGAAGGGAACCCTGGAGAGGCTGAATCGGCAGGCCAGCAAGGGACATCGCGCCGCCCAGCGGTTATT
This sequence comes from Streptomyces mauvecolor, assembly GCF_039532965.1. Classification (NCBI taxonomy): domain Bacteria; kingdom Bacillati; phylum Actinomycetota; class Actinomycetes; order Kitasatosporales; family Streptomycetaceae; genus Streptomyces; species Streptomyces mauvecolor. The sequence goes on along the minus strand of NZ_BAAASQ010000009.1, from coordinate 484,191 downwards.
CCACAAGTCGGCTTCGGCAGGGCGCCGTGAAGGGGCGCGAGGAACTGCGCCACCAGCCACCAATCCGCAGCCGAACCCCACGCCACCAACCTGCTCCCGCAAGTCAGCCCCGCCACAACTTGCCAAAGAAGCGCCGGGAACTGCGCCACCAGCCGCCGCCCACCCGCAGCCGAACCCACCCCACCAACCTGCTCCCGCAAGCCAGCCCCACCACAACCCCCAAAGAAGCGCCGGGAACTGCGCCACCAGCTACCGCCCACCCGCAGCCGAGCAGGCGCGCGCCCCACCGATCCTCCGCTACCCCAGCAGCCCCACCACCACCCCCGCCGTCTCCGTAGGAGTGGAGCCAACCGCCACCCCCGCCGCCTCCAGCGCCGCCTTCTTCGCCGACGCCGTTCCGGTCGAACCGGACACGATCGCTCCTGCGTGGCCCATCGTTTTGCCCTCTGGGGCCGTGAAGCCGGCGATGTAGGCGACCACCGGCTTCGTCACGTGGGCCGCTATGTACGCCGCCGCCCGCTCCTCCGCGTCCCCGCCTATTTCACCGATCAGGACGATCAACTCGGTGTCGGGGTCCGCCTCGAAGGCGGCCAGGCAGTCGATGTGGGTGGTGCCTGTCACCGGGTCGCCGCCTATGCCCACCGCCGAGGAGAAGCCGATGTCCCTCAGCTCGTACATCAGCTGGTACGTGAGGGTGCCGGACTTGGAGACCAGGCCTATGCGGCCCGGCTTCGGGGCTATGTCAGCCGGGATGATGCCCGCGTTGGACTGACCGGGGCTGATCAGGCCCGGGCAGTTCGGGCCGATGATGCGGGTCGCGCCGCGCCGCGCTCGGGCGCGGGCGTGGAACGCGACCGCGTCGTGCACCGGGATGCCTTCCGTTATCACCACCACAAGGCCGACCCCGGCATCCACCGCCTCCTCCACTGCCGTACGCGCGAACGACGGCGGGACGAAGACCACCGACACATCCGCTCCCGTCGCCGCCATCCCCTCCCCCACCGTCGCGAACACCGGGACCGTACGGTCGTCGAAGTCGGCCACCCGGCCCGCCTTGCGCGGGTTGACGCCACCCACTATGTGCGTGCCGGCGGCCAGCATCCGGCGGGTGTGCTTCATGCCCTCGGCGCCGGTCATGCCCTGGACGAGGACCTTGCTCTCCCTGGTGAGGAAGATCGCCATGTCAGACTCCCTGCTGGGCGAGTTCGGCGGCGCGACGGGCCGCGCCGTCCATGGTGGTGGCCTGCTGGACCAGCGGGTGGGCGTGGCCGGAGAGGATCGCTCGGCCCTGGGCGGCGTTGTTCCCGTCCAGGCGTACGACCAGGGGCTTGGTCAGGTGCACTGATTCCAGGGCCTGGACAATGCCGTCGGCCACGGCGTCGCAGGCCGTGATCCCGCCGAAGACGTTCACGAATACGGACTTCACGGCCGGGTCGGAGAGGACCACGGTCAGGCCGTCGGCCATGACCTGGGCCGATGCGCCTCCTCCGATGTCGAGGAAGTTGGCGGGTCGGGCTCCGCAGCCCGCCACCACGTCCAGCGTGGACATGACCAGGCCCGCCCCGTTGCCGATGACCCCTACCTCGCCGTCCAGCTTCACGTAGTTCAGGCCCCTGGCCGACGCCGCGGCCTCCAGCGGGTCCCCACTCGCGTCCACCCCGGACGCGTCCCAACGCGCGTGCCGGAAGCGCGCGTTGTCATCCAGGGTGACCTTGCCGTCGAGGGCCAGGATCTCGCCCGACGCCGTCCTCACCAGGGGGTTCACCTCCACCAGGACCGCGTCCTCTTCGACCAGGACCTGCCACAGGCGGCTCAGCACCGAGGCCGCCTCCGGCGGGAGCTCCGCCGCCGCCGCGATCTCGGCCGCCTTCGCCGCGTCCACCCCCCGCTCCGGGTCGATGTGGATCCGGGCGACGGCCTCGGGCCGGCCGGCCGCGACCTCCTCGATCTCCATGCCGCCCTCGGCGGACGCGATCGCGAGGAAGACACCCGCCGCACGGTCCAGGACGTACGAGACGTAGAACTCGGCCTCGATGTCGACCGGTTGGGCCAGCATCACCTTGCGGACGACATGGCCCTTGATGTCCATGCCCAGGATCTGGCGGGTCGTCAGTTCGGCGGCCGCCGGGTTGGCGGCGAGCTTCACTCCGCCCGCCTTGCCCCTGCCTCCGGTCTTCACCTGCGCCTTGACGACCACCCGGCCGCCCAGCGACTCGGCCGCCGCCCGGGCCTCGCGCGGGGATGCCACCACGGCCGCGTCGGGGACCGCGATGCCGTGGCCCTTGAACAGTTCCCTTGCCTCGTGCTCGTACAGATCCACTGCCGGCTCCTGACTGAGGGTGAAAGTGCCGCCCGCCCCCTGGACATCACGCCATCGCATGAGGGATAACAAGGTTCATACAGTATTCGTCGACTGTATGCAATCTACGAAGGGCGCCTCCCTGCCCTTGGCGGGCAGCGCCGAAGGCGCACCTCGACTCCCCTACGAAGGGACGGACTTCGCCATGCCTCACGGCTCCGACGACAGCGGTCAGGACCTCATCTCGGGCGGGCACCTCGTCGCCAAGGCGCTCAAGGCGGAGGGCGTCGATGTCATCTACACCCTCTGCGGCGGCCACATCATCGACATCTACGACGGCTGTGTGGACGAAGGAATCGAGGTCGTCGACGTACGTCACGAGCAGGTCGCCGCCCACGCTGCCGACGGCTACGCCCGGATCACCGGGAAGCCGGGCTGCGCCGTGGTCACCGCCGGGCCCGGCACCACCGACGCCGTCACCGGAGTCGCCAATGCCTTCCGTGCCGAGTCGCCGATGCTCCTGATCGGTGGTCAGGGCGCGCACAGCCAGCACAAGATGGGGTCGCTCCAGGACCTCCCCCATGTCGACATGATGACCCCGATCACCAAGTTCGCGGCGACGGTCCCGGACACCGCGCGGGCCGCGGACATGGTGTCGATGGCCTTCCGCGAGTGCTTCAACGGGGCGCCGGGGCCGTCCTTCCTGGAGATTCCGCGCGATGTGCTCGACGCGAAGGTGCCGTTGGAGAAGGCGCGCGTCCCGGCGGCGGGGCGCTACCGGGCCTCCACCCGCAGCCCCGGCGACCCGGCGGCCGTCGAGAAGCTCGCCGACCTGCTCGTGCACGCCGAGAAGCCGGCCATCCTGCTCGGCAGCCAGGTGTGGACGAGCCGGGCCACCGACGACGCCATCGAGCTCGTACGCACCCTGAACGTGCCCGCGTACATGAACGGGGCCGGGCGCGGCACGCTGCCGCCCGGCGACCCGCACCACTTCCAGCTGTCGCGCCGGTACGCGTTCTCCAACGCCGACCTCATCGTGATCGTCGGCACCCCCTTCGACTTCCGGATGGGGTACGGGAAGCGGCTCTCGCCGAGTGCGACGGTCGTGCAGATCGACCTCGACTACCGGACCGTCGGCAAGAACCGGGACATCGACCTCGGGATCGTCGGCGACCCCGGTCTCATCCTGAAGTCCGTCACCGAGGCGGCCTCGGGGCGGCCGGGCGGCGGGGCCGTCAAGCGCAAGGCGTGGCTTGAGGAGCTGCGGACCGCCGAGCAGACCGCGATCGAGAAGCGGCTGCCGAGTCTGATGTCGGACGCCTCGCCGATCCATCCGTACCGGCTGGTCAGCGAGATCAACGAGTTCCTCACCGAGGACTCGGTCTACATCGGTGACGGCGGTGACATCGTCACCTTCTCCGGTCAGGTCGTGCAGCCGAAGTCGCCCGGGCACTGGATGGACCCGGGCCCGCTCGGCACGCTCGGTGTCGGCATTCCGTTCGTGCTCGCCGCCAAGCAGGCGCGGCCGGACAAGGAGGTCGTGGCGCTGTTCGGCGACGGGGCGTTCTCGCTGACGGGCTGGGACTTCGAGACGCTGGTGCGCTACAACCTGCCGTTCGTCGGGATCGTCGGCAACAACTCCTCGATGAACCAGATCCGTTACGGCCAGGCGCAGAAGTACGGCCTGGAGCGGGAGCGGGTCGGCAACACCCTGGGCGATGTCCCCTACGACAAGTTCGCGCAGATGCTGGGTGGCTACGGCGAGGAGGTCCGCGACCCCGCCGACATCGGGCCCGCGCTGCGACGCGCCCGCGAGTCGGGCAAGCCGTCGCTGATCAACGTGTGGGTCGATCCGGACGCGTACGCCCCCGGAACCATGAACCAGACCATGTACAAGTAGAGGAGCCCTGCCATGACAACGGCCCCTGCCGCCAAGGCACTTGAGGGCGTGCGCGTCCTCGACATGACCCACGTCCAGTCCGGCCCTTCCGCCACCCAGCTGCTCGGCTGGCTCGGCGCGGACGTCGTCAAGCTGGAGGCGCCCACCGGTGACATCACCCGGGGGCAGCTGCGCGACCTCCCCGACGTCGACTCGCTCTACTTCACGATGCTCAACTGCAACAAGCGGAGCATCACCCTCAACACCAAGACGCCGCGCGGCAAGGAGATCCTGACCGAGCTCATCCGCCGCTCCGATGTGATGGTGGAGAACTTCGGTCCGGGCGCGGTCGACCGCATGGGCTTCACCTGGGAGCGGATCCAGGAGATAAACCCCCGGATCGTGTACGCCTCGATCAAGGGCTTCGGGGAAGGCCCGTACACCAACTTCAAGGCGTACGAGGTCGTCGCGCAGGCCATGGGCGGGTCGATGGCCACCACCGGTTTCGAGGACGGGCCGCCGCTCGCCACCGGCGCGCAGATCGGCGATTCCGGGACCGGCATCCACGCGGTGGCCGGCATCCTGGCCGCGCTCTACCAGCGCGAGTCCACCGGGCGCGGCCAGCGCGTCCAGGTCGCCATGCAGCACGCGGTCCTCAACCTGTGCCGCGTCAAGCTGCGCGACCAACAACGGCTGGCGCACGGCCCGTTGGCGGAGTACCCCAATGACGACTTCGGCACGGAAGTTCCCCGTTCCGGCAACGCGTCCGGCGGCGGGCAGCCCGGCTGGGCCGTGAAGTGCGCGCCCGGCGGACCCAACGACTACGTGTATGTGATCGTGCAGCCGGTCGGATGGCAGCCGGTCACCGAGCTCATCGGCCGCCCGGAACTCGCCACCGATCCCGAGTGGGCAACGCCCGAGGCGCGCCTTCCCAAGCTGGGCAAGATGTTCCAGCTGATCGAGGAGTGGTCGTCGACTCTCCCCAAATGGGAGGTACTTGAGCGGCTGAACGCGCACAACATCCCGTGCGGCCCGATCCTCTCCACCAAGGAGATCATCGAGGACGCCTCCCTCGTCGCGAACGACATGGTCGTCGAGGTCGAGCACCCGAAGCGCGGCCGGTTCACCACCGTCGGCTCCCCGCTCAAGCTCTCCGACTCCCCCGTCGACATGGTCACCTCGCCGCTGCTGGGCGAGCACAACGAAGAGGTGTACGTCGGCGAACTGGGCCTCGGCGACGAGGAACTGCGGCTGCTCAAGACGAACGGAGTGATCTGAGCGATGGTCGGTGTCGAGGCACAGGACCGGGAGGCGGTGCGGGCGCTGCTCGCCGCCGTACGAGCCGAGGGGCGCGACGCGCTCACCGCCCCCGAGGGCAGGACAGTCGCGGACGCGTACGGGATCGCCGTGCCGGGCGAGGCGCTCGCGCGGGACGTCGACGAGGCGGTGGCGCACGCGGCACGGCTCGGCGGCAGGTCCGTACTGAAGATCGTCTCGCCGGACATCCTGCACAAGACCGACGCGGGCGGGGTCGTGGTCGGCGTGGAGGGCGCGGCCGAGGTGCGCGCCGCGTTCCACCGGATCATCGAGAACGCCCGGGCCCACGCCCCCGCTGCGCGCATCGACGGCGTGCAGGTGCAGCAACTCCTGCCGCCGGGGCAGGAGGTGATCGTCGGGGCGGTCACCGATCCCACCTTCGGCAAGGTGGTGGCGTTCGGGCTCGGCGGGGTGCTGGTGGAGGTCCTCAAGGACGTCACGTTCCGGCTCGCTCCGGTCTCCGCCGACGAGGCGATCTCCATGCTCGACTCGATCGGGGCGGCGGAGATCCTGCGCGGGGTGCGCGGCGCGCCGGCCGTGGACCGGTGGGCGCTGGCGGAGCAGATCCGCCGGGTGTCCCAGCTGGTCACCGACTTCCCGGAGATCGCGGAGGTCGATCTCAACCCGGTGATCGCCACCCCCGAGGGCGCGGTCGCCGCCGACATCAGGATCCTGCTGACGACGGAGGTGGCCAAGCCGAGGCGGACGTACAGCCGCGAGGAGATCCTGCACTCGATGCGGCGGCTGATGCAGCCGCGCTCCGTCGCGGTGATCGGCGCGTCCAACGAGCGGGGCAAGATCGGCAATTCGGTCATGCGCAACCTGGTCGACGGAGGCTTCCCCGGGGAGATCCACCCCGTGAACCCGCGGGCCGATGACATTCAGGGCCGCAAGGCGTACAAGAGTGTCACGGACGTTCCAGGTGAGGTGGATGTGGCGGTCTTTGCGATCCCCGCCCGGTTCGTGGCGTCGGCCCTCGAGGAGGTGGGACGCAAGGGCATTCCGAACGCGGTGCTCATCCCGTCCGGCTTCGCCGAGACCGGCGAGCAGGCCCTCCAGGACGAGATCGTGGCCATCGCCGAGCGGCACGGAGTGCGGCTGCTCGGGCCCAACATCTATGGCTACTACTCCACTTGGCAGGACCTGTGCGCCACGTTCTGCACCCCGTACGACGTGAAGGGCCCGGTCGCCCTGACCAGCCAGTCCGGCGGGATCGGCATGGCGATCCTCGGCTTCGCGCGCTCCACCAGGACCGGGGTTTCGGCGATCGTCGGACTCGGCAACAAGTCGGACATCGACGAGGACGACCTGCTGACCTGGTTCGCCGAGGACCCCAACACCCAGTGCATCGCGATGCACCTGGAGGACCTCAAGGACGGCCGGGCCTTCGTCGAGGCGGCGCGCGCGACCGTGCCGAAGAAGCCGATCGTGGTCCTCAAGGCCGGGCGGACCAGCGCGGGCGCCAAGGCCGCGGGCTCCCACACGGGCGCTCTGGCCGGCGACGACGCCGTGTACGACGACATCCTGTGCCAGGCGGGGGTGATCAGGGCGCCCGGCCTCAACGAGATGCTGGAGTACGCGCGGGCGCTGCCCGTGCTGCCCGCGCCGCGCGGCGACAACGTCGTCATCATCACCGGCGCGGGCGGTTCCGGGGTGCTGCTGTCGGACGCGATCGTCGACAACGGGCTCCGGCTGATGGAGATCCCGGCGGACCTGGACGCCGCCTTCAAGGCGTTCATCCCGCCGTTCGGGGCCGCGGGCAACCCGATCGACATCACGGGAGGCGAGCCGCCGGCCACGTACGAGGCGACGATCAGGCTCGGCATGGAGGACCCTCGCATCCACGCGCTCGTGCTCGGCTACTGGCACACGATCGTCACCCCGCCGATGGTGTTCGCCGAGCTGACGGCGCGGGTCGTCGAGGAGTTCCGGGCACGCGGCGTCGAGAAGCCCGTGGTGGCCTCGCTGGCCGGTGACATCGAGGTCGAGGAGGCCTGCGCGTACCTCTTCGAGCGCGGCGTCGTCGCCTACCCCTACACCACCGAGAAGCCGGTAGCGGTGCTCGGTGCGAAGTACCGCTGGGCACGGGCCGCGGGGCTGCTCACCTAGAGCCCTGCCGCAACGAAGGGTTTGGACAGGGGGCGCTGGCCAGGTTCTTTCGACGCCAAGGGGACGACAATGAGCGACAGTTCCACATCCGGGGAGCCACGGTACGCGGCGGGTGTCGCCTACCGGGAAGTCACGGACAGCAAGGGCCGCGTGTATCGCGTCGGCGAGAGCGATCGCGATCTGCTGGGCCACAGCCGCAAACTGATGGTTTACCTGCCGTGGATCGCGATGATGGCGATCAGCGTGTCCGAGTACGCCTACGGTTCCGCCGAGGACACCCTCTCCGAGGCCCACGGCTGGACGCAGAGCAACACCTTCTGGATTCTGAGCGTCTGGGTGTTCTTCCAGGCGGGCATCGCCTTCCCCGCGGGCTGGATGCGGGAAAAGGGCATCCTCACCGCCCGACGGGCCATGTACATCGGTTCGGCACTCTGCCTCCTCGGCTTCTTCGCACTGTCCCACCTGCACAACGTGCTCGCCGCGATCTTCGGCTTCGGCGTCGTGGGCGGGGTGGGGTCCGGACTCGTCTACGCGACCTGCATCAACATGGTCGGCAAGTGGTTCCCGGAACGGCGCGGCGCCAAGACGGGCTTCGTCAACGGCGGCTTCGCCTACGGCTCGCTGCCCTTCATCTTCATCTTCAACTACGCCTTCGACACGGCCAATTACAACGAGGTCCTCGACCTCATCGGTGTCTATGTGCTGATCGTGGTGGCGGCCTGCGCCTGGTTCTTCAAGGACCCGCCGAAGAACTGGTGGCCGGCGGAGATCGACCCGCTGAACTTCTCCGGCAACGCCAAGAGCGCGGCGAGCCTCGCGAAGAACCCCCCGGCGGCCAAGCAGTACACCCCGAAGGAAGCCATCAGAACGGGCATGCTGCCGCTGATGTGGATCACCATCGTGATGACGGCGGGCGTCTCCATCTTCGGCATCTCCTTCCAGGTGGACTACGCGAAGGAGGTCGGCTTCGGCCCGCTGGTCGCCGCCTCGTCCATGGGCGTCATGGCGGTGATCAACGGCATCGGCCGGGCGGTCGTGGGCTGGCTGTCCGACCTGTGGGGCCGCAAGCCGACCCTGGTGTTCGTGATCGTGGTCCTGGGGCTCGCGCAGTTCGGCGTGATCTGGGCGGGCACCATCCATAGTGAGTGGCTGTTCCTGTTCTTCGCCTTCCTGTCGGGCTTCGGCGGCGGCGCCTTCTACCCGATGTTCGCGGCACTGACCCCGGACTACTTCGGCGAGAACTACAACGCCTCCAACTACGGCCTGGTCTACAGCGGCAAGCTGGTGAGCGGCCTGTTCGGCGGCGGACTCGGCTCGATGGTCGTCGACGCGTGGGGCTACGACGGCGCGTATGCCCTGGCGGGCGGCATCTCGATGGCGGCGGGCTGCATGGCCCTGCTGCTGCGACAGCCCGGCCGGACCAGGGTGCGGGACATCGCGGCCAACCCACAGCCCATCAGTCGGGAGGTGGTGTAGGCCCCTATGTGTGCAGGGCCGCCCCGGAGCTGAGACACACCGGGGCGGTTTCGTTCCCCTGGGCCAGGGTGTCGGCCGCACATGAGACGGCGCCTACGCCTACCTCACCAACCAGGTACCGCCCGAGACCAACGCCCGCCGCATCCCGCTCATCCTCGGCATGTGCGGCTTCCTCACTTGTGCCCTGGCCATCCCCGGAGTCTTCACCACGGACGGCGTCGCGTTCGGCGAGTCCGTGATCGCCATCGGTGTCGGCGCGGGCGACCTCAGGCTGGACTGGGGCCTGTTCGGCGGCGCGGCCCTCGCCCTGGCCCTGGCGACCGCGCTGTGGTGGACGTACTTCATCCGCGACGAGGAGGCCGCCGAGCAGGCACTGCGGGCGGTGACCGGGCCGGCCAGGTTCCGGGCGACGATGCTCGCGTACTACTACAGCTTCGTACCGATGCTGCTCGTGCTGCTCGTGCTGCTCGGCGTCGCGGTGCTCGCGGCCGGAGTGAAGAAATCCATCGGCCACCTCCCGGACCACCTGCCCACCGCGCCCGCCGTCGCGCTGGCGGGCGGCGTGGCGCTCTTCCTGGCGGGAAACGTCGCGTTCCGCGCGGTGCTGCACATCCCGCCCCTCCGCTTCCGCGCGGCCGGCGCCGCGGCGTGCATTGCCACGATCCCGCTCGGCACGTGCCTCTCGTCGCTGGCCGAGCTGTTCGCCCTGGTGCTCGTCGTGGTCGCGATGCTGCTGGCCGAGGCACGCTGGGCGCCTTGCCCGCACGACGACGCCAGGGGAAGCGCATGATTCTGGTCAGCGGCGCCTCCCCTTTCCCGCCTAGCCCGGCCCGACCCGGGCGGCGGACGTGGGCCGCCGGATAACAGGCTCCTTCTCGCACCACAGCCGCACCGGGCGGAAACGGTCCGTCAGCCCCGCAGCTGAGTCAGGAAATCGACCAGCGCGGCATTCACTTCCTCGGGCCGCTCCTGCTGAGTCCAGTGGCCGCAGCCCGGCAGCATGACCGGTTCACGGCGCAGGCTGGGCATCAACTCCGGTAGTTTCGCGATGAGTTCGGGCGTCCCCGGGAATGCCGGGACCAGGTCACGGTCGCCGTACACGTACAGTGCGGGCACACTGACGACCGCTCCCTGCCAGGCGGCGGTGAGCTCCCAGTTGCGGTCCAGGTTGCGGTACCAGTTCAGGGCGCCGGTGAAGCCCTTGGCGTAGCTCTCGGTGAGCTCGTCCAGGTCCGCCTCGGTGAGCCAGTCCGGCAGCGCCTCGGGGTCGGTCATGTCCGCGAGCCAGCCACGGCCCGGATCGGCCACCAGCGCCTGATCGGGGCGGCCCGCGTCGGGTGCGTCGCCGGAGGCGGAGTAGAACAGCTTGCGCAGAGCGGTCCGGGTGTCCTTCGCGAACTCGGCGTCGGCCACCCCGGGCCGATTGAAATAGTTCCAGTAGAACCGACCACCGAACCGTTCCTGCATGGCCGCCAGCGGCGGACGCGCCCCGCGGAACGGTGGCGGCACACTCAGCCCCGCCACCCCCCGCACGACGTCGGGCCGAAGCAGCGCGGTGTGCCAGGCCACCGGTGCGCCCCAGTCATGTCCGACGACAAACGCCCTCTCCTCGCCCAGCGCGTGGATCAACCCGACCACGTCCCCGACGAGATGGANGTGGATCAACCCGACCACGTCCCCGACGAGATGGAGGATGCTGTACGCGTCCACGTCCTCCGGGTGATCACTGCGGCCGTATCCGCGCTGGTCGGGGGCGACTACCCGGAACCCGGCGGCAGCCAGCGGGCCGAACTGGTGGCGCCAGGAGTGCCAGGACTCGGGGAAGCCGTGCAGCAGTACGACGAGCGGGCCCTCGCCCTCCTCCGCGATGTGCAGCCGGATACCGTTCACGTCGATCATGCGATGCTCAACCATGGGCCGAGCATACGCCTGCGTGTTACACGTAATTATGGACTCGCCCGCAGGCGAACCCGACGTCCAGGGCAGGGAGTTGCCCGCCCCGGCGGCAGCCCGTGCCGCCACCGCGGGTCTCCGCCCCTTCGTACCCCGTCATACATCGGTTGCCCGGGAAGGCATGGGCACCCCACGACGCCGACCGGGACGCCGTTTCATATTTCACAGGCCCCAACCACAAACGATGGGAAGGTAAAGCACCATCATCGATCAAGTGAAGAGAAGGGATTGCCAATGGCGTCGCGCACGGCGTCGGCAAGGGGAGTCCCTCGCGGCGCATCGCGGGAGCAAGTCCCATGACAGAGAGGCATGTTGTGCGCCCCGCGGCGCCACCGTACGCCCCCACTCAACCAGCCTCCAAGTTGATCGAATGTCCCATTCATCTGGGATTTTGCCAACTATTCCATCTGCCATCAACAGGCAAAGCACTGGTAAGGTTTGATTGCTGCTGCGAATCCGACTGCGGCGCAGTGGTGTGGCGTATCGCCCCGAGGACGTGGCGCTGAAGAATCGCCGCCGCACCCCTTCACAGTTCTTGACCGACCCGACCACACCGCGCCCCGGCTGAAGCCGCGCAGGCGCAGGAGGCAGGCCATCATGAAGTCACTGATCGACAAGCCGCGTTCCTTCTCCCCCACGCACGCGGCCGACCCCCGGCATACGGAAGGCTTCCGGTCGCGTACCGGCGCGCTCAGAGCGCAACAGGCGCAAGACGGCGGACTGTTGTTCAAAGCCCTGTGAACCGGGCGGGCACGAATTCGGGGGGACCCTCGCTCATGCTGTGCGCTTTCAAGAATCCTGCTGTCCTGCGCCAGGACGCGCTCGCCTCGCTCGTCGTGTTCCTGGTGGCCCTGCCCTTGTGTGTGGGCGTGGCCGTGGCATCGGGCGTGCCGGCCGAACTCGGCCTGATCACCGGTGTCGTCGGCGGGCTCGTCGTGGGCTTCCTGCCAGGGAGCGCGCTCCAGGTCAGCGGCCCGGCGGCGGGCCTGACCGTCCTCGTCTTCGAAGCCGTCCGGGAGTTCGGACTGAGCATGCTCGGCGCCATTGTGCTGGCCGCCGGAGTGCTCCAGATCGGCCTCGGCCTGCTGCGGTTCGGCCGCTGGTTCCGGGCGATCTCCGTCTCAGTCGTCCAGGGCATGCTGGCCGGCATCGGACTCGTGCTCATCTTCGGGCAGCTGTACACCATGGCCGGCGTCCACCAGCCGCGCTCGGGCCTGGAGAAGGTCTTCGGCATCCCGGGTCTGGTCGGTGACATCGCCACCAGCCGCTCCGCGCTGACCGCCTTCGCGACCGGCCTCGGCACCATCGTCGTGCTCGTGGGGTGGAAGAAGCTGCCCGCCAAGGTGCGGCAGATCCCTGCGCCGCTGGCCGCGGTCGCCCTCGCCACCGCAGGCACGGCGATCGGTGGCCCGGACGTCGCCCACGTGAAGGTGCAGGGGCTCTTCGAGGCCGTCCAGCCGCCCGGTGCGAGCGACCTCGGCTCATTGGGCAGCGTCGCGGTGCTCGGTACGGTCCTCGCTTTCGCCCTCATCGCCTCGGCGGAATCGCTGTTCAGTGCGGCAGCGGTGGACCGTATGCACGACGGCCCGCGTACGCACTACGACAAGGAGCTGGTCGCCCAGGGCGTGGGCAACACGGTGTGCGGCGTGCTCGGGGCCCTGCCGCTGACCGCGGTCATCGTCCGCAGCTCCGCCAACCTCCAGGCAGGTGCGACGACGAAGGTCTCCCGCATCCTGCACGGGCTGTGGTTGCTGCTGTTCACCGTGCTGCTGCCCACGGTGATCGGGATCATCCCGCTCGCGGCACTCGCGGGCGTGCTGGTACACGCCGGCTGCAAGCTGATCCCCGTCAAGGAAGTACGCCCGCTGTGGCGCGAACACCGCGGCGAGCTCGTCGTCCTCGCCATCACGGGCGTCGCCATCGTGACGACGAGCATGTTCGAAGGCGTGGTCCTGGGCCTGGTGCTGGCCGTGGCGAAGTCGGCGTGGGAGACCTCCCACATCCACCTCGACACCCGCGAACTCACCGGTGGCAGGCTGGTGGTGGCCCTCACCGGCAACCCCACCTTCCTCCGGCTTCCCCGCATCCTGCAGACGCTGGAGGCACTGCCGAGGAATCAACCCATCGAACTCGACCTGACGGCCGTGCGGCACCTGGATCACGCCTGCCGCGCTGCCCTGCAGAACTGGGGCGCCCGCCACCACACCACGGGCACCGAACCCGTGCGGATCAGAGTGCCGGCCACGGAGAACGACTCCACCAGCGCGTCGGCGGGGGCGGCCGGCCGATCCGCGTGACAGGGCCCCTCGGTCGGTAGCCGGAGGTTCCAGTACCGGGACGGTCCGCAGGCGACAACGCGGAACGGCCCGGCACGCCTCCGTGGACGGCGGGCCGTGGCTGCCGGCCATCGAGAACCCGGACTTGGGCCGGACGGGGTTGCCGGCGGGCGGAACGGACTCGGACAACGCCTTCCGGGCGGGTCGGCGGGGTCAGCCCCGCTCGGCGCGCTCGTGGTAGGTCGTGCGCGTGTGCTCGGTGTGGGCGCGCATGACCTCGGTGGCCCGCTGCTCGTCGCGCGCCGAGATCGCCGCGATCAGGTCCCGGTGCTCGATCCAGGACTGCTTGCCCCGCCGGCGGGCGACCGGGGTGTAGTACCAGCGCACCCGCCGGTCGACCTGGCCCGCGAGCTCGGCGAGCACCAGGTTCCCGGCGAGTTCCATGACCTTGGCGTGGAACGCGGCGTTGGTGGCCACGGCCAGGTCCACGTCGTCGTCCGCGACGGCCCGCTCGCCCTCGGCGCACAGCTTCTCCAGGGCGGCGATCCCGGCCGAACCGGAGTTGGCCGCGGCGAGCCGGGCCGCCTCGGCCTCCAGGAGCGTACGCACCGAGAGCAGTTGGTCGGCCTCCTCCTCGGTGGGCTCGTGGACGAACGCGCCCTGCGCGGGCCGCAGGTCGACCCAGCCCTCGGTGTTGAGCCGCTGGAGCGCCTCGCGCACCGGTTGCCGGGACACCCCGAGGTGCCCCGCGAGCTCGCTCTCCACCAGGTGCTGGCCGGGGCGCAGGGCCCGGGTGGTGATCAGCTCCAGGAGAGCCTCGTACACGCGCTCACGCAGCGGCCCGGGTCGCTCCAGCTTGGGCACGGTTCCCTGCGGCAGTCCTGCGGACAACATCGGTTCCCCCTCCTGCACCACGGGCTTCGAGCCGGTCATGGAAATTGGCTATCGTCTACAGTCTACCGAGCGCAATCCCCTGGCACATGCGTCGTCCGGATTCGGTTGCACAGGTCCGGGGAATGGCCTGGATCTGCCACGAAGCCGCTCGCGAAGCCCGCTTTCCCGCCGCTCCCGACACCTCTCTTCGCGCCGCTGTTCGTGTCCCGCTCGGCGCCTCGGGTGCCGGCCCCGCCCGCGCTGTGGAGGGTGCCTGTCACACCTCGCCGACTGACAAATGTCCTGGCGTTCCCGGGACAGCGATCTCTGCCGCCCAAGTGCCCACCCCCGGCACGCTGTTCCTGTCGCCGAGAACTGGACCGGGGAGACCGTGATGAGCAGCAGCCGCAACCCGTTGGTGGACAGCCTGACGCCGTTGATCGTCGAGGCGGGCGTGCCGCTGGCCTCGTACTACGTGCTCAAGGCCGCGGGGCTGGGCACCTTCGCCGCGCTGGCGCTCAGCAGTGTGCTCCCGGCGGTGCGGACGGCGTGGAGCGCGATGAGGAGCCGCAGCCTCAACCGCCTCGCCGCGCTGGTCCTGGCGGTGAACGTGGGGAGTCTGGCGCTCTCGGCGGTCAGCGGCGACCCCCGGCTCATGCTGGCCAAGGACGGTGCACTCAGCAGCGTGGTCGGGATCGGCATCCTGCTCTCGGCGGCGGCCGGCCGGCCCCTGATGACGTCCGCGCTCAAGCCCTGGATCACCAGGAACTCTCCGGACAAGGCCGCCGCCTGGGACCGGCTGATGGCCGGGAACGCACGATTCCGCCGTTGCGAGACGCTGTTCTCCGTGGTGTGGGGCGGGGCTCTGCTGGCGGAGTGCGTGGCCCGTGTGGTGGGGGCGTACACGATTCCGGTGGAGACGATGGTGGGGCTCGGTACGGTCATCCTGGCCGTCGCCGTCGGGGCGGCGGTCGTGATCTCCGGGGCGCTGGCGGCCGGCCCGATGGAGAAGATGGTGGAGGCGGAGGCCGCGGCCCGAAAGAACTCCTCCGCGACGGCTTCCACAGTAGTGACACATGGGGTCATTTGTACGTCGGTGGGTACCGGAGCCCCCTGAGACGGCGCCGTCCCCGCGGCCGGACCCATCGCATCCACCCGATCGGCGCGACCCTCCTCAGGAGGGCGCCGACGGGCGCGCCCCGCGCGGGGGTCCGGAAGGAGGTATCCGGCCCGGCAGTCGGGCAGTTGACGTGTCGCTCTTCTCCGCCGGGCGGAACTCGGGCGGTCCGCTGATCGTCCTACACCACATGCCTTCCACACTTGTTCTCGGTATCGACCCGCACACAGTCCCCGGCATGGACGGCGACGCCCTGCGCGCGGATCTCGACAAGGAGCTGGCCCGCTTCGGCGAGCACGGCATCGATGCCTCCATGGCTCTGATAGCGCTGGACGATACGGCCGAGTCCACGGTGATCGGCGCGCTCACCGCGCAGGCGTGGGACGTCGTCGTGATCGGGGGCGGAATCCGCAAGCCCGAGACGCTGCTCGTCTTCTTCGAGCTCGTCGTGAACCTGGTCCGCCGGCACGCCCCGGCGGCCGCGATCGCGTTCAACAGCAGCGGGGGCGACAGCGTGGAGGCGGCCGAGCGCTGGCTCTGAACTCCCGGCTGCCCGGTGCTTGGGCAGGAGGCACTGACAGTGCCGGGTGCGACAGTGACGACATGGTTGCGATCACAGTCGCGACGGAGCCGGATGGGCCCGCGCGAGCGAGGGCTGGAACGCCGGGCTCGACTGGGAGCGCCTTGACATCGAACTCCCGGCGCCCGTGCCACCGTTGGAGCTCGGCGACGAGGATCGCGGGCTGCTGGAGGCATGGGTCCGCGAGGTGATCGTGGGCGGCTGTGCGACGCGTCAAGAGCTGGCGGAGCCGGCCGAGGACTATCTCGTGACCCGGGCTCGCCCTTGTGACCGGGGCCCGCCCCCGAGCCCCGGGCCCGTCACGGGCAGCGTACGACCTGCCCCGCGTACGAGAGGTTCCCGCCGAAGCCGAAGAGCAGGACGGGGTCGCCGGTGCTGATCTCGCCGCGTTCGACCAGCTTGGACAGGGCCATCGGGATGCTCGCCGCCGAGGTGTTCCCGGATTCGACGACATCGCGGGCGATGACGGCGTTCACGGCGCCGATCTTGCGCGCGACGGGTTCGATGATCCGCAGATTGGCCTGGTGCAGGACCACCGCGGCCAGGTCCTCGGGGGTGAGCCCGGCGCGCTCGCACACCTCCCGGGCGATCGGCGGCAGCTGGGTGGTGGCCCAGCGGTAGACGGACTGGCCCTCCTGCGCGAACACCGGCGGGGTGCCCTCGATGCGTACGGCATGCCCCATCTCGGGCACCGAGCCCCACAACACCGGGCCGATCAGCGCTTCTTCGCTCGCCTCGACGACCGCGGCGCCGGCTCCGTCGCCGACCAGGACGCAGGTGGTGCGGTCGGTCCAGTCGGTCACCGCCGTCATCTTGTCCGCGCCGATGACCAGCGCGCGCTTGGCGGTGCCGGTGCGCACCAGGCTGTCGGCGGTGGCGAGCGCGTGCGTGAACCCGGCGCAGACCACGTTGAGGTCCATCACCGCGGGCGAGCCCATGCCGAGCCGGGCGGCGACCCGGGCGGCCGTGTTCGGCGAGCGGTCGACGGCCGTGGAGGTGGCGACCAGAACCAGGTCGATGTCGGCCGGGGTGAGCCCGGCGCCGGCCAGCGCCTTCGCTCCGGCGTGCGCGGCCAGCTCGTCCACGGGCTCGTCCGGGCCGGCGACATGGCGGGTGCGGATGCCGACCCGGCTGCTGATCCATTCGTCACTGGTGTCGACCAGCTCGGCGAGGTCGTCATTGGTGAGCACCTTGGCGGGCTGGTAGTGCCCGACGGCGACAACGCGCGAGCCTCGCATGCCGGTCATGACGGATCTCCTCGGTACGAGCATGGACGGTTGATCGGTACGAGCATGGACTGCTGACATCCGGAGCCATCCAGTCTTCGTGGCTACTGATGGGTACAGGGGCGCGGGACCCAACAGGATTCACTGCTGCACCTTTGGAGCCTTGTGTCAGCGTTTCGCCCCGGCGGAGTGGAACCGGAGTGCGTCAGGCGTCTTGACCCCTTCAAAAGGCATACTGTAGACAATATTCTGTCGACGAATTCGGTTCCGAGTACCCGAGTACCGAGGTACCTGAGCCCCTCCACCGACCCGGCCCCTCCACCGAACGGAGAGCCCCGTGAAAGTCGCAGTAGTCGGCGCCGGAGCCATCGGCGCATACGTCGGGGCCGCGCTCCACCGCGCGGGCGCCGAGGTCCACCTCATCGCCCGCGGGCCGCACCTGGCGGCCATGCGCCGCGACGGGGTGCGCGTCCTCAGCCCGCGTGGCGACTTCACCGCCCGCCCCGCCGCCACCGACGACCCGGGCGAGGTCGGCCCGGTCGACTACGTACTGCTCGGCCTGAAGGCCAACTCCTATGCGACGGCAGGGCCGTTGGTGCACCCGCTGCTGCACGGGAACACCGCCGTCATCGCCGCCCAGAACGGCATCCCGTGGTGGTACTTCCACAGGCTGCCCGGTCCGCACACCGGGCGCCGCATCGAGAGCGTCGACCCGGGCGGCGCGGTCAGCGCGACCCTGCCGCCCGCCCGGGCCATCGGCTGCGTGGTGTACGCGGCCACCGAGATCGAATCCCCGGGCGTCGTACGGCACTTGGAGGGCACCCGGTTCTCCATCGGCGAGCCCGACCTCACGATCTCGCGGCGCTGCCTCGACTTCAGCGAGGCCATGCAGGCCGGCGGCCTCAAGTGCCCCGTCGAGCCGGATCTGCGCAACGACATCTGGATCAAGCTCCTCGGCAACATCTCGTTCAACCCGATCAGCGCGCTGGCCCGCGCGACCATGGCGCAGATATGCCGCCACCGCGACACCCGCTCGCTCGTCGAGTCGATGATGCGCGAGACCCTCGCCGTCGCGGGGGCCGTCGGCTGCCACCCGACGATCTCGGTGGAGCGGCGCATCGCGGGCGCCGAGCGCGTCGGCGAGCACAAGACGTCCACCCTCCAGGACCTGGAGAAGGGCAAGCCCCTCGAACTCGACGTGCTGCTCGCGGCCGTCGTCGAACTCGCCGGGCTCACCACGACCCCGGTCCCGACCCTGCGCGCCGTGCACGCGCTCGCCGACCTCCTCGCCCAGACGTCCGACACCCGGAGCGCCGCATGAAGAAGAACAGGCAGCCCAAGCAGTATCCGCGGCTCACCCACCCCCTGGTCCGCGACACCAACGGGCAGCTGAGGCAAGCGAGTTGGGATGAAGCCCTTGAGCGGGCCGCGGCCGGGTTCCGGCGGACCCGGGCCGCGTACGGGCCCGACGCCTTCGCCATGCTGTCCTGCGCCCGCGCCACCAACGAGATGAACTACGTGGCGCAGAAGTTCACCCGGGTCGTCATGGGCACCAACAACGTCGACTCCTGCAACCGGACCTGCCACGCCCCGAGCGTCGCCGGCCTGTCCGCGGTGTTCGGCTCGGGCGGCGGCACCTCCTCCTACGAGGAGGTGGAGCACACCGACGTCATCCTGATGTGGGGTTCCAACGCCCGCTTCGCCCACCCGATCTTCTTCCAGCACGTCCTGAAGGGCATCCGCAACGGCGCCCGGATGTACGCCGTCGACCCGCGCCGCACCTCGACGGCCCAATGGGCGGAGAGCTGGCTGGGGCTCAACGTCGGCACGGACATCCCGCTGGCGCACGCCATCGGGCGGGAGATCATCCACGCGGGACTGGTCAACCGTGCCTTCGTGGACCGGGCGACCACGGGCTACGAGGCGTACGCGGAGCTCGTCGAACCCTGGACGCTGTCGGCCGCCGAGCGCGTCACCGGCGTACCGGCGGCCGCCATCCGCGAGCTCGCCCACGCCTACGCGAGTGCCGAACGGGCCCAGCTCTGCTGGACGCTGGGGATCACCGAGCACCACAACGGCACGGACAACGTCCGCGCCCTGATCAATCTGTCGCTGCTTACGGGGCACGTCGGCCGGTGGGGAGCCGGCGTGCAGCCGTTGCGCGGCCAGAACAATGTGCAGGGCGGCGGCGACATGGGCGCCATCCCCGACAAGCTGCCCGGCTTCCAGGACATCCTCGACACCGAGGCCCGTACGAAGTTCGAGACGACGTGGCAGACGGTGATCCAGCCCCGGTACGGGATGACGCTGACCGAGATGTTCGAGGCGATGGAGCACGGCACCCTGAAGGCGGTGTACTGCATCGGCGAGAACCCGGCGCAGTCGGAGGCCGACAGCGAGCAGGCCGCGCGCCGCCTCGCCGCCCTCGACCACCTCGTCGTCCAGGACATCTTCCTCACCAAGACCGCGCGGATGGCCGACGTGGTCCTGCCCGCGACCGCCGCCTGGGCCGAGACGGACGGCACGACGACCAACAGCGAACGCCGGGTGCAGCGCGTGCGGGCCGCGCTGAAACCGCCGGGCGAGGCGCGCGAGGACACCGACATCATCTGCGCGATCGCCCAACTCCTGGGCCACGACTGGAAGTTCGCCGACTCGAAGGAGGTCTGGGACGAACTCCGGGCACTCTCACCGGACCACTACGGCATGACGTACGACCGCCTGGAGGAGCACCAGGGCCTCCAGTGGCCGTGCCCCTCCGAGCAGGAGCTCCCCTCCAGTTTCCTGCACGCCAGGCTCTGGGAGACGGATCCCGCGCGGCGGGGGCGGGCGGCGGAGTTCGGCCTGGTCCAGCACGATCCGCCGGTCGACCTGACGGACGGCGACTACCCGCTGCGCCTGACGACGGGCCGGCGGCTCGACTCGTACAACACCGGGGTGCAGAGCGGGAGTTACGCCTCTCCGCTGCGGCGGGGCGAGTACATCGAGCTGTGCCCGGAGGACGCGGAGCGGCTCGGTGTGGCACGGGGCGAGGAGGTACGGGTGGTGTCGCGGCGCGGCGCCGTGACCGCCCCGGTGTGGATCGACCCGGCGCTGCGGCCGGGCCTCGCCTTCATGACGATGCACTTTCCCGACGAGGTCGACACCAACCGGCTGACCGTCGAGGCGAACTGCCCGATCGCGGGGACGGCGGAGTTCAAGGCGTCGGCGGTCCGGGTGGAGAAGACGGCCGTCGTGGCCGTGAGGAGCTGACTGTTCCGTGGACCTGCATTTCGGAGAAACCAAGCCGACGGACGAGGAACGGGCCGCCGTGGACGCGGTGCTGGGGCCGCCCGGCTCGGCGTGGGAGGGCGCGGACGACCGTACGGACGCGGAGCTGCGCTGGGCGCGCGGCGGCAAGGAGGCCCGGGACCGCCGGGACCTGCTCCTGCCGGCGCTGCACGCGGTCAACGACCGGGTGGGCTGGCTCAGTGAGAGCGCTCTCGGCTACATCTGCCGCCGCCTGACGGTGCCACCGGCGGAGGCGTACGGGGTGGCGACGTTCTACTCCCTCTTCTCGGTGAAGCCGCGCCCCGCGACGGTGCTCTACGTGTGCACGGACCTGGCGTGCGCGGCGAAGGGCTCGGCGGAGCTGTGCGACGCCCTGGCGGACACCCCGTCCGCCTCCTGGGAGCGCAGCCCGTGCCTGGGTCTGTGCGAACGCGCCCCGGCGGCACTGCTCCGAAGAGCGGGCCCGCCCGCCCCGGACACCCCGGGGGCTCCACCCCCGGACCCCCGATCGCGCCCGAAAGGCGCTCGTCCTCAAACGCCGGACGGGCTGGGTATGCCCGAGCCGACCAGATTCGATCCCGCCAGGGGCGCGGGGAACTGCGCGACCAGCCATGCACGGCCCGCAGCCGGACAACCCACACATCCAGCCCTTCCGGCGTTCGAGGAGCCGGGGTCCGGGGGCACCACCCCCGGCATCAAACCCGACGCCCTTCCCAACCCCCGGAGGCCACGCGGCGGAGCCGCTCATGTCACTGCGGGAAGGGGCGGGGCGGGGAGTGAACCAGCCCCCCGGCTCACGGCCGTCCTCGCCCCCGCCACCCCCGCCACGCTGGCCCACGCCCTGGCCGCCCCGGACGCCACCGCCCCCGAACACCCCGCCGCACACGCCGTCCCCCAGGCGGGCCGGCACGCCACCCGGAACAGCCTCGTCCTCCTCAAGCGCATCGGCGAGGTCGACCCGTACGACCTCGACGACTACCGCTCCCAGGGCGGATACACCGCACTGCGCAGAGCCTTCGCCCTCGGCCCCGCCGGAGTGATCCGGGAGGTCCTGGACGCCGGCCTGGTGGGCAGGGGCGGCGCCGCGTTCCCGACCGGGCAAAAGTGGGAGGCCACCGCCCGTCGGCCGGAACGCGTGCACTACCTCGTGTGCAACGCAGACGAGTCGGAACCCGGCACGTTCAAGGACCGCGTCCTGATGGAGGGGGACCCGTACGCCCTGGTCGAGGCCATGACGATCGCCGGGTACGCGGTCGGCGCCGAGCGCGGCTACCTCTACCTGCGCGGCGAGTACCCCCGGGCCCACGAGCGGCTGAGCCACGCGATCGCCCGGGCCCGCGAGCGCGGACTGCTCGGCCCCGACGTCCTCGGACAGGGGTACGCCTTCGACATCGAGATCCGCAGCGGCGCGGGCGCGTACATCTGCGGCGAGGAGACCGCGATCTTCAACTCGATCGAGGGGCGGCGCGGGGAGCCCCGCTCGAAGCCGCCGTTCCCCGTCGAGAAGGGCCTGTTCGGGAAGCCGACCGCCGTCAACAACGTCGAGACGCTGGTCAATGTGCTGCCGATCCTGGAGCACGGCGCGGAGGCGTACGCACGCACCGGCACCGCGGCCTCCACCGGCACCAAGCTGTTCTGCGTCTCGGGGAACGTGGCCCGCCCGGGCGTCTACGAGCTGCCGTTCGGGGCCTCATTGCGCGAACTGATCGCGCTCTCGGGCCCTCCGGAGCGGATGCGGGCCGTCCTGCTCGGCGGCGCCGCGGGCGGCTTCGTGCGCCCCGACGAGCTGGACATCCCGCTCACCTTCGAGGGCACCCGGGAGGCGGGCACCACGCTCGGTTCGGGGGTGGTCCTGGTCCTGGACGACACCGTCGAGCTGCCCCTGATCCTGCTCAGGATCGCGGAGTTCTTCCGGGACGAGTCGTGCGGCCAGTGCGTGCCCTGCCGGGTCGGCACCGTACGCCAGGAGGAGGCGCTGCACCGGATCAAGGACCGCACGGGCGCCGCCGCGGCGGGCGACATCGCGCTGCTGCGGGATGTCGGCCGCACGATGCGGGACGCCTCGATCTGCGGCCTCGGGCAGACCGCGTGGAACGCCGTCGAATCCGCCATCGACCGCCTCGGAGCCTTCGAATGAGCCGCCCGAACCGGTGCCGGCGCCGTCCGGTGAGTGCCGCAGCGCAGCGAACAGGAGCCCCCCGAGTGACCGCGATTCCGCTTCAACCACCGCGCCGCATCGTCGAGTTGACGATCGACGACGAGACCGTACGGGTGCCGGAGGGCGACACCGTCCTCGATGCCTGCCGAGGCGTCGGCAAGGACATCCCCACGCTCTGCCAGGGCGACACCCTCACCCCCAAGAACGCCTGCCGGGTGTGTGTCGTCGAGGTGGAGGGCGGCCGGACCCTCGCGCCCGCGTGCTCGCGGCGGGCCGAGGCGGGAATGACGGTGCGCACGGACACCGAGCGCGCCCGCAACAGCCGCAAGGTGGTCCTCGAACTGCTCGCCTCGTCCGTCGACCTCTCCACGACCCCGCGCGCCGGGGAGTGGATCAGGGAGTACGGGGCCGAGCCCGGCCGGTTCGGCGCGGAGGCGGGGCGGGTCGACGAGCAGCCGAAGGTCGACAACGACCTGTATGTGCGCGACTACGACAAGTGCATCCTCTGCTACCAGTGCGTCGACGCCTGCGGGGAGCAGTGGCAGAACACGTTCGCCATCGCGGTGGCCGGGCGGGGTTTCGATGCCCGGATCTCGACCGAGCACGACGCCCCGCTCACCGATTCGGCGTGCGTGTACTGCGGGAACTGCATCGAGGTCTGCCCGACGGGAGCGCTCTCCTTCAAGTCCGAGTTCGACATGCGGGCGGCGGGCACCTGGGACGAGGCGGCGCAGACGGAGACGACCACGGTGTGCGCGTACTGCGGCGTCGGCTGCAACCTCACCCTCCATGTGCAGGACAATGAGATCGTCAAGGTCACCTCGCCGCACGACAACCCGGTGACCCACGGCAATCTGTGCATCAAGGGACGCTTCGGCTTCCAGCACGTACAGACACGAGACTGACGAGTTCGACGAGAGCGATCGAGGGACTGAGGACATGGGACGGGTCACCGAACGCCGCCGCGTCATCCGCATCCGGGACGGGGCGGTCTCGACCCGCCCGGACACCCTGGTCGCCGAGGAGCCCCTGGAGATCCGGCTGGGCGGCAAACCCCTCGCGATCACCATGCGCACTCCGGGCGACGACTTCGCGCTCGCGGCCGGGTTCCTGGTCAGCGAGGGGGTGCTCGGAGCCGCGTCCGAGCTCCAGTCGATCGTGTACTGCGCGGGCGCGACGGCGGACGGATCCAACACGTACAACGTGGTCGACGTGAAGCTGGCGCCGGGC
Organism: Streptomyces mauvecolor; assembly: GCF_039532965.1. Classification (NCBI taxonomy): domain Bacteria; kingdom Bacillati; phylum Actinomycetota; class Actinomycetes; order Kitasatosporales; family Streptomycetaceae; genus Streptomyces; species Streptomyces mauvecolor. The sequence goes on along the minus strand of NZ_BAAASQ010000009.1, from coordinate 460,428 downwards.
GTCGCGGTGCCCGACATCACCCTCGAACGCAACGTGTACACGACATCGTCGTGCGGCCTGTGCGGCAAGGCCAGCCTGGACGCCGTCCGTACGCAGGCCCGCTTCCCGATCGCCGACACTCCCCCGGTCCGGGTGGAGCCCGAACTGCTCGCGAGCCTCCCCGACCGGCTGCGCGCGTCGCAGCGGGTCTTCGACCGGACCGGGGGCCTGCACGCGGCGGCACTGTTCTCGCCGGAGGGCGAACTGCTCGACATACGTGAGGACGTGGGCCGCCACAACGCCGTCGACAAGCTGGTCGGCCGCGCTCTCCAGGACGACCGGCTTCCGCTGTCGCGCTGCATCCTGCTGGTGTCGGGCCGGGCCTCCTTCGAGCTCGCCCAGAAGGCGGTCATGGCGGGCATTCCGGTCCTCGCGGCGGTCTCCGCGCCGTCCTCGCTCGCCGTCGACCTGGCCGCCGAGTCCGGGCTCACCCTGGTGGGCTTCCTGCGTGGCAGCTCCATGAACGTGTACGCGGGTGACGAGCGCATAGCGCTGCGCTCGGGCGTCTGACCCGCTGCGACCGAGCGGCCCGGCCGGCGAGGAGCGCCCCCTGCGCCGGCCGGGCCTTTTGCCGCCCGCGCCGGTCCACGGCGGAGAGGACCCGCCACGGGCCCGTCGGGCACGCCGCCTAGGCTGATCACGTGCGGCGAGCAGCGCTGCCTCGATCGGAGAAAGCGGCACGATGAACGTGAGTCGGCGTACGGTCCTTGCGGTGGCGGCGAGTGGACTCCTCACCGGCTGCTCAGGACCGGCGAAGCCCGCCCCGGCCGCCCCCACGGCCACTGACTCGCCGTCCTCGTCGGGAACGCGTTCGTCCGCCCCCTCCGCACCACCGGCCGGGCCGACCAGGGCCGAGATCGTCGCCCGCTACGGCAGGCACGCGCCCACCAGCTGGGGGCTGACCGTGCCGGGAGCGCTCTCGCGGCTGCCGGCCGGCGGGAAGACGGCCGCGCTGACCTTCGACGCGTGCGGCGGCAAGGGCGGCAACGCGTACGACAAGGCGCTCATCGAGTTCCTGCGCCGGCGCTCCGTCCCCGCGACCCTGTTCATCAACTCCCGCTGGATCGACGAGAATCCGTCGGTCTTCGAGGAGCTCGCCGCCGACCCGCTCTTCGAAATGGGCAACCACGGCACCCGCCACCTCCCGCTCTCCGTCTCCGGGCGCTCCGCCTACCGGATACCCGGCACTCGGAACGCGGGCGAGGTCTTCGACGAGGTCTCGGGCAACCGCGCCAAGCTCACCGGCCTCCTCGGCCACCCGCCGCGCTTCTTCCGCTCCGGCACGGCCTACTGCGACGACGTGGCCGCCAGGATCGTCACCGACCTCGGAGAGCGCTTCGTGAGTTTCGACGTCAACAGCGACGGCGGGGCGACCTTCACGCCGGCACAGGTGCACCAGGCCATGCAGGACGTACGCCCCGGCTCGGTCGTCATAGGCCACATGAACCATCCCCACGGCGGCACCGCCCGGGGAATGAGCGGCGCCGTGCCTCAACTGCTGGACCAGGGATACGAGTTCGTGCGCCTGTCGGACGCCGTCAAGGCCTGAACGCGTTCGGAACGCCGATCCGCCGGGTTCCCGGATCGGGAGTCGTCCCCCGGCTCGGTCAGCCGGCGGTCACCTGAGGCCAGAGCCGGTCGCTGCCGCCTTCCACGACACGCCGCCCGATCCTTCGGCACCACTCGTGTTCACCGCCGTCCTCGTCGCGCCAGGACCACATGCGGGTGGTGGCCAGGCGGAGCGGGCTGAGTTCGGTGAATCCGATCGCGCCGTGCAGCTGGTGGGCGATGCGGGTGACCTCGCCCACCGAGGCGCAGGCCTGCGCGGCGGCGGTCCAGGCGGCGAACTCCGCGGCGGCCGGATCGGCGGGGGCGGCACCTGCCGCGTCGACGGCCGCCGCCATCAGGGCCGCCTCCTCGATCAGCTTGGCCTCCTCCTGCTTGACCGCCTGGAAGTGGCTCAGCGGCCGGCCGAACTGCACGCGGGACGCAGTATGAGTGACCGTCAGGTCGACACAGCGGCGCGCCGCGCCGGCGATCAGTGCGGCCCGCGCCAGACCGGAACGCCACTGCGCCTCCCGCACCAGCGCGGCCGGGACGCGACGGACCCGGTCGGCGGGGACGGCCACGTCGATCAGGACGAGGTCGTCCCGGGGCTCGCCCGCCAGGTTCGCGCCCTCGACCCGCACGCCCTCGGCCGCGTCGAGCAGGAGGAGCACGGGCCCGGCGGACGGCCCTTCGGTCAGTACGGCCACGGCGTCGGCGGCGCGGGCCCACGGCACCCGGCTCAGTGTGCCGCTGACCCGCACCGCGTCATCGGTGCCGCACGCCCCCAGGGGGCCGACCCCGCTGGCCGTGTCCACGTGGGTGAACCGTATGTCGAGGGGACCGGAGGCAACCGTGAGCGGGCCGTCCGGGACGGTGAGCCCGGCCTCGGCAAGCAGCGGGCGCGCGACGAGCAGCGTCTCGGCGAGCGGAGCCGGTGTTCCGCGGTAACCGGCCTCGCGGGCGAGCGCCACGAGAGCGGCCCGGTCCGTACCGAGCGGCGGCAGCGCATCGGCGGCCCGCAGCTCGTTCCACACCGCCCGGGCGGACTCGGCGGGGCGCTCCTGGATGTCGGCCAGATCTGTTCCGGCCAGTACGGCGACGGCACGCCGGATGACGGATTCGTTGCTCATGACGACTGCTCCAGGCCTCGGGTGATGATTCCGCGCAGGATTTCGTTGGTGCCGCCGCGCAGCGTGTATCCCGGTGAGTGCAGGATCGCCGTGGCCAGCAGTTCGGGGAAGGTGCCGCGCGTGGCGTCGAAGCGGGCGGCGACCGGAAGGATCTCTCGGACCTCGCGCACGAGTTCACCCTCGAAGCGCGTCCCGAGGTCCTTGACCAGTGCGGCCTGCACGTCAGCCGGGCGGCCGGCCTCCAGGGCCGCGGCCACGCCGAGGGACAGCTGCCGGATCGAGGACAGCCGCGCGGTGAGGCGGCCCACGCGGGCGTGCTGCTCAGGGCCGCACGCGGTCTGCCGGAGCTGCCCGACGAGGGCGACGAGGAGCGGCAGTGTGGAAAGAAAGCGTTCCGGCCCGCTGCGTTCCAGGGCCAGTTCCCCGGTGACCTGCTGCCAGCCGTCGCCGGGGCGGCCGAGAAGTGCGTCGTCGGCGAGCTCGACGCCTTCCATGTGGACGTAGTTGAAGGTGTGTTCGCCGCTGAGCAGGCGGATCGGCTCGACCCGGATGCGCGGATCACGCAGGCCGACGATGAACTGGCTCAGCCCGGCGTGACGGTCGTCGGACTCGTCGGTGCGGGCGAGCACGATCGCGTAGTCGTTGACGTGCGCGCCGCCCGTCCACATCTTGGTGCCGGTCAGCCGCCAGCCGCTGTCGGTCCGCTCCGCCCGGGTCCGCACCGAGGCCAGGTCGGAGCCGCTGTTCTGCTCGCTCATTCCGATCGAGAAGAAGCACTCGCCGGCGGCGATCCTAGGCAGGAAGCAGCGCCGCTGCTCCTCGGTGCCGTGGCGCAGGATGGACGGGCCGGCCTGCCGGTCGGCGACCCAGTGGGCCGATACCGGAGCGCCGGCCGCCAGCAGCTCCTCGATGACGACATAGCGTTCGAGGTTGCCGCGCCCCTGGCCGCCGTACTGCCGCGGCAGCGCCATGCCGACCCAGCCGCGTGCGGCGAGGCGGCGCGTGAACGCGGGATCCCAGCCGGTCAGCCACGAGTCGGGCCGCCCCAGGACGGTGCCCGCGGCCCGCTCCTCATCGAGGAAGTCGCGCACCTCCTTCCTCAACTGCCAGGATTCACTAGGGGGTTGAACCGCTCCGATGTCGAGTGCGGAGAGGGTCATGGGAGTACTCCTCACAGGTGGTGGTACGTAGGTGATCGGCGGTCAGGCACCCGTGAAGCGCGGGGGGCGGCGCTCCCGGCGGGCCTGGACGCCTTCGCGGAAGTCGTCGGTGGTGGTCGTCACCGGCTGGGCGAGCGCCTCCCAGCTCAGCGCCTGCTCGACGGTGAGCTGCCCCTGGGACAGGCCGCTCTTGGTCAACCGGACCGCGAGCGGGGCGGCGGCGGCCATCCGGTCGGCCACGTCGAGCGCGGCCGGGAGCACCTGGCCGGCGGGCAGGGCCTCGTGCACCATGCCCATGGAGGCTGCTTGCGCGCCGCTCACCAGCCGTCCGGTCAGCAGCAGTTCGCGTGCGCACGGCAGTCCGACAGCCTCGCTGAGCAGTGCGGTGGTGGCCATGCCCGGGTGCAGACCGAGCTGGACGAACGGCGCGCCGAGCTTTGCCTCCTCGGCGGCGTAGCGCAGGTCGCAGGCCAGGGCGAGGGCAAGTCCGGCGCCCACCGCGTGGCCGTTCACGGCCGCCACGGTGGGGACGGCCAGGTCGTGGATGCTCAGCCAGGTCCGGTAGAAGGCCGACAGCTGGGCCCGGGTGCCGGGGAGATCCTGGCCGTGCCGGTCGGCAAGCTCGTTGAGGTCGGCTCCCGAGCAGAAGGCGGGGCCGGTGCCGGTGACGACGACGGCCCGCAGGTCGGGGGCCTCGCGCAGGGACCGCACGGCGCGCCGCCACTGTTCGGTCAGCCGCCGGGTCATGGGGTTGCGCCGGTCGGGGTTGTCGAAGGTGAGCACGGTGACACCGTTGGGCCGGTGCTCGATGCGCAGGGGATCCTGCTCGCTCATGTGTGTCCTCGGTTTCGGCCGCTGCGGGCTAGGGCGACGGGCGGTGGTTTCGGTTGTCTTTGGTCAGGCGGACGGGCGGTGGTTTCGGTTGTCGCGGCTCAGGCGGAGGGGCGGGTGTTTCGGTTGCCGCGCGGTCAGGCGGACGGGCGGTGGCCGATTTCGGCGAACACCTCCTCCGTGTGCTCACCGATGTGTGGGCAGTGCCGGTGCAGTCCGGCCGGGGTCGCCGAGAAGCGGACGGGCTGGCCGATGAGGCGGTAGCCGCCCTCGGTGGGATGCACGGCAGTCCGCAGCAGGCCGCCTTCGGTGGCGTAGTCGCCGGCGACGGCCTCGGCCAGGCTCAGCACGGGGGCCGCGGGAATGCTGTTCGCGTCGCAGAACGCCTGCCATTCGGCGTTGGTGTGCCGGGCGGTGAACTCGCCTGCCAGTGCGTAGAGTTCGTCGGCGTAACTGGCGCGCGCGCCGAGTGAGGCGAAGCGCGGATCGCCGGCCAGCTCCGGGCGGCCTACGTGGGCGAAGAAGTCGTACCAGTTGCGGTCGCTGTAGGGCAGGATGCACATCCAGCCGTCCGCCGTGCGTGAGGCTCGGCGCTGCGAACTCAGCGCCCGCGCGTAGCCGATCGGGCCTTCGGGCGGGTCGAGGGTGGCCGCCGCCAGGTGCTCGACCAGATTGAAGGCCAGCATGGTGTCGGCCATCGGGACCTCGACGTGCTGCCCCTGACCGGTGCGGTCGCGATGGCGCAGCGCGGCGAGCACCGACTGCACGATCACCAGGCCGCAGATCTTGTCGGCGATCACGGTGGGGACGAAGTACGGGATGCCACTGACCTGTTCGTTCAGCCACACCAGGCCGGAGGCCGCCTGCACGATGTCGTCGTAGGCCGCCCGCCCGCCGAGCTCGGAGTCGCTGCGGAAACCCTGGGCGTTGACATACACCAGGCCGGAGTTGCCGGCCGCCACTTCCTCGTAGCCCAGGCCGAGTCGTTCGAGGGCCTGCGGGCGGACGTTGGTGATGAACACGTCCGCGGTCGCGGTCAGGGCGAGCAGCGCGTCGCGGCCGCCCGGTGCCTTGAGGTCGATCGCCACGCTGCGCTTGTTGCGGTTGAGGTTGAGCGTCGCCGCGCCCATTCCGGGGCTGCGGGTCGGCGGGTAGTGGCGGGTGATGTCGCCGGTTGGCGGTTCGACCTTGATGACGTCCGCCCCGAGGTCCCCGAGCTGCTGCGCCGCATAGGGACCCATGATCACGCCGGCCAGCTCGATCACGCGCAGGCCGTGCAACGGCCCCATTCCACAGGGGACTTCTGGTTCTGATGACATGTCACGTCTCCGATCTCCACGGAGACCGGCTTTGCGCACCGGTCCTTTGACGCCCAGTCAAATCCCCGGCGCTCCATATCGTCCAATACTTCCTTCTGCCATCTCTCATATGCTGTGCCATATGGAACTGACGCAGCGCATACTCCAGCAGTTCGTCGTGCTGGCCGAAGAACAGCACTTCGGCCGCGCCGCCGAGCGACTCGCCATGAGCCAGCCGCCGCTCAGCCAGGCGATCCAGCGACTGGAGCGCGGCCTCAAGGTCGCCCTCTTCGAGCGGAATCCGCGGGGCGCACAGCTCACCCCGGCCGGCCGCGCGTTCGCCGAGGACGCCCGAAGGCTGCTCGAAGCGCAGGCCGCCGCCGTCGACCGGGCCCGGCGGGTCGCGAGCGGCCACGAGGGGGAGTTCCGGCTCGGCTTCATCAGCAGCCTCAGCTACGACTTCCTGCCGCGCCTGCTGCGCCGCATCCATGCCGAACTGCCCGGCCTGCGGCTGCACCTGAGCCAGCGCCCGTCCGCGGAACTGGCCGGCATGCTCCACGCGGGGACGCTCGATCTCGCGCTGATCCGCATCCCGGCCCTCGGCGCGGAACGCCTGGCCGTCCGGCAGATCGCCGTGGAGCGGCTGGTCGTGGCCCTCCCCGAGCACCACCCGCTCGCCGCCGAACACTCCCTCGACCTGCGCGAGCTCGCCGGGCAGAAGTTCGCGCTGCCCAAGTCCAGCGCCCTGCCGGGGCTCGCCCAGCAGGTCACGCTCGCCTGCGCGCAGGCCGGCTTCCTCCCCCAATCGCTGGGCGAGGCGGACGACTTGCCCGGATTGCTCAGCCATGTCTCGGCCGGCCTGTGTCTGGCGCTCGCCCCCGAGCAGGTGCTCTCGCTGGGGATTCCCGGAGTGACCTACCGCCCCTTGCGCGGCGACTCTCCCCATCTGGAGACCACGGTCGCGGCCGTCCACCGCCCGGACGGCCCCGACGCCGCCGTCCAGCAGGTCCTGAGGCTGCTCGGGACCGCCGGACGGCCGCACGACGAAAGCCCGAAGTCCGCCCCGAAAGCGCGCTCTCCGCGCCGGGCGGCGAACACGCCGGGCCCACTCCCGTCAGGCGAGCTGCCGGCGTAGTGGCGCGTTCCACCGGCGAACCGGACCACTGACCGCCACACCCCACAACCGGCCCCAAGCCCTGCCGCACGGAAGGAACACCGGCCCCAAGCCCTGCCCCACGAGAGGAACGACGGCCGTAGGGTGCGGTTGGTCAACTTTCCTCCGTCCAAAGGGTGTTCCATGCCGATCGCGCGCAGATCAGTACTGACGGGTTCGACCGCGGCCGCGGCCGCCACCGCCCTCGGCGCCGCGGGACGCGCCGAGGCCGCGGGCCCGTCGCAGCCCGCACCGCTCCCCTTGCTGCAGCGCACTCCGGGCCGTATCGGCGCGCCCGGCGTGGCGGGGCTGCACCTCCAGTTCGGCGCGGACCCCGCCACCGAGATGACCGTCTCCTGGATCAGCCCCCAGTCCGTGCGCCGACCGCAGGTGCGCCTCGGCTCCCCGGACGGCGGCACCGGCCGGGTGGTCGACGCCGAGACCCGCACCTACCGCGACGGGCTCTCCCACGAAGAGGTGTACGTCCACCACGCCCGCCTCACCCGGCTGCGGCCGGACACCACCTACCTGTACTCGGCCGGGCACGACGGCGCCGCACCGGAGACCGGCTCGTTCACGACGGCGCCGCGCGGGCGCACCGCGTTCACCTTCACGAGCTTCGGCGACCAGGGCGCGCCCAATCTCCGCCGGGCCGTCAACTGGCCGACGGGCGGCGCCCCTTCACCCTCGGGCCGCTTCCCGCTCTACACCAGCAGCCAGGCCGGCACGGCGGCCTCCGCCGACATCGTGGCCGCGGTGGAACGGGTCGGGCCGCTGTTCAACCTCGTCAACGGCGACCTGTGCTACGCCTCCGCGGCCGGTGTCTTCGGCCAGAACCGCGTCGCGACGTGGGCGGACTGGTTCATCGGCAACAGCCGCTCGACACGGCTGCGTCCGTGGATGCCCTGCGTCGGCAACGGGGAGAACGAACAGGGCAACGGCCCCCTGGGCGTGACCGGCTACCAGACCTACTTCACCCTGCCCGGACCGACGGCCTCCGCCGACCCGGAGACCCGGGGCCTGTGGTACGGCTTCACGGTCGGCGGGGTCCGGTTCATCAGCCTGGCCAACGACGACGTGGCGATCCAGGACACCGGCGACACGTATGTGCGGGGCTATTCGGGCGGGGCCCAACGCCGTTGGCTGGAACGGGAGTTGAAGGCGGCGCGTGCGGACGGCGGCATCGACTGGATCGTCGTCTTCATGCACCACCCGATGATCTCCAGCAGCCGCAGCGGAAGCGGCAGCGACCTCGGGATCAGGGAGGCGTGGGGCCCGCTCTTCGACACGTACGGGGTCGACCTGGTACTCAGCGGCCACGAGCACTACTACGAGCGCTCGCTGCCGGTCCGCGGCACCCTGCCGAACGAGGCCCGCACCCCGGTCCCGGTCTCCACGCGCACCGATGTCGCGGACACCGGCAAGGGCACCGTCCACATGATCATCGGGAACGGCGGCAACTTCGCGACCACCCAGGACGCCCTGTTCGAGGAGCCCAAGGGGCGCGTCGTCGTCGATCTCGGCAAGGAGACCGAGGGCCGCCACCGCAAGGCGGTCTTCGTCACCGAGGACGCACCCTGGCGCGCCGTCCAGGACCGCGTCCACACCCACGGCTTCGCCGCCTTCGATGTCGACCCGGGCGACACCCGCACCGGCCGCACCCGTATGCGGGTCACGTACTACACCTTCGACGGGCCCTACGGAGACCTGACCCCCGTGGACACCTTCACCCTGGAACGGCCCCGCGGGGACGTACGGCACTGAGGGAGCGAGGGCTCGGCCGAGTCGGGCGGACTCCAGCGCTGTGGGAAGTTCCCCAGACGAGTGGGCGAATCGCCCCAGGTCCCAGCGATTTGCCCACGGGCCGATTTTGCATTTCCCTCCCACCATGGGGCCGAATATGGGACATGTGCGACCCGGTTCGATTTCGGCAGGCCTGCCTGGAGTGTCCAAAGACCAGGGGTTGCGGTTTCAACCGCTGCCGGTATGGTCTAGTCCGACTCAGAGGAATGACCAACTCCGCAGTCCGGAAGGAAAGGTGGATCGGAAAGAACCGGGCGCCGAACACAGACGAACGCAACGTCTGTCCCCATGGGGGATGCGGCTGACACCGCCGGCGCAGCGACGGCTGTTCCGGAATTCGAAGGCGGCTCGAGGCAATCCCGAATTCCTTCCGCATCACGGAATGCGAAGACGACCGAAAGACGTGCGAGGCGAGGCAGATCATGGACGCTCCCACGACGACGGGCGACAGCGGCTCTTCCGACGGCAGCAATGGCGAGCGGGGTTGGTTCACTCCGCCGAACAAATCCTCTGCCAGTCCCAGCAGGTTGCGGCGGGATGAACGCGATGGTGATGCGGGAAGTTCCGTTCATGTCGATACGGAGAACGGCCTGCCCCGCAGGACTCCGAATCCCATTCACCCGGTCGGCAACGCCGAGGAGCGAATACGCAGACCGGCGCCGCCCGGACCACCCGCCGCGCCGACTCCCCTCTCCCGCCCCGAAGACAACCCGGGCTACGAGAGGACCCACCACCCCGCACAGGACGCGGACATCACCGGCGAAGAGGGGCGGTCGCACGCCGAGGCCGGCCCCGTGGAGGCGAGCCAAGACCTCGCTTCCGGCACCTGGCCCGCGGCGGCGGCTCACGACACACCGGTTCACCGCACGCCTCCACCGGACATCGCGGACGCGCCGGACCCCGACCCCCGTGGCGGCACGCAAGCCGACCCGGAAGGCGGAGCCGCACCGAAGGCCGCCTCCCCCACCGCCGTCCTCATCCGGCGCACCATGGCGGAGATCGATCCCGTGGCCGACAAGGTCACGTCCTACTTCTACGCGCTGCTCTTCGTCCGGCACCCCGATCTGCGCGCCCTCTTCCCCGCCGCGATGGACACCCAGCGCGACCGCCTCTTCAAGGCCCTGCTGACGGCCGCCGAGCACGTGGACGACGCCGACACCCTCGGCGACTACCTGTCCCACCTCGGCCGCGGCCACCGCAAGTACGGGACCCGGCCCGAGCACTACCCGGCCGTCGGAGAGTGCCTCCTCGGCGCGCTGGCCCGGTACGCGCCCGACACCTGGAACCCGGACACCGAAGCGGCCTGGGTCCAGGCCTACACCGCCATCTCGCAGATCATGATCGACGCGGCCGCCGTGGACGAGGCCGTCTCGCCCGCCTGGTGGCACGCCGAGGTCGTCTCCCACGAGCTGCGGACCCCCGACATCGCGGTCGTGACCGTACGCCCCGACCAGCCCTACCCCTTCCTCGCCGGTCAGTACACGACCCTGGAGACACCCTGGTGGCCGCGGGTGTGGCGGCATTATTCCTTCGCGTCGGCCCCTCGCTCCGACGGTCTGCTCTCCTTCCATGTCAAGGCAGTTCCGGCCGGCTGGGTGTCCGGAGCCCTCGTGCACCGCGCCCGGCCCGGCGATGTCATCCGCCTCGGTCCCCCAGCCGGTTCCATGACCGTGGACCACACCACGGACAACGGCCTGCTGTGCCTGGGCGGCGGCACCGGCATCGCCCCGATCAGGGCGCTGGTCGAGGACGTCGCCGAACACGGCCGCCGTCGCCTGGTGGACGTCTTCTACGGTGCGCGCAGCGGCAGCGACCTGTACGACATCGACCCGCTGCTGACGCTGGCGCGCAAGCACCCGTGGCTGTCCGTACGCCCGGTCGTCGCGACCGGCCCGGCGGGCGGCCAGGTGAACAGCATCAGCGGTCAACTGCCGGACGCCGTACGGCAGTACGGCCCATGGCGGGCGTACGACGCGTACCTGTCGGGGCCGGCGGCCATGGTGCGCAGCGGGGTGGACGCGCTGGTGGGAGCCGGCATGCCGTCGAGCCGCATACGGCACGACTTCATCGAAGAGCTGGTCATGGCGGGAGACTGAGGACTTGGCGACAGAGATCGAGCACGGCAGGGCTGCGGAGCGGGCAGGTGTACGGCCGGGGAGCGACGGCGAGCACCTGATGCAGCGCCACCTGGGTACCACGGAGCGGGCCGACCGCTTCTACGACGAGCAGGTCCTCGACCAACTCAACCAGCACATGCGGGAGTTCGTGGCACGCCAGGAGATGTTCTTCCTGGCCAGCGCCGACCGCCGGGGCGAGTGCGACTCCACCTTCCGGGCCGGCCCGCCCGGCTTCGTCCGGGTCCTGGACGAGCGCACCCTGATGTACCCGGAATACCGGGGCAACGGCGTCATGGCCTCGATGGGCAACATCGCGGAGAACCCCCAGGTGGGCATCCTGATGGTCGACTTCACCCGGGACCGCATCGGCCTGCATGTCAACGGCCGGGCCCGCATCCTCCTGGACGAGGAGGTCCGCGCCCACCACCCCGACATCCCCCCGGACCCGGCCCCCGGCCGCCGCGCCCGCCTCTGGGTGGAGGTAACCGTCCAGGAGGCGTACATCCACTGCGCCAAGCACATCCCGCACCTGCAGAAGGTCCCCCCGCAGCAACGTGCGGCCCGCGACTGGGGCACGGACGACTACCGCCGCAAGGGCGGAGACTTCTTCGGCGCGGCGGAGCAGGCGGCGTCGTCCGGCCATGCCCGGCATGACGGCATCCCTTCCACCACCACCTCCGGCTCCGAGGCGTACTGACTCGGGCTCATGGGCGGCCGTCGGGAGCAGGGCGGTTCCGCCAGGTCTCAGCGGGCGCGCTTCCGGGCCTCGGACGGGGGCGGGATCATCTGGAGGGCGAGGGTGGCCGGGGGTTCGGCGATGCCTGGGCCGCCTTGTTCCGCCCAGGTGAGGATGTCATCGGTGGCGTCGTCGTCGAGGATCCAGCCGAGCCAGGTCGCGCGGGCGCCGCGCCCGCGCGCCTTGGCCGAGGGCTGGACCACCATCACGTTGGCCTGGCCGCAGGGGCCCAGGCAGTCGGTGGTGCGCACCGCGATGCGGCCGTCCGAGGCGGCGGCCGCCGCCCGGAGCCGGGCGAGCTGACCGGCGTGGTCGGTGCCGGGGTTCTTGGCGGCGTCGCCACAGCAGCAGCCCCGGCACACGACGAGGGTGCAGGGGCGTGAACCGGCCGCGGCTATCGAGAACTTGGGCATGCGATCAGCCACCCACCGCACGGAAGGTGTCCGCCGACTTCCTTGCCACGTCGATCACTTGACGTCCGGAGCGCGGGGCGAGCGGCAGCGCCGCGATACGGCCGATCGGATCGGCGAGGACGAGCGCCGTGCGCGCGGGATCGGGAGTGGCGGGCTCGCCTTCGAATGCGGTCATGGCGGCACCGTACCGGCCCCGATGATCTCGACAGTACGCCGGGGAGCTCTTCGGGCCACGAGTGGGCCGCACGCAGGGGCGGGTCGGGAGCGGGTTCGTCACGCCTCGTGCAAGCGCGCCAGGAGGGCCATGAGGCGGCGCGCTTCGGCGGGGGCGAGCGGTGCGAGAAGCTGGGCGTTGGCTGTTTCGGCCGCGGCCGCGCAGCGTTCGACGAGGTCCTGGCCGGCCGGGGTGACGGTGACCGCGTTCTTGCGACGGTCCCTGGGGTCGGGCTCGCGGACGGTGAGGCCGTCGGCCTGGAGGTCATTGAGGATGCCGACCAGGTCCTTGGGGTCGATGGCCAGCCTGCGGCCGAGGTCGGCCTGCGCGATCGGGCCGAGTTCGGACACCGCGGCCAGCACCGCGTGATGCATCATCTTCACGCCCTGCTCCGCCAGCGCCTCGGCGACCAGGCCCCGACCGCGCGCCGCGACCCGGCCGATCAGCCAGCTCGGCAGCGACTGGATGTGCTGGAGCGGAGGGAGGGCCGGCGCCTCGGGCCCGTCGGCGGAGGGCCCGGAAAGCGCCGCGTCAAGCCCGCCGCCGTCGGCACAGACGCCACTTGCCGGTACCGGGCCGAGCGCGCTCTCGGCCGTCCGAGTCCCACCAGTCGTGCGAGCCATGTGCACAGCCTAACCCCAAAACATTGGACTTCCCAACGATCCAAATGATGTCTATCGTTGGGACTCCCAACGAATTCCCCACCCGGAGGGTGCCATGCGTCGCGTCCGATACGAAGTCAACGGCGGTCCCGAAGTCCTGTTCGTCGAGGACGTCGCAGCACCCGTGCCCGGGCCGGGCGAGCTGTTGATCGACGTCGAGGCGATCGGCGTGACCCTGCCGTCCGTACGCAAGGTCCGCGAGGGCAGCGAGCCGATTCCACTGGGCGGCGAGGTCGCCGGCACGGTGGCCGCGCTCGGCGAGGGCGCCACCGGGTTCGCCGTCGGCGACCGGGTGACCGGGCTCTGCTTCTCCTACGGCTATGCCGAACAGGCCGTCCTCCACCCGGCGATGACCTCGCACATCCCCGCCCATGCCACCGCCGTGGACGCCATCGCCCTGGTCCGCAGCGGCCTGGTGGCACGCGGCGCCTACGAATCCGCACGCCCCGAGCCCGGCGAGTCCGTTCTGGTCACGGCCGCCGCGAGTGCGATCGGCGCGATGGCCCTGCAGCTCGCGAAGGCGGGCGGCGCGACACGGGTCGTGGCCGCGGTCGGATCCGCCGAAAAGGCGGCTTTCGTACGGGAGTTGGGGGCCGACGAGGTCGTCCTGTACGGGGACGCGTCCTGGGGCGAGCCGGTCGACGTCGTGATCGACGCGGTCGGCGGCCAGCTCCTCACCCCGGCCGTGAGAGCGCTTTCACCGGGCGGGCGCCTCGTCGCGTTCAGCTCGGGCGGCGGCACCATCGAGGCGTACGACCTGCTCGTGGGCGGCAAGTCCGTCATCGGCTTCCAGATGGCCGTCATCGCCCGCACCAAGCCCGCGCTGTACGCCCGTTGGCTCGGCGAACTGTGGGAGCTGCACGCCGCGGGGAAGCTGCGAACCTCCGTCGCGGCCGAGCTGCCGCTCGCCGACGCGGCCCGGGCCCACGAGCTGATCGAGTCCCGCCGCAACCTCGGGAAGGTGGTGCTGGTTACGGGGCGGGCGTGACGGCGAAGGGGTTGCCGGGCCACCCCCGTCACCTGACTACCTGTCACATCACTGCGGCAGCTCAGCCACCCGCTGCCGGTCGCCCTGGCCCCCTGCCGTCCAAGGGGACTGGCCGACGGGACTACGACGACTCCTGCTCCCGGCGGAGCACGAGGTGCTCGTGATGGAGCACTCCGTCCCGGATGTCGCCCGTGGCGGTGAACCCGGTGTCGTCGACGTAGTCCAGGTGGCTGCCGGTCACCGTGTACCGGCCGGTGTACGCGCTGCGCCGCCCGCCGCGGGCTTCGTCGTAGCGGCCGTCCGGCAGCAGCTCCTGGCGGATGTGGCCGTCCGCGGTCACCCACATCCCGACCACGTCGATGTGGTCGCCCTCAACGGTCCCGGCCATGGCGGACTCCTCTCCTCGCAGGTGCGGTGCTTCCCGCTCCACCGAGTCTGGGCAGGTCAGCGGTCATCGACCAGGACGCGTGCTGCCTGGGTGCGGCACACCCGGGCAGCACACCGGGCCGGCCGCCTAGCCTGACCGCATGGACGACAACCACCTGGGGGACTTCCTGCGCGCACGCCGCGCGGGCCTGCGGCCGGAGGACATCGGCATGGCGAGCTATGGGACCCGGAGAGTCGCCGGGCTGCGCCGCGAGGAGGTGGCGGTCCTGGCCGGAGTGAACGCCGACTACTACACCCGCCTGGAACAGGGCCGTGAGCGCAATCCCTCACCCCAGGTGGTCGACGCGCTCAGCCGTGCGCTGCGCCTCGACGCGGACGCCCGCGCGCACGTGTTCCGGCTGGCCGGAGCCACCCCGAACGACCGGCTCTCCGTCCACACCGCCGAACGGGTCGGCCCGGCGCTGCGCCGGCTGATGGACGGTTACCCGGACACTCCGGCGTTCGTCATGAGCCGGACCCTGGACCTCCTCGCCGTGAACGCCCTGGCCGATGCCCTCTACGCCCCGTTCGAGCCGGCGGACAACTTGGCCCGCATGACGTTCCTCGACCCCGCGGGCCGCACCTTCTACCCGGGCTGGGACCGGGCGGCGCGGGCCACCGTCGCCAACCTTCGCGAGGCAGCCGGATTTGACCCGGACCACCCACGGCTGCGCGAACTCGTCCGCACCCTGACCGAGCACAGCGCGGAGTTCACCCGCCTCTGGAACGCCCACACCGTGGGCGGCAAGACCCAGGACGCCAAACACCTCCTCCACCCGGACGTCGGCCCCCTCGCTCTCACCTACCAGGCCTTCGACGTACGCGAAGCACCCGGCCAGCAACTCGTCATCTACCACGCCGAACCGGGCAGTCCCAGCGCCCAGTCCTTGAAGCTGCTCGGTTCCGTCCACGCCACCCGACACCGCCCCGCCCCGGGGCCCCACCACTGACCGGCCTCCCCGCCTCGCGATCCACCCTCGCCGGCCGCGCCGTCCCGGCCCGTCTCGGCTTCAGCGAGTATCTCCGCCGGGCCAACGAACCCCTCGCCCCCGCCGAGACCGGCGAGGATCAGGTGGGGCGGCTGACTCGTGGCGAGGCCTGGGCCAGTTCCGCCACCGAGGTTTCTTGATCATCCCGCTGGTGCCCGGGCGCCCCGTCCCGGGCTCGGCGCTTGGCGATCACCGCGCAGACCATCAGCTGCATCTGGTGGAACAGCATCAGGGGCAGCACCGCCAGTGAGGCCTGGGGGCCGAACAGGACGCTTGCCATGGGGAGGCCGGCCGCCAGGCTCTTCTTCGAGCCGGCGAACTGGATCGCGATCCGGTCGCCCCGGCCGAAGCCGAGCCGCTTCGCCCCGTACCAGGTCAGCGCGAGCATCGCGGCAAGCAGCACGGCCTCGACGGCGAGCAGCGCGCCGAGCCTGGCCGCGCTGACCTGGTGCCAGATGCCGCGGACCATGCCCTCGCTGAACGCGCTGTAGACGACCAGCAGGATCGAGCCCCGGTCGACGTACGAGAGCACCTTCTTGTTCCGGACGAGGAACCCGCCGACCCAGCGCCGCAGGAACTGGCCGGCCAGGAACGGCACCAGGAGTTGCAGGACGATCTTCAGGAGCGAGTCCGCGGAGAAGCCGCCTCCGCTGTTGCCCAGCAGGCCGGCCGCGAGCAGCGGGGTGAACAGGATTCCGGCGATGCTGGAGAAGGAGCCCGCGCAGATCGCGGCGGGTACGTTGCCGCGGGCGATCGAGGTGAACGCGATCGACGACTGAATCGTGGAGGGCACGAGGCAGAGGAAGAGCAGGCCGTTGTAGAGGTCCGGCGTCAGGACGAACGGGACGAGCCCCTTCGCCGCCAGACCGAGCAGCGGGAACGCCACGAACGTGCAGGCCAGGACGGTGAGGTGGAGCCGCCAGTGGCGCAGTCCGTCCATCGCCTCGCGGGTCGAGAGGCGGGCCCCGTACAGGAAGAAGAGGAGCGCGACGGCTCCGGTCGAGGCGCCGCTCGCGACGTGGGCGGCCGGCCCGGAGGCCGGGAGCAGGGCCGCGATTCCCACCGTCCCGAGCAGCGCCAGTATGTACGGGTCGACCGGCAGCCAGGACGGCAGCTTCGGGGTGCGGCGGCTCATGTGCTCCACTTACGGTGCGTTTATGTGTGTCCGATGGCGTGCGGGCCCGGATCGTGCCCTCTCGATGGTCCTCCTCTTCCGCCCGATCGGGAATCCCGTACACCACTCTCACTGTCATCACGTTCCGCGATGAGCAGCGCTACCGTGGGCGGCATGTACGACGCGAACCAGCTCCGGACTTTTCTCGCCGTCGCCCAGACCCTGAACTTCACGCAGGCCGCGCGGAGGCTCGGGCTGCGGCAGTCGACGGTGAGCCAGCACGTCCGCCGCCTGGAGGAGGCGGCCGGACGGCAGCTGTTCAGCCGGGACACGCACAGCGTGCGACTGACGGAGGACGGCGAGGCGATGCTCGGCTTCGCGGGGACGATCCTGGCCGCGCACGAGCGGGCCGCCAACTACTTCACCGGAACGCGGCTGCGGGGCCGGCTGCGATTCGGCGCCTCCGAGGACTTCGTCCTGACGAGGCTCCCGGAGATCCTCCAGTCGTTCCGCCGCGACCACCCCGAGGTCGACCTGGAGCTGACCGTCGAGCTGTCCGGCACCCTGCACCGGCGGCTCGAAGCGGGCCGCCTCGACCTGGTGCTCGCCAAGCGTCGGCCCGGCGACAACCACGGCGAGCTGGTGTGGACGGACGAGCTGTGCTGGATCGGGGCTCCCGGCCTGCGACTCGACACCGAGCGGCCCATCCCGCTGATCCTTTTCCCACCGCCCGGCATCACCCGGGCGCGGGCGCTCGAAGTCCTGGAGGAACACGGGCGTTCCTGGCGCATCGCCTGTACGAGCGGCAGCCTCAGCGGCCTGATCGCGGCGGCCCGGGCAGGCCTCGGCGTGATGGCCCACACCCGCGGCCTGATCCCGCCCGGCCTCGACCCGCTCCCGGCCCGCGCGGGCCTTCCGGAGCTCGGCGGGGTGGACTTCGTGCTGCTGCACAACCGGCGGGGCTCGGCCGCACAGGAGGCGGCAGGCGCGCTGGCCTCGGCGATCCTGGCGGGCGGCGACCGGCTGCACGCGGGGCGCCGGACGGGCTGAGCGCCTGTGTGCGCATGCCGTCCGCGGTCCGGGCGGTGTCCGCACACGGGCTCTGCGCGCTAGCGGGTCGGCGCCGGAACGCTGAGCTGTTTGATGCGGCGCAGCTTCGTCGTCGTCTCGATGTGCTGGATGCCGTCGAGGGTGCCGAGCGGGCCGCTGAGGTAGGCGTAGAGCTCGGCCGTGCTGCGGGTCAGGACCGTCGCGACCAGGTTGGAAGGGCCGGCGGAGGCGGAGACGAACGCGGCCTCGGGATGGCGGGCGATGGCTTCGCCGACGCTGTGCAGCGCGGCGGGCGCGGCCGTGATCCACAGCGTGGTGCCGACCGGGAAGCCGATGAGTTCCGGCCGGTACTCGACGTCGATGTACAGGGCGCGCGAGGCGAGCAGCGCGGCGAGCCTGCGTTTGACCGCCGACTCCGAGCGCCCTGTGGCGAGTTGGAGCTCGGGACAGGTGGCACGGCCGTCCCGTTCCAGGGCCCGGACGAGGGGCTCGTCCTCCGGTGCGATGCGGACCGGGACATCGGGCCGCGGCAGGTCCGGGCTGAGCTCGGCGGCCTGCGCCTCGCTGAGCGCGCCGGACTTCATGAGCCAGCCGCGGCGGCCCCCGAAGAACGTGTGCAGCATCTGGTAGGCGCGGATCTCGACGATGCGCTGGGTGCGCGGCAGCTTGCCCAGCATCAGCTCGTCGCGTTCGCCGTCGCTGCGCGGCCGGGTCATGCAGATCACCTCGGTGCCGCCCGCGGCCAGCGCGATCCATGCGGTGTCGGGCCGGCGGGCCAGCGCGGTCGCGATGGCCTCCGCGCTGTCCGGGGTGCAGCGAAGCCGCAGCATCCACTGATCCTGGCCGAACCGCTGGCTGTCGCGGACCGCGACGACCTTCAGGCCGACATCGGCGCACAGCCTGCGGTAGCGGCGGGCGATCGTCTGGTCGGAGACGCCGAGTACGGCGGCGATCCGGCTGAACGCGGCTCGCCCGTCGCGCTCCAGCGCATGGAGGAGCTGTCGGTCGAGCTCGTCGAGACTGTGGGATTCCATGCGCTGAAGCCGCTCTCCTGTCGAATTCCGGCGGACTCGTGCCGCCGAGCGTCCTGATCGTCCGGTGATCACCGATCGTACGGAGGTACACGCACCGACCGGAAGATCTCGGGGAGTTGAGGACATGCGTATATGGGGGCCGCTGACAGCGGTGTGCCTGGGGACGTTCATGTTGTTGCTGGACGTCTCGATCGTGGTGGTGGCGCTGCCGGACATGGCGCGGGCGCTGCACGCCTCGCTCAGTGATCTGCAGTGGGTGATCGATGTGTACGCGCTAGCACTGGCCGCGCTGCTGCTGGGCGCGGGCGCCGCGGCCGATGTGCTGGGCCGGCGACGGGTCCATGTGGCGGGGACGGTGGTGTTCGCGCTCGCCTCGCTGGGCTGTGGGCTCGCCTCGAACGCCGGGCTCCTGGTGGCGGCCCGAGCGGTGCAGGGTATGGGTGCCGCCGCCATGTTCGCCACCACACTGCCGTTGCTCGGCACTGTGTACCAGGGCAAGCAGCGCTCTGTGGCGCTGGGTATGTGGGGTGCGGTCAGTGGCGGCGCCGCGGCGGTCGGCCCGGTCATCGGCGGGCTGCTCACCGAGGAGCCCGGCTGGCGGTGGATCTTCTTCGTCAACCTGCCGGTGAGTGTGGCGTCGGTGTGGCTCACCCTGCGCGTCGTACCGGAGTCGAAGGGGGCGCCGGGCCGGCGGGTCGACTGGGCGGGCACGGCGGCGTTCGCCTGCTTCGCGGGTGCGGCGACGTATGCGACGGTGCGGGCGGGCGATGTGGGCTGGACGTCGGCGTCCACGCTGGGTGCCTATGGCCTCGCCGTGCTCTCTCTGCTCGTGTTCGCGGTGATGGAGCGAAGGGCCGCACACCCCCTGCTCGACATGGCGCTGCTGCGCAGGCCTGCTCTGGCAGGTGTGCTGCTGGGGGCCTTCGGTTTCAGCATCGCGGCGTTCGGGGCCGTCCCGTACCTCTCGATCTGGTTGCAGACCGTGCTCGGCATGAGCCCGCTCCGCGGCAGCCTGGTACTGCTTCCGCTTGCCGGAACTTCCTTTGTGGTGGCGGCAGTTGGAGGACGGCTGCTCCACGTGGTGCCGGCCAGGTTCGTGATCGGCGGCGGGCTGCTGCTCGTCGGGATCGGCGGGTTCTGCATGGCGGTCCTGGACGCCGGTTCAAGCTGGCCCGCGCTGATGCCGGGGCTCGCGCTGGTCGGTGTCGGTACGGGCCTGGTCTCGCCGGGGCTCGGTGGCGCGGCGCTTGCCGCGGTGCCGCCGGCCCGGGCGGGGATGGCGGGCGGCGCGGTCAACACGTTCCGCCAGCTCGGGTACGCGCTGGGCGTCGCCGTCCTCGGCACGGTGCTGACCTCCCGGATGCAGGACACTCTGGGGGCGGCGGCACACACCGTGGCGGGCGGCGGCGCCGGGTCACTGCGCGGCACGGCATCCGAGCACATGGCGTCCAACCACACGGGCTCCGATCACATGGGGTCCGGCCACACAGCGCTCGACCACATGGTGCGCGCCGCCTTCGCGTCCGGCTTGAACATGGTGGCGGTGGTCGCGGGAGCGGCCGGGATCGTGGCCGGCGTGCTGGTGCTCGCCCTCGTACGCGCTCGGCGTGACCAGCCCGCCGAGGGCAGCCGGGACCTGGGGCGGGAGCACATGCCGGTGGCAGAAACCGTGTAGGCGCGGCACGCGGCGCCGGAGCGTGGTCCGGACCAAACCCCGCACAGCCGTGGGCCGAGGGTGACCGGAGCGTACAGATTCCGTGGAGATTGCCTTCCGCAGAACCCACCTTTGAGTCAGCAATGCGCCCGAGCGGTCCCCATGTGGGCCCGTTTCGGGCGCTGACCTGTGAAGACACCGTCCGTCTCGACTTGCAGGAGACCCCTGTCACCGAAACTCCCCGTGAGGTACGGTCACCGCGCTGTGCGGAGCGCCACCGGGAGTGGCCACACCCCGGAGGGAGGCAGGTCATTGCGCGAGTTCACGGTCCCACCCATGGCGACGGCGCCTCAGGTCGGCGGGCTGGCGGACGCGGTCTTCGACCATGCCCTGGACGACCCCCACCGCGTCGCCCTCTGCCGCAAGGACGACTCCGGCACATGGCAGGACGTGACCGCCGCCGCGTTCCGGGACCAAGTGTTCGCGCTGGCCAAGGGGTTGATCGCGGACGGGGTGCGGTTCGGGGACCGGGTCGCCGTCATGGCGCGCACCCGCTATGAATGGACGCTCTTCGACTTCGCCCTGTGGACGATCGGGGCCCAGCCGGTGCCGATCTACCCGACGTCCTCCGCCGAGCAGGTCTTCTGGATGCTGCACGACTCCGAGGTCACCGCGTGTGTGGTGGAGCACGAGGACCACTCGATGACGATCGGCTCGGTCGTCGACCGCCTCCCCCACCTCAAACGCCTGTGGCAGCTGGACACCGGGGCGCTGGAAGAACTGCTCAGAATCGGTGAGTCCATCGACGACGAGGTGGTCCACCGGCATCGCCGGGCCGTGACACCGGAGTCGGTGGCGACCGTCATCTATACCTCGGGCACCACAGGACGCCCCAAAGGGTGTGTGATCACCCACGCCAACTTCATGTTCGAGACGGACATGCTGATCTCCCGCTGGGAGCCGGTGTTCCACTCCCGCCCCGGCGACGAGGCGTCCACGCTGCTGTTCCTGCCGCTGGCCCATGTTTTTGGCCGCATGGTGGAGGTCGCCGCGATCCGGGGCCGGGTGAAACTGGGCCACCAGCCCGCCCTCTCCGCATCCGCGCTCCTGCCCGACCTGCAGTCCTTCCGGCCCTCCTTCATCCTCGCGGTCCCGTACATCTTCGAGAAGGTCTTCAACGCGGCCCGCCGCAGGGCCGAGGCGGACGGGAAGACGGGGCCGTTCGACAAGTCCGTCGACATCGCGGTCAAGTATGCGGAGGCCCTGGAGCAGAAGGCCTTCGGCCTCGGGCCCGGCCCCTCGGCGGCGCTGCGGATGCAGCACCAGTTCTTCGAGAAAACGGTGTACGGCAAGGTCCGGGAGGCGATGGGCGGGCGGGTGCGGCACGCCATGTCGGGCGGCTCCAGTATGGGCCGCCGGCTCGGCCTGTTCTTCGAGGGCGCGGGCGTGACGATCTATGAGGGCTACGGCCTGACCGAGTCGACCGCCGCCGCGACCGCCAATCCCCCCGAGCGCACCCGTTACGGCACGGTCGGACAGCCCATCCCCGGCACCACCGTGCACATCGCCGACGACGGAGAAGTGTGGATCCACGGCGGGCAGGTGTTCTCCGGCTACCTCAACGAGCCGAAGGCCACCGAGGCCGTGCTGCGCGAGGGCTGGCTGGCCACCGGGGACATCGGGGCGCTCGACGAGGACGGCTACCTCACCATCACCGGGCGCAAGAAGGAGATCCTGGTGACCTCGGGCGGCAAGAGTGTGTCGCCGATCGCCCTGGAGGAACGGGTGCGAGCCCATCCCCTGGTCGCCCAGTGCATCGTGGTCGGCAACGACCGCCCCTACATCGCGGCCCTCGTCACCCTCGACCAGGAGGGCGTGGACCACTGGCTCGCCATGCGCGGCAAGCCCCCGCTCACCCCCTCCGAGCTCGTACGCGACCCGGATCTGGAGACCGAGGTACGCCGCGCGGTGGTGGCCGCCAACACCCTGGTCTCCCAGGCGGAGTCGATCCGCACGTTCCGGATACTGGCCCACCAGTTCACCGAGGAACACGGCCTCCTCACCCCGTCCCTGAAGCTGAAGCGCCGGGCGATCGAGAACGCGTACGAGGTCGAGGTGGACGCGCTGTACCGGTGAAGGGGCACACCGGCCGGGGTGAAGCCGGGCGCACTCGGCGCTATGACGAGCCGATGTTTCGGTGCTACAGAATGCCGATGTTGGTGAGCGGGATGTTCCAGTCGTTGCTCTCGGCATGGCGGCCTGGGTCGTCCTGAGCCGCGGCCGGCAGCGGGAACAGCATCAGTCCGGCGACAACCACGGCCAAGACGGCGGCGACACGACGCTTCACAGTTACTCCTCACGAGGCCGGTACCAGTACCGGCCCACGCTGCTCCGAGCCGGGGCATGAGCACTGCATGCCCCGACGCAGACGCGCAACGGGGCATGCAGCAACTGCCGACAACCGGCATACATACAGAGAGTCGCCCTTGGGGCGTAGTGCGGCTGGGTCTACTGCATGCCGCCGTACGTGGCCACCGCGTTGGCCTGCGAGCTGGCCACAGCGGTGCCGCCTCCATAAGCCACGGCGTTGGCCTGCGAGGTGGCGACCGCGACGGCCCGCGGGTAGACCGGGGCGGGGGCCGGGGCGGGCGCGGGTGCGTCATAGCCCGGTGCAGGTGCGTCATAGCCCGGTGCGGGGGCGTCATAGCCGGGGGCGGGGGCGGGGGCGTCGTAGCCATCGGCGAAGCTGACTCCGACACCGAGGGCGGACAGCCCCGTAACCGCTGCTACTAGGACGGCAGCGCGCTGAAACTTGCGCATGGTTTGGCCCTTTCCTACCTGGGCGCGAAGCCCTGGGTTGATTGCTCAGCGTGAAGATATATATAAAAATCGCGGCAATCTGGGACCTTTGCCCTGGCATGTGTCGTGTCGGCTCACGGCGGGACACCTCTCGCCCCCTGTCCTGTGTGGTGAGCGCACGCCTGCTCAACATGGCCCGGGGTATGTGGAGTTGGCTTGTCCGGGGCGGGGTGAGGGAATCTCCCCTCCCCCGTCACACCCGTCCGACGGGCCGTGTCAGTGCGGTGAGACACAGAGACCGATACGGGCATCGACCCGCCCGGTGGGTCCGCCGAGCGAAGGGAACGACACCATGCTGACCAACGTCATGTACGTGACCATCTACGTCACCGACCAGGACCGCGCCCTCGACTTCTACACGGAGAAGCTGGGCCTGGAGAAGCGGCTCGACTTTCCGGGGCCCGACGGACGCTTCCTCACCGTGGGTGCTCCCGGGGGTGGGTTCGAGTTCATCCTGTGGTCGCACCCGGCCTCCGCGGGTCAGCCCGTCGAGCCGGGTGCCACGCCCGGGCCGGTCATCCTCGAATCGGACGACCTGCGCGCCGACTTCAAGGTGCTGCGCGACCGCGGTGTCGTCTTCGACCTGCCCGAGCCGGAGGACTACCCGTTCGGCGTCCGCATCGAGGCCGTGGATCCCGACGGCAACCGCATCTCGCTGCGCCAGCGCGGTGGCGGAACCCGCAACAGCTGACCGACCGGCAGAGCACACGCGCCGCGTGCGGAACAGCGCCGCTGGTGCACTGGGGGTGACTCCCCCTGCACACCAGCGGCCAGCCGATTCCAGTCAACTCCCTTACAGCCAAGCCTACTTGACCAGCACCTTGAAGATCTTGTCCGAGCCCGCTTCCCCCGACCCGTTGTTGTCACCATTCGTGGTCGAGAGCCAGAACGCGTCCTCCCCCGGCACCTTGGTGACCGTACGCAGCCGGCCGTAGGAGCCCACGTAGTACGCCGTCGGTGTGCCCACGTTCTCCGTGTCACCCGTGATCGGGATGCGCCAGAGACGCTCGCCCTTGAGAGCCGCCATGTAGACGACGTTGCGGACGATCGCGATGCCGCTGGGCGAGGCCTGGCCGGTGGGCCAGCTGGCCTTCGGGTTGGTCATTCCGGCCGTGCTGCACGAACCCTCGCACGTCGGCCACCCGTAGTTGGCACCCGGCTTGATGAGGTTCAGCTCGTCCTTCTTGCTGTCGCCGAACTCGGCCTCCCACAGACGGCCGTTGCGGTCGAACGCGAGGCCCTGCGGGTTGCGGTGCCCGTAGCTGTAGACGTAGTTGTTGAACGGGTTGCCCGGGGCCGGCCTGCCGTCCGTGGTCATGCGCAGGATCTTGCCGTTGAGGGAGTTCTTGTCCTGGGCGAGGCTCGGCGTCTGGGCCTCGCCGGTCGAGGCGTACAGATAGCCGTCGGGACCGAAGGCGAGGCGCCCGCCGTTGTGGTACCGGTTCTTCTTGATCCCCTGGAGCAGCACGGTGTAGCTGCTGAGAGCACTCCCGTTGTACGTCATGCGCACGACGCGGTTGCCTTCCGCCGCGGTGTGCATGAAGTACACATAGTGGTTGGTGGCCCACTTGGGGTCGACGGCGACGCCGAGCAGGCCGCCCTCACCGTCGGTGGTGACGGCGTTGGGGACGCTTCCCACCTGCGTCCTGGTCCCGTTCGGTGTCACCTTGTACACCTTGAAGCTGTCCCGCTCGGTGACCAGCGCGCTGGAGCCGTCCGGCATCCAGTAAGTCCCCCATGGAATGGTCCAGTCGCTGGAGAGCGTGGTGATGGAGGACGGGACTCCGCCGTCGGTCCGGCAGGTGGCCGTGGTGAAGGACACCGCGTTGCTGGCCGGCGATGCGTTGCCGCCCGCGTCCTTGGCGACGACGGTCAGCGAGTACGGGCTGTCGCAGGCGAGGCCGGTCAGGGTGGTGCTGGTGCCGGGCGGGTTGCCGGTGACCGTCTTGTAGACGTTGTCACCGCTGCGCACCTCGTAGGAGGTGACACCCTTGTCGTCGGTGGCGGCGCCCCACGTCAGGTCCACGCTGTTGGCCGTGACGTTGGACGAGGTGAGGGTGCCGGGCTTGGTGGGCGGGGTGGTGTCGGTGCTGGGTGAGGTGGTGCAGTCGATCGCGGGGCTGGCCTGCGAGACATTGCCGGCCGCGTCGCGGGCGAGCACCGTCAGGTTGTAGGTGGTGTGGGGGGTGAGCCCGGTGAGATGGTCGGAAGTGAGGCTACCGTCCACCTCATTGATCTTGTTGCCGTGCTCGTAGACGTCGTACTTCGCGACGCCCACGTTGTCGGTGGAGGCTCCCCAGCTCAGCGTGAGGGCGCTCTCGGTGACCGCCGAACAGGTGGGTGCCGCGGGCCGGGTGGGGGCCTGGGTGTCGCCGCCCGATGCCCCGAAGTCGATGTAGTCGATGTTGGCGAGGCCGTCGGCGGTGGTCGAGGCGAGGCGGATCTTGTTGCTGCCCGCCTTGACCGCCACCGTCAGGGTGGAGTCGGCCCATGTGTCCCAGTTCGTCGTGGCGTCGAAGGGGCGGGCGGAGGATACGACCGTGCCGTTGACCGACACGTCGGCGGGACGGTTGGCTCCCGTGCCGTTGGCGTAGCGGATGGCGATGGTGGCGTTGCCCGCGGCGGCCGCGTTGACGGTGACCTCGACATAGGCGCCGATGGCATTGTTGGAGTTGACGAATCCGCTGCCGGAGTAGTTTTTGTGGTTGGTGTCGACGGTGCTGCCGGCCGAGCGGGTGCCGCTCTCGGCCTCGTAGCGGGTGGACGCGGCGTTGGCCTGCTGCGGCGCCGCCTGCACCAGGCCCGCGCACAGCAGCAGCACGGCGGCCGCGGCCACCTTCCGGGCCCGGCCTCTCGCAGGGCGTGGGGGTGTTGCGAGACGCATATGATCCTCCGTCAGGAACCTTGCGGCACCCAGTAGTTGCCGGATGCCACGATCATGGACTGGAGCTGCACGCTGGCGCCGTAGTAGAGCTTCGGATCGACCGGGGAGGCGGCCAGCTTGCTCCAGAGCGCGTCGAGCCAGGCCTGGGAGCCGGGGTCGGTGAGCGCGGCGACGGCGAACGGCGCGGTGAAGGCCATGTCCTTGCCGCTGTCGAACGCCGAGCCGTCGAGGTGGTAGCCGGTGACGATCTTGCCGGGGTCGCCGCCGGTCTTGCTCTTGATCCAGCCGTTGAGCTTGCGCGCGGAAGCGAGCGAGGCGGCATCCCCACCGGTCACCGCGTCCGCGCCGATCCGCCACGCGTCGCGGCAGGCGTTCCAGCCGTAGTCGCCGTCGTTGGCGGATTCGAGCACCTTGCCCGGGGCGGGCTTGGGCGTGCTGTTGGTGCTGACGACGAAGTCGGCCAACAGGCCGGTATTCGCCGCGTACTTGGACTGCTGAGAGGTGATCACCTTCTGATGCGCCGCACGCACGGTGTCCCACGTTCCGTCGCCCGTAGCCGTCTTGAAGGCCCGGAAGTGATCGGCCATCCAGTCCGAGGAGCGCGAGATCCAGTAGTGCGACTCACCCGGAGTCGACCAGTCGCCGAGCAGCATCAGATGCGTGGTGGGATTCACCTCGCTCTTCTTGATGGCATTGATGTGCTTGACGGCCAGACTCTTGTAGTCGTACGTCCCCGAGCTGCCCCACTGCCTGTCGGCGAGCAGCAGCCCGTAGGCGACGTCGAGGTCGCCGTCGGTCGCCGAGTCCGAGCCGTCGATGCTCTTGCAGGACTTGTCCTGTTCGGCGGCGAGCAGACCGGAGTTGTTGGACGAGGGGTGGGCGAGGACGTACTTGACCATGCCGTCGAAGATCTTCCTGGCATCGTTGTCGGCGCCCGCCATCAACGCGGTGACCACCATGCCGTATCCCTGGCCCTCCCCCACATAGGGGTGGTCGGCGTCCGGCGAGAGCGTCTCGTACCAGCCGTTGCCGCAGTTCTGCTTCACGAACGCGGCCTTCCACGCCTTGTACTTGTCGATTACTTGTCGATCGATCGCCGATGGGCTGCCGGACGGCTTCAGTACCCCTTCCGCATAGGGGATCTGATGGCTTCCGAAGGGGATGGCGGGGCCGCTCGGTGCGGCGGTCGCGTGCGGTGCGGCCGCCAGGGCGCCCGCCACGAGGCCCGCCGTGGCGGCAAGGGCCGAGAGCGCTCGCCTGCGCTGCTGATGCGTCATGTCGGCCCGCCCTCAGCCCGCGTACTGGGAGACGATTTTGGTGAAGGCGTACGGGGACTGGCCGACCCCGCTGCACGAGTCGCCGGCACTCCCGCCCCCGGAGCACTGCCGGTCGCGGTTGACCGCCCAGAACGTGAAGCGCGCTATGTGGTGCTGCTTGGCGTAGCCGAGCATGGTCTGGAAGTCGCCGGTGGTGACGGTCTCGTCGGACTCGTCGGTCTTGCCGTTCATGGAGGACACGCCGATGTGGCGGTAGGCGGCGTCGTCGCTGTAACCGTAGGCGCTCTTCACCGCGGCCTTCAGGCCTTCGAGAGCGCCCACCGTGGCCGAGCCCATCGACCCGCTGTGGCTGCCGAAGTCGAACGGCATGATCGTCCAGCCGTCGTTGGCGAGCCCGGCGGCCGCCCCCTTCTTGATCAGGTCCTTGCCGTTGGCGTCGGGGCCGTTCGGTGTGGTCCCCATGGTCACGTAGGTGACGATGCCCGGGTTGTCGGTCTTGACGATCTTCAGCGCGCTCACCACCCGCTGCCGCACGGTGGCGTTCGAGAACTCGGTGTCCTCGATGTCGATGTCGAGTGCCTTCAGGTGGTACGCGTTGATCACCTTCTGGTAAGCGCCCGCGAGCGCCGAGGCGCTGGAGCACTTCTCGCCGAGCTTGTTGCCGCTCCAGCCGCCGACGGAGACGACCACGTCGCCGCCCGCGCCGCGGATCGACTTGATCGCGCTCTCGTCGGATCCGCCGGTGAGCGCGCGCGAGCCGTCCCACTTCGGGTTGCAGCCGCCGTCGGACAGGACGAAGGCGAGCGTGAACCACTTGACGCCGGTGGCCGCCATGACGTCGGTGGGCTTCTGCGGATTGCCCCAGCCGAGGTACTCGTACGGGGCGACCGCCATGGCGCCGGACGCGGCGGCCGCCTGTGGGGCATCGGCCGCACTGGCCTGGGGGACGGCGGCGATCAGGGGCAGGAGCAGACAGCCTGCGCCGGCGAGGGCCGCGGTGAGACGGCGCGGGGGTACGACAGTGTGCACGGGGGGTTTCCTTCCGTGGGGCTTATGGGGCCTGGGGGAAATGGGTGCTGGAGAGCTCGGGCGCTGGGGTGCTGGGGATTGCTTGAGGGGGGTGCGCGCGGGGCCACTGGGGACCACGGGGTTGCGGAGCCGCTCCGGGCCCCGCAAGCCACCGCGTTAGGAAAGCTTCCTAACCATCACTGCATCGCAGCGCCTGGAGCGCCTGGTGTCAATGACTCGCACGGGACCAAATCGCTTTACCCGTACATGAGTTGAGGCCCGGAGGGCGGGCTCTCTCAGCTCCGGTGCGGGCCAGGGGTGCGGGCGAGTCCAGGTGACGCGTAAGCGCTCCCGAGCCATGCCTCGTCGATCCGCAGCCGCTTGTAGCGAGCGGTGTCCGTCGAGGCCGCGTACGTGCTCGTCACCTCCAGGCGGACGTGTCCGGTGGAGACGGCCGGGATGTCGATGAAGGCGACCCCCCGCGCGCTCGGCAGGGTGCCGGACTTCACCGGGCTCCCCCAGTTCTTGCCGTCCGCACTGACGTACACCTTGTAGCCCTTGATCCGCGCCGACTGCTCGGTGTCGGAGCGCGCGTAACTCACCGAGTCCTCACGCTGGTTGATGCCGAGATAGCGGACGGTCTTCGCCGTTCCCAGGGTGAAGTCGAGCCGCACCGGGAGGGTCCTGTTGCTGTCCCAGTATGTGAGGTAGTCACCGTCCCCGGCAGCCGCCGCACCATGCCCGCTCGCCGAGGCCGAGGCGCTCATGGTGTAGCCGGCCGGGTCGATGATCCCGGTGCGCCCCCTCGTGATCACCTTCAGGACCGTGTCGTAAGGGTCCCATCCGGACAGACCCGTGAGGCTGAGCGTGCCGCCGGACTGGGTGTACGCAATCGCCGCGCCCGTACGGAGGTTGGTCACTCCGGTCACCTGGTAGCCGTTGTCGCGCAGCCTGAGGGTGGAGCCGCTGGGCGGGGTGATGACATGGATGTACTGGAGGTTCGGGTCGGTCTTGCTGATGGTGGTGACACCCTGCGCGCCGTCGTTCCAGAACCCCGGTTTGAGGCCGCCGTACAGG
Source organism: Streptomyces mauvecolor (assembly GCF_039532965.1). Lineage (NCBI taxonomy): Bacteria > Bacillati > Actinomycetota > Actinomycetes > Kitasatosporales > Streptomycetaceae > Streptomyces > Streptomyces mauvecolor. The sequence continues at coordinate 430,964 of NZ_BAAASQ010000009.1, read as the reverse complement.
TAGCCGCCGCCCTCGACGCCGTGCAGGGACAGCCAGATCGGCGCGAGGTAGCCGTCCGCGAAGTCGTTGAACGAAGCCTGGTTCGACGGGAACTTGCCGTTCACCTGGGCCGTTTCCGCCATGAGGGCCTTCACCGACGAGCCGGCGTTGGTGATCAGCCGTCCGAGGGTGAGCTTCTTGTCCACGGCCGGGTTCGAGCCGTCGTACCACCAGGCTCCGGTGGACGGCAGCTTGAAGTCGGCCTCGGTCAGGCGCGGTTGCGCGGTGTAGAGCGCCTGCGGGTAGTCGTACGACGGCGTCATGCCCGTCTTCTGCTCATTGCTGATCATGTCCATGATCGGCGTGTCTTCGTTGTTGTTGCTGATCGTGTAGGCGGGGCGTTTCTGGTAGATCTGCTGGTAGAGGTTGTGGCTGAGCCAGTAGTCGTTGTCGTTGTCGATCCAGAAGCCGCCGAGGTCCGGGTAGCGGTCCATGACCTCGAAGAAGTTGTCGTAACTGAACTGCCCGAAGCCGTCCCGGGTGGTCAGGTCGACCTTGCTGCCCTTGTAGGCCGAGTAGCCGGCCGAGTCGAGCCACTCATGGCCTCCGTCGGCGTGCCACTGCGGGTCGTCCGTCATGTACAGGATGGTTGTGAGGCCCTTGGCCTTGGCGGCCTCGATCAGCTCGCCCAGGAAGTCGCGCCGGGTCGAGCAGCTGCCAGGGATCTTGGATGGCCACGGCCGGGCGTAGCCGAGGCGGCTGTGGAAGGTGGCGAGGACGAGGTACTGGGCGTGCAGCTTCCGCGCCTCGTTCACCCAGTAGTCGGGGTTCCAGCCGCCGGCCGTGACGTCGGACTCCCAGGCGGAGCAGCTGGTGTGGGCGGGGGCCGTGCGCTCGCCCCAGTGCAGGAAGAGCCCGGAGGTGGAGGCGCGCAGGAAGTCCTGGCGCGGGTTCTGCAGATCGGCGCGCGCGGGGGCCTGCAGCGCCAGTGCGCCGAGTATCAGGGCCACCACGAGCAGGAGTCTTGTGGTCGGGCGGCCGCGCCTGGCCGAGAGCGCTCTCATGCCGGTCCCTCCGGGTGGTCGAGGTGAGCCGCGCGGATGGCGGCGCGAGGTGCTCCGGCAGCGGCTTCCCGCGCGCCGCAGGACGGGGTGGAGCCGGTGCCGCTGATGCGCAGGGCGCCGCCGGTGGAGTTCGTGCTGTCGGCGACGCAGTAGCCGCCCGTCATGTTCTGGAAGCCCAGGTCGTACGGGCTCTTGGCGCCGCGCTGGACGGTGAAGCGGGTGAACGTGACCGGGCCGCCGCCGTTGGCGATGACCGCGGGCCGCCCGTCGTCGGCGGCGAACCGCACCGAACTGTCGGTGAAGGTGACGTGGTCGGCGTTGTGGAGGTACCAGCCGTAGGCGGGCCGGGTGCCGATGGAATTCGGGTTGTAGTCCGTCGCGTTGTTGCCGGGCAGAGCGGTGGACATGGTGGCGTTGCCGCCCGGCAGGGTCAGGTGGACGTTGGTGAACGTCACCCCGTCGATGTGGTGCGTGCCGGACTCACCCCACAGGGTCGGCGAGAACGACGGGCTGCTGCCGGTCGCCGTGATGTTGTCGTACGTGATGCCGGAGATGTGGCCCACACCCGGACTGTTGCCGCAGCGTTTTCTGGTCCCGGTCTTCAGCATGATCGGCGAGTGCACGTCGGTCATGGTGATGTCGCGGTAGTGGACGTCACTGATGTCGGCGCCGTCCATCGACACCATGCCGAGCCCGGACTTGTCGGCGCCGTTGATGGCGATGCCCTGGAACTGGTAGTCGGTGAAGTCGCCGCAGGTCTCCGAGCCGAACATCAGGGCATTGCAGCACTTCGCCGACAACTTGCTGTCGTGGACGGTCACATGACCATTCGCCAGCTTGGCTCCGAGTGCGTAGTCGCTCTTGAAGACGAGGGCGTCGTCGTTGGCCGCGATGGTGGCGTGGGTGATGGTGACATGTGTCGTGCTGATGATGTTCCAGCCGTCGCGGTCGCTCGCCGTGTCGATGGTGAGGTGGTCCGAGGTCACGTGTGTGCAGCCGTTGATGAGAGCGGCGAAGTGGCCGCCCCGGCGCAAAGTGATGCCGCCGCCCAGGGTGAGCCCGTCGCAGCGGGTCAGCGACAGGATCTTGTCGGCCTGGCCGGACTTGGGATTGCCGGTGATGAGGTTGCCGCCGCCGTCGATGACGCCGGATCCGGTGAAGCCGATGTTGGTCAGCCGGTCGCCGTAGATCATCGCGTTGTGGAAGTGACTGTGCCCGTAGTCCTGGTACTGGTCGTACGAGTTGGGCTCGGGTGCGTCGTACTTGCCGGCGTTCGAGCCCTTCAGGATGGCCCCGGAGTCGAGTTGCAGGGTGACATCGGACCTCATGTGGAGGGTGTTCTGCGACTTGTACGTGCCGGAGGGGAACCGCACGGTTCCGCCGCCCGCGGCGTTGGCCGCGCTGATGGCCCTGTCGACGGCGGGGCTGTCATTGGCGGAGCCGTTTCCCTTGGCGCCGTAGTCCTTGACGTTGAACTCGGGTGTGGATGCGGGTGGTTGACTCGGTGACGCGGGACGGGTTGCGGATGGTGCGGCGAGTGCGGTGGTGGTGGGTTGCACCAGTGCCAGTAACCCGGCAAGGAGCAGCCCCACGAGCGTGGGCCTTCTCTTCATGTAGGGGCGCATGCAGGTGTCTCCCCCTGATGGGTGGTCAGATGAGCTGGTAGCCGCGCAGATCGGTCAGCAGGAGATAGGTGTTCTGCAGGGACCCGGAGGTGTCGCCCAGGGATCGGTAGATGCCCCACTTCGGGCGGACCCGGTCCGCGAGGAAGGTGTCGACGCCGGTCGCCGACTTGTCGATGACGGTGGTGCCGCCGCTCTTGAGGATCCAGCGCACCGAGCCCGCGGTCTTGTCACCGACCTTGATCTGGAAGTCGACGTCGGTCCACTTGTCGTGGAGTGGGTCGAGGGCGGTGCGGCCTATGAGGGTCCCGCTGACGGGGAGTTGGAGCTCGATGGTCTGCATCCCGTTCACCCGGCGCAGCGACTGCACGACGATCGGCGAGGTGCCGTTGCCGGGCTGCTTCATCTGCATGATGTGGGTGAAGGTGGTGGTGGCCTTCAGAGAGCTCGGGATGAACATGGAGTACGTGAGTCGCCAGGTCTGGCCGGGCAGCCACTTCAGGTACGAGCCGCCGTTGCGGAGCCCGGTGACCTCCTGGCGCTGCCGGTCGTTCATGGTGTCCCGGTCGACGGTGTGCATGGTGAAGCGGAAGTTGTTGCCCTCGGGGAGGATGTGGGGGTGGCCGGCCGGGTGTGAGTTCGCCCGGTCGTCCTCGATCGTCTCGAAGGCCTTGAGCCCGTCGGCGGCCGCCGACGGCGCCCACTTCTGCTGCCATTTCTGCTGCGGGGGCGCGGCATGTGCGCCCGCGCCGGGCAATCCGGACGCCGCGGCGCCGCCCAGCGCGGCCGTGAGCAGGGTCCTGCGGGTGGGAGTCATCGGTGAGTCACCTCGGCCTGAGCTGTTCGTTCATGATCAGGAAGGCGCCCAGGCCGTGGAAGTCGTTGGTGGCCCGGGTGCGCCCGACGTAGTAGGAGTAGTCGCCGACGTTGGTGCCGATGGAGATGTCGGTGAGGTTGGTCCGGCCGTCCGAGCCCAGCGAGATCTTGGCGAGCACACCTTGGTAGCCGCGTTGGGCTACGGCCTCGAAGTGCGGGTCGATGTAGCCCTGCTGGACGGATCGGTCGAGGGCGTAGGTGAACATGCTGGAGCACGAGGTCTCGGTCCAGTTGTCGGACTTGGCCCCCTTGTCGACGACCTGGAACCAGCGACCGGTCTTCGGGTCCTGGTAGTGCTCAAGACCGCTTGCCAAGTTCCGCAGGTAGGTGAGGAGTTGGGCTCGGCGCGGGTGGCCGGCGGGGATGGCGTCCAGGACGTTGACGACAGCCATCGAGTACCAGCCGATGGCCCGGCACCAGTGTTCGGGGGCCAGCCCGGTGGTGGGGTCGGCCCAGCTCTGGGTGCGTGACTCGTCGTACGCGTGCTTGAGCAGTCCGTTGGCCACCTGCAAGTGGCTGCCATAGACGGCCAGTTGTCTGGCGGCCTCGTCGTTGGTGTGAGCGGAGTCGTTGAACTCCTTGCCGTACTCGACGAGGAACGGGTTGACCATGTAGACACCGTCCGCCCAGAGTTGATGGGCCCGGCTGCTGGAGTCGGCGTGCCAGAATCCGCCGTCGGACGTGCGCGGATAGGTGTTCAGCCGGTTGCGGATCTTCTGTGCGGCGATCCGGTAGCGGTCCTGCCCGGTCTCGTGGTGCAGGACGACCAGGAGCCGTCCGGCCTGCATGCTGTCGAGGCTGTTGAAGCTCTGATTGATGCTGCCCAAGCTGTCGACGAACCGGTCGACGTAGCTCTTGATGAAGGACAGCAACGTGGCGTCGTGGGTGCGCTGGTACACCTCGTACTGGCCGTAGAGATACAGGCCGACCGGGTACGACCAGCCGCCGATGGATGTCGGGGTGAAGCGGGCCAGCGTCGATTGGGTCATGGCGGCCGACCAGTCGGTGGCCTTGGCGTCCCGGGGCTGCGATGCGGTCGCGGGAGCGGTGGCCCCGAGGGTGAGACCGGCGACGGTGAGGAGTGCGGCGAGCAGGGTGACTGGGCGCTTGCGGGGGCGGCGGTTTCGGGTGCTGTGCAGCGGACGGACCGGAGATCTGGTCATGGTCACCTCAATTTCCTCAGGGGGAGGTGCGGGCGCCGGTACGGGGGGCGGGCTCGTGTTCAGACTCGGCCGCCGCGGCCGGCGGCCGTGCGGAAGGACCGGGGTACGGCTGGGCTCGGCGCGCCGAGAGCGCCCTCGGAGACAATGCCGCGCAGGAGTGGGTGGTCGGGGGCGAGTCGGCAGGCCGGGTCGGTGCGGGCCGCGTCGCCGGTGAGGGCGTACGCCTGGCAGCGGCAGCCCCCGAAGTCGATGTCGCGGCGTTCGCAGGAGCGGCAGGGGTCGGCCATCCAGCCGGTGCCGCGATAGGCGTTGAAGGCGGGCGAATCCCGCCAGATCCACTCCAGAGAACGCTCTCGCACGGTGAGCGGATCGAGCCCGGGCAGCGCGGCGGCCGCCGGGCACGGCAGTACGGTGCCGTCCGGGGCGACGGTCAGCGAGACCGCGCCCCAGCCGCCCATACAGGGCTTCGCCGTGCCGTCGAAGTAGTCGGGCACCACCCACACGAGTTCGGTACGCCCGCCGAGCCTCGTCCTCCACGCCTCGACGGACTCCCGCGCGCACTCCAACTGACCTATGGACGGCAGGAGTTGATTGCGATTGAGCAGAGCCCATCCGTAGAACTGGGCGTTGGCGAGCTCGATGCGGTCGGCTCCCCAGTCGAGGCCCAGCCCGACGATCGCATCCAGCGCGTCGAGGTTGTCGCGGTGCAGGACGACATTGAGGCCCAGCGGCAGCCCCGCCTCCCGGACGACGGCGGCGGCCCGCGCCTTGTCGGCGAAGGAGCGGCGCCGCCCGGCGATCCGGTCCGACGCCTGCGCGTCGGAATGCTGCACGGACAGCTGTACGGAACGCAGCCCGGCGTCGGTGAGTGCGCCGAGGCGGGCCGCGTCCAGGCCGATGCCGCTGGTGACGAGCTGGGTGTGAATGCCGGCCGCGTCGGCAGCCGCGACGATCTGCGGCAGGTCGGGCCTCAGCAGCGGTTCGCCGCCCGAGATGTGGGTCTGGACGACCCCCAACCTTCCTGCCTGGCCCATCACTTGGCACCAGGTCTCCGTATCGAGCTCACGGTTGCGGCGGACCAGTTCCACCGGGTTGGAGCAGTAGGCACAGTGCAGCGGGCAGCCGTGGGTCAGCTCGGCGAGCAGCGCCCAGGGTGGTTCGACGGGAGTCATCGCAGCCAGCCCTCCTCACGCAACCTGCCGAGGAACAACGGGACTTCGGCGGCGACGGGCGCCTCCGGATGGCGCGCGGCCAGCTCCTCGACGATCCCCCGCACATCGCGCTCACCGTCGCAGAGCCGCACGATGCCGCCCGCCGGGCCGTGCAGCACCACCACCCGCTCGGGCAGCACGAGCAGATCGGCTCCCCGCACCCGGTCGTGCCGCAGCAGCACATGACGGGCGAGCGCGGGCCGCCAGGCGGGGTCGGGCGTGGGTGCCGAGGCGGCCTGCGGGTGGGAACCCGGGGTGCGGGTGACGGTCATCCGACGCCCCCCGCTCCCCCGCACCCACCCAGCTCGACCGCGTCGAGCAGTGACCACAGGACGTCGCACTTGAAGGCGAGGGCGGCCACACAGCGTTCTTGCTCCGCCCGGGTGCGGGTCCAGCCGCTGATCAGGAGCAGGGCTTCGGCGCTGTCGCGGCCGCCCTGTTCCATACGGGTGCGGAAGTACTCCAGACCGGCGGGCTCGATCCAGTCGTAGTGGTCCCGGAAGGCGTCGATGCGGGTGCGCATGATGCCGGGCGCGGAGAGTTCCGTGAGGGAGGCGGCGACCGCGTCCAGGGCCGGGTTGAGCCGGCAGAAGTTGACGTAGCCGTCGACGGCCAGGCGGACTCCGGGCAGGACCTCGGCGCCGGACCACATGCGTTCGCGGGTGATTCCGGCGGCCTCGCCGAGCCGGAGCCAGCGTTCGATGCCGCCCGTGCCGTGGGTCGGTCCGTCGTGGTCCTGGATGCGGCGCAGCCACATCCTGCGCAGGTGCGGCTCGTCGAACTTGGCGAGGATGTGGGCATCCTTGACGGGGATGTTCCGCTGGTAGTGGAAGCGGTTCAGGATCCAGCGCCGCAGTTCCTCGCGGTCGAGCTCGCCCTTGTGCATGCGGATGTTGAAGGGGTGCCGGTCGTGGTAGCGCTGCTCGACCACGGCACGCAGCTCTCGCTCGAACTCACCGTCGGTCCACGGGAGTTGGGAGTCACTCACAGTTCGATCACCATCCGCTCCGCGGCGACTTCCAGGCCGCGTTCGGCGAGCCGTGCGTGCTGGGCGGCCGCGGGGTCGTTGAGGGGGTTGGTGTTGTTGAGGTGGGTGTAGAGGCAGCGGCCGGGGAGTGCGCCGAGGCGGCGGGAGGTGCCGTGCGGCCCGGCGATGGGCAGATGGCCCATCGCGGTCGCCGTACGGGTCGAGATCCCGCCGCGTACGGGCTCGTCGTCGTCCCAGAACGTGCCGTCGACGATGACGACGTCGGCGCTCCGCACCGCTTCGTCGAGCGCGTCGGACCAGGTGGCGATCGCGGGGGCATAGACGGCCGTGGCGCCGGTGGCCGGTTCGTACAGGCGGAGCGCGACCGACCAGGCGGGGTCGCCGGGTCCGGGACCGGCCGCGTATCGGGGTCGTTTGGCGGAGACGGGGATGGCGCTGACCTGGATGGGGCCGGGGGTCGAGAGCGCGTTCAGCCGGTCGTCCAGCCCACCACGCCCCACAGCCCCAGCCGTCGACAGCGCTTCCGGTTTCTCGCTCAGTTCGCGCCACTCGATGGCCGTGTAGGGGCTGAGCACATCCCCCAGCCGCAGCCGGTCGAGGAGTGCGTCACGTACGGGTGCGGTGGCCCGGACCACGAGGCCGTCCGCCTCGCGGAGCCGGGCGATGCCGAGGGTGTGGTCGAGTTCGGCGTCCGTGAGGATCACTCCGGCGACCGGGGTCTCGCGCGATCCCGGGCCGGGCAGCAGGGCGGGAGCGGATTCGATCTGGTCGGCGATGTCGGGACCGGCGTTGACGACGTGCCAGCGGGATCCGGGGCCGCCCGACCTCACAGCGAGGGAGGCGTGCCGGCGGCGGCGCCCCGGGTGGGCGCGTGCCCCGGCACAGCCGGGACACGCGCAGTTCCACTGCGGGACTCCGCCACCCGCCGCGGTGCCGAGCACCTGCAGCAGCATGACGCGGCGCCTACCGGTCGGCGTGGAAGTAGCCGGTGACTTCGAGCGCGGTCTCGACGACCGTGTACTCGGGGGTCTCCCAGGCCACGACGGGCGCCGTTTCCTCCGATGTTTCCCGCGTGTCCTTCATGGGGCGTACCTGCCTTCCTGAGAGGTGGGGTTCAGGAGTGAACGGTGTGTGGCGCACGCATGAGCAGTTGGCTGAGCCGGGCCGACACGTTGTTCACATGAGTGTCTGCCGTTCAGTTATGTGCCATAGCGTCGCGTCTTGTCGGGGCATGGTCAATGGTTCGGACCGAGAAGGTCGGAGCTGTATCGGCCATTCATCGTGAGCCGCGCATCCCGCGTTCCTGAACGGTGAGTCAGGAACGGTACTGAACCGCAGGTCAGGTGCGATCGAGTGGGCGCGTTGGGAATGCGTTGCTCCGCTCGTTCGTTGACCATGGGAGTACCAACCGACGACGTAAGGATCGACCGCTCGTGAGCAAGGTCCCCTCCATCACCCTCAACAACGGCGTCGAGATGCCGCAGCTCGGTTTCGGTGTCTGGCAGGTGCCGGACGACGAGGCCACGAAGGCGGTCGCCACCGCCATCGAGTCCGGGTACCGGAGCATCGACACCGCCGCGATCTACGACAACGAGCGGGGCACCGGCAAGGCCGTCGCGGCCTCGGGGGTCGCCCGCGAAGACCTCTTCGTCACGACGAAGCTGTGGAACTCGGAGCAGGGGTACGACTCGACCCTGCGGGCGTTCGACGCCTCGCTGGACAAGCTGGGCCTGGACTACGTCGACCTGTACCTGATCCACTGGCCGGTGCCGGCGAAGGACGCCTACGTCGACACGTACGCGGCCTTCGAGAAGATCTACGCGGACGGCCGGGCCAAGGCGATCGGCGTCTCCAACTTCCAGCCGGTGCACCTGGAGCGGCTGCTCGGCGAGACCTCGGTGGTCCCGGCCGTCAACCAGATCGAGCTGCACCCGCAGCTCGCCCAGGCCGAGGCGCGCGCGCTGCACGCCAAGCACTCCATCGCGACCGAGGCCTGGTCGCCGCTCGGTTCGGGCCGGGGGCTCCTCGAAGTTCCGACCGTGGTCGCGATCGCGCAGAAGCACGGCCGCACCGCGGCCCAGGTGGTGCTGCGCTGGCACCTCCAGATCGGCAACGTCGTGATCCCGAAGTCCGTGACGCCGTCGCGGATCAAGGAGAACATCGACGTCTTCGACTTCGAGCTCGACGCGGACGACCTGGCCGCGCTCGCCGCACTGGACGAGGGCAAGCGCCTGGGGCCGAACCCGGCGGAGTTCAACCTCGGCGCCTGATCACACACGCTGACCAGCGCCTGAGGAAAGGGGCGCCGTCCGACCCGGTCGGACGGCGCCCCTTTTGTCGCTTATTGACTTTGGTTGGTCAGGGACCAACCAAGAATGTTCATTCAAGTGCACCACCCAGGCAAAGCGTTCGGCATCAAGCGACAAATCCTCTTGTCCTGCCCATGACCTTCCCGATGGGATCGCGAAGACCGCCCCGCGCGGCTTCACCCCACTCAGGGAGCATTCATGCGCATAGCCCGCCCCCGGACTCGTACCGCAGCAGCGACAGTCGGGGCCACCGCCCTTGCCGCCGCCGCGGTGATAGCCACCCCGCTGTCCGGGTCCGCCACCGCCGCACCTGCCGTCCCGCAGGTAAAGCCCGTCCCGGCCATCACCGGGCAGCACCTCGCCCACTCGACCAGCGGCCCGCTCAGCACCGAGCAGTGCCAGGCCAAGTGGAAGATCGCCTGCTACGGACCGCTGCAGTACCGCCAGGCGTACAACCTGAACCCGCTCTACAAGGCGGGCATCACCGGCAAGGGCCGCACGATCGTGATCGTGGACTCCTTCGGCTCGCCGACGATCCAGCACGACCTGGACGTGTACAGCAAGCAGTACGGCATTCCCAGCAGCAAGGTCGACGTGGTCAAGTGGGGCAACGTTCCCAAGTGGGACCCCAAGAACAAGGACATGACCGGCTGGGCCGGTGAGTCCACGCTCGACGTCGAGATGGCCCACGCCGTCGCGCCGGACGCGAAGATCATCCTGGTCGAGACCGCGGTCGCCGAGACCGAGGGCGTCACCGGCCTGCCCGAGATGATGGACGCCGAGAAGCACCTCATCGACCACGGCATCGGCGATGTCATCACCCAGAGCTTCGGCGCCACGGAGAACACGTTCCCGGGCTTCGACAAGGGCGACTTCTCCAGCATCAAGAACCTGCGGTACGCGTTCAAGGACGCGGCTGCCCACGGGGTGACCGTGCTCGCCTCGTCCGGTGACGGCGGCGCCACCGACAACACCGCGGACGGCAGCGGCTACTACAAGGAGCGCGTCAACTCCTGGCCCTCGTCCGACCCGCTGGTCACGTCGATCGGCGGCACCCAGCTGCACCTCGACGACAAGGGCAACCGCCTCAGCCCCGAGAGCGTGTACAACGACAACGGCTCGGGCGGCGGCGGTCAGTCGCACGTCTTCGAGCGCCCGTCCTTCCAGAACGGCGTGCGCGGCATCGTCGGCAACCGCCGCGGCACCCCGGACATCTCGATGGCCGCCGCGGTCAATGGCGGGGCCTGGGTGTACTCCAGCTACGACCCGACCGCCGTGGGGTGGGACGTGTCCGGCGGTACGAGCGAGGCGAGCCCCCTGTTCTCCGGCATCGTCGCCCTCGCCGACCAGGCCGCAGGCCACCGCCTCGGCAACATCAACGACGCGCTGTACTCGCTGTACAAGCACCAGGGCTACAAGCCGAGCTCCGGCCTCGTCGACGTCAACGACGGCACGAACAACAGCTACCAGGGCGTCACCGGCTACACCGCGGTGAACGGCTACGACATGGCGACCGGCGTCGGCACCATCGACGCGGCCCACTTCGTGACCGCGCTGGCCCGCGAGAGCCGCCACCACTGACGGCACCGCACCATCGCGTGACCATGCCGCCGCCCGATTCCTCCGGGCGGCGGCGTTGTCATGACCGTATCCTTCGAGATCATGAACGACACCCAGAACCCCGCCCTGCCCGAAGGCCGCTACCTCGTACGCAACGTGGCCAGCGGGCTGCTCCTGGAGGTGTACGGGGGCGCCAGGGGCAGCGGGGCCAATGTGCAGCAGGGCAAGGAGAGCGGTTCCACGGCGCAGCAGTGGCACATCTCCCCCGTGCACAGCGGCGGCGGGCTCTACCATCTGGTGAACGTCAACAGCGGCAAGCGGCTCGACGTCGCCAACGCCTCCACCGAGAACGGCGCCAACGTCCAGCAGTGGAAGGCCAACAACTTCGGGGCCCAGGAGTGGCTCGTGGAACGGCACTTGGACGTGCCCGGACGGGTCACCCTGGTCAGTTACATCAGCGGTCTGCTCCTGGAAGTCGCCGACGGTTCGGCCGAGGACGGTGCGAACGTGCAGCAGTGGGAGGACACCGACTCCCCTGGGCAGTGGTGGGAGTTGGAGCCGGTAGTCGGGTGAGCGGTTCAAGGAGGGGTACGAAGGTGAACCGGAGGAATGGGCCGGACCGGCGGGCCGTGCTGCTGGGCCTGGCGCTGGCCGCGCCGGTCGTGGCGGCGGGCTGCGGCTCGGGCCACGGCAAGAAGTCCGCGTCGAAGGGTTCCGCCCCGACGGGCCCCGCCCCGTCCGACCCCGGGCGTGACACCACGATCATGATCATCAGGCATGGCGAGAAGCCGGACTCCGGTGATCCCGGGTTCGACGAAGCCGGCAAGCAGGACAAGAAGTCGCTGACCGAGCGCGGCTGGGAGCGCTCTCACGCGCTGCCCCGGCTCTTCGTCCCCAACGGCGCTGCTTCCCCTGCCAGTTCCGGCTCGGCGCCGCTCCCCCGCCCCGCCACCATCTACGCCGCCGCGGACCAGGGGCCGGACGCCGGCGCCCATCGGATGCGGCAGACGGTGACGCCGCTCGCCGAGGCTCTCCATGTGCGGGTGAACACCGAGTTCGCCGAGGGCAGGGAAGAAGAGCTGGCCGCCGCCGCTCTCGCGGCGACGGCCCCGGTGCTCATCTGCTGGGAGCACTCCAGGATCCCGCCGATCGTCGAAGCGCTGGGCGCTTCCCGGGCCGGCGGAGTCCCTCGGGAGTGGCCCGACCGCTTCGACCTGGTGTGGGTCCTCACGCGCCGGGCCGGCACCTGGACGTTCCGGTCGGTGCCCCAGCACCTGCTGACGGGCGACGCCTGAGTCCCTGCCCGGCCGGAACGCACGCGCAGGTGGTGCCTCAGCCGATCTGCGCCCCGTACGCCTGGAGCGCTTCCGGTACGGGCTGGAAGAAGGTCTCGCCGCCCGAGGAGCAGTCGCCGCTGCCGCCGGAGGTGAGGCCGAGCGCCGTGCTGCCGTCGAAGAGGGAGCCGCCGCTGTCGCCGGGCTCGGCGCAGACGGTGGTGTCGATCAGGCCGTCGACCTGGCCCTCCTCGTACGTCACGGTGGCGTTCAGGCCGGTGACCTGGCCGCCCTGGACGCCGGTGGTGGAGCCGCTGCGCTGGACCTGCTCGCCGACGGTGGCCTCGCGGGCGCCGCTGATCGGCTGGGAGGAACCGTTGTACAGGTCGACCGCGCTCGGGTGGTCGATGTCGCTGGTGTAGCGGACGAGCGCGTAGTCGTGGCCGGGGAACGTGGAGGCCTCGGTGACCGCGATCTGCGACCCGCCCTGCTGGTCCGACCAGCTGGAGACCGCGTTGCCGCAGTGCCCGGCGGTCAGGAAGTACGGCTGCCCGCCGACCGTGACGTTGAAGCCGAGCGAGCAGCGGGCGTTGCTGCCCCAGATCGCGTCGCCGCCCGCGATGAGCGGCTGGAAGCGTCCGGCCGTTCTCTTGAGGGTGACCGTGTCGCCGAGGCCTTGGACCACCTTGTTGAGCTGAGCGAGGCGGTCACCGGTGACAGTGCGGTCGGCCTTGACGACCATCGTGTTGCTGACCGGGTCCATCGACCAGGAGGTGCCCGGTATCGACGCCTTGGCCTTCAACTCCTGCCGGGATGCGTTGAGTTGGCTCAGGGAATGCTTGACGGTACGGGCCTCGGCGCCTGCCGTGCGGACGCTGTCGGCGGTCGCGGCGTCGAGCACGTTCACGACGAGCCTCTTGCTCTGGGCGTCGTAGTACGAGCCTGCCGTGCGGCCCGCGAGAGTGGTGTCGATCCGGTGTGCCAGCTGCCCCGCCGATGCGGCGGACTGCGGGGCGGCGGTCGGTGCGGGGGCTGCGTCGGCGCTCTGCATCGTCAGGGTCGCGCCGAGCGCCAGGGCTCCCGCCGCGGCGGTGGCCGCACGTCGGCCTGACATCCATCGCTGCTTCAACTCGAAACCTCCTGTGGGGGGTTGAGCCCGGCCACGGGTGTTCGCCGGGCCCGTCGGGCGCGATGACCAGGACGCGACGACCGGGATCCCGGCATGCGCCGGCGTCCGTGCCAACTCGCCGCGTCGAGTATCCGTACCCTCAGCGATGCACAGCAAGCAACGAACTCACTTGCTACGTAAGGGAGTTGGGGGCATTTGAGAGCGAGCAGGGGTGGTACGCGGAGGAATGCGAGCCGGTCGTGAAGGAACCGGATCGGTTCGTAAGAGGGTTGAGGCGGGACGGGACCGATGAGGCAGCGGATGGATCATTCCTGCCGCATGTCCCGGTAGCCGGCCAGGATGAAGTCCACGGTGCGGTCGAAGCGTTCGGCGAAGTCGAGACCTGCGCGGGTGGCCGTCACCTCGGCGAGCAGGGGAAAGCGCGCCGGGTCCGGGGCCACGTCGTCCAGATCGGGGGCATCCGCACGCTCCCCCGGGGTGCGGCCGGCCTCGGCGAGGGTGTGGCCGACGGTGAACGCGGCGAGGGCGTTGATGACGTCCATCGCGCGGCCGAGCCCGAGCCCCGCGCCCGTCAGGGCGGTGAGCCACTCCTCCATCAGGTCCAGATCGTCGGCGGAGCTCAGCGGGCGGGTGGCGATGAGCGGAAGCACACCCGGGTGACGCAGGAGTTCGGCCCGCAGCCGGGAGGCGAAGGCGCGGGCCCACGCGGTCCAGTCGCCGGCGGCCCCGGGTGAATCCACGGCGTCCTGCGGCAGCCCGGCGGCGGCCCGGTGCACCACACGGCCGACCAGACTGTCGAGCAACTCCCCCTTGTTTCCCACATGATGATAGAGCGTCATAGCCTCCACGCCGAGTTCGGTGCCGAGCTTGCGCATGGTGAGCGCGGCGACGCCTTCGCGGTCGACGAAGTCCAGCGCCGCGTCCAGCACCTTGTCGCGGCTGAGTCCCGCCTTGGGCCGCGCACGCCGGTCCGCCATCAGATTCTCCTGTTCGAGCCGCTTGACGATTCTTACGCCGTAAGGGCACTCTATCTCCAGCACGAAACTTACAACGTAAGAATCGAGCGTTGTCCAACCGCCGCCCGGCCGCTCCACCCCCGCCGCACGGCCCAACCACGCCACCCCTACCGGAGGTTCACCATGCTGATCGGCACTTCGCTGCGCCGCCTCAACGACGGAGTCGACTACGCCGCCTTCCGCAAGGCCTGGCTGCCCGACGAGACCTTCCCCGGCGACCCTCGGCGCGTGCTGAGCGCGCTCAGCCTCGACGACCCGCAGGAGATCCTGACCTGTGCCCTGATCGACGCCGGCCCGGCGGACATCCCCTCATGGATGGAGCGCATCGCCGCGAGCGAACAGCGCCGGATGGACCGGCTCGCCGGCCTGGTCGGCCCTTCGCTCGGCGGAGGGGTGTTCCAGGTGGTCGGCGACGACGACCTCTCGCAGATCGTCCGGGCGTGAGAGCGCTCTCACGCCTGCACCCCGGGCGGTACTCGCGAACCGCCGCGAGACAGGCCGGACGTTCAGCCGGTTGTGCCCAGAGCCCGGTGCTCCTGGGGGCTGATGCCGCGGACGCGCTTGAAGGCGGCGCTCAGTGCGAACGCCCCGCCGTAGCCGACCTGGCGGGCGATGGCCTCGATGGTGGCGTCCGACTCGCGCAGGCGGTCGGCGGCCAGAGCCAGGCGCCAGCCGGTCAGGTACGCCATCGGCGGCTCCCCCACCAACTCGGTGAAGCGGCGCGCGAATCCCGCTCGGGAGACCCCGCACTTCGCGGCGAGCGACGCCACCGTCCAGGGATGCGCGGGGCTGTTCTGCAGCAGCCGCAGCCCGGGGCCGACCACCGGATCACCCATCGCCCGGTACCAGGCGGGCGCGTCCGCGCCGGGGCGCGAGAACCACGAGCGCAGCACCGCGATGAGCAGCAGATCGAGCAGCCGGTCCAGGACGACGCTCTGGCCGGGCTCGTCGCGGGAGATCTCGTCGTCGAGCAGCGGCATGAGCGAGCAGTTCCACTCCCGCGCGGTCAGGAGCAGCACCGGCGGCAGTGCGTCGAGCAGCCGTCCGCTGATCTCGCCCTCCATCAGATAGGTGCCCACCAGCATGGTGGCCGAGCCGTCGGGGGCGTTGCCCCAGGTGCGTACGCCGAGGTCCATGAAGTCGGAGAGCGGTTCTCCGCGCAGGGTGGTGCAGGTCTCGCCGGGGCCGATCAGGGCGAACGGCGCGAGCTCCGGTGCGTGCGTGACGGTGTACGGGTCGGGGCCGCGCACGACGACGATGTCGCCGGGGGCGATGTGCACGGCCTCGCCGTGGTCGGGCACGATCCAGGCCTCGCCCGCCGTCATCGACATCAGGCAGATCGGCGCGCGGTCCTCGATCCGTACGGACCACGGGGGTTCCATCACCATGCGCAGCAGAAAGGCCCCTCTGGCCCGCGGTCCGTCGAGCAGTCCGGCGAGTGCGTCCATCGGGCCAGCGTAGAACGCGGCGGGCGGCACGAGGCGTAGACGAACGCGTATGGGGACTGGCCCCTGGCGCATGGAGAGTCCAGGGTCGTCCGGCGACGCTGGACGCATGACGAACACGACGCAAGACGCGCAGCGGACAGGCCAGTTGACGCAGCAAACGGTCCTGGTGACCAGCGGCACGGGCAAGACGGGGCACCGGGTGGTCGAGCGGCTGACCGCTCGCGGGGTGCCGGTCCGGTCGGGGTCGCGGACCGGTGAGGTCCGCTTCGACTGGGCGGACGACTCCACATGGGGCGCCGCACTATGTGGCGCGTACGCCGCGTATGTGGCCTACTACCCCGACCTCGCGGCGCCGGGCGCGGTGGACGCGATGCGCCGGTTCGGCCGGCTCGCGGCGGCGAACGGGGTGCGCCGGGTCGTGCTGCTCTCGGGCCGGGGCGAGCCGGAGGCGGCCCGCGCCGAGAGCGCTCTCCGTGAGGCGTGCCCGGACCTCACCGTGCTCCGTGCCGCGTTCTTCGCGCAGAACTTCAGCGAGGGCGCGATGGTCGAAGGCGTGCTGGCGGGAACGGTGGCCTTCCCGGCCGGAGACACCGCCGAACCGTGGGTCGACGCCGACGACCTGGCGGATGTCGTGGTCGCCGCACTCACCGAGGACGGCCACGCCGGACAGACGTACGAGCTGACGGGCCCGCGCCTGCTCACCTTCGCGGAGGTCACCGCCCAGCTCTCGCGCGCGACCGGCCGCGAGATCCGCTATGCGCCGGTGTCGGGCGCCGAGTACGCGGAGTTGCTCACCCAGTACGGCCTGCCCGGGCCGGACGCCGAGTGGCTGGCCGGGCTGTTCGGCATGCTGCTCGACGGCCACAACGCCTCCACGACGGACGGTGTGAAGCGCGTTCTGGGCCGCGAGCCCCGCGACTTCGCCGACTTCGCGCGTCGGGCGGCAGCGGCGGGCGACTGGCACGTATGACCCGGCCGGGTTCGGCGCCGGCGGGGCGGACGGGGGTCGGCCCACCCGCGCCGAGCTGCCGGTTCCGTCAAAGGGTGACCCCCGACGAGAGGCGCTCTCATCGGGGGTCACCGGAGACGGTCAGCGAAGCCTCTGCGGTCAGAGGAGCTTCTGCGGAGCCTGGAACTGGTCGACGGGCGCGACATTGCAGGCCGCCTTCGGGCCGCCGAGCAGGTGTCCGCCGATGCCCTCGCCCTCCGGCAGCGGCACCAGGCAGCGAGCGTCGATGTTGATGAGCGGGGCACCGTAGGTGTTGAGGATGCCACCCGCGTCACCGGCGATCGCGGTGTTGCCGTTGCGGGTTGCGAAGTCCGTGGCACCGCCGGTGCCACTCGTGGTCGGGCCCGACCCGGCACGGGCAGCGCGGATGCTGTCGTGAGCGTTGGTGGTGCTGCTCTCGGCCTCGGGACCGTTGGTGTGCGCCGACGCCGGAGCGGCGACAGCCATCATGGCGGCGGTGGCGAACGCCGCGCCGGCCAGAACCTTCTTGATCACAGTGGTGCTCCTGGTGTGGAGGTGGACTCAGTGTGAGGGGCCCGTTTCACACATGGTGCCGCCCCACATGGACACAGAACTGCGACCACTGCGCGGAAGTTACTCTCTGTTACTCGTTCGGCCCAATGGTTGACGCGAGAGCACTCTCACCCCTTCCGCAGGGCGAGCAGCCGGTACTCGGGGTCCGCCCGGGGCCGGTGCGGGTCCGGCAGGGCTGCCAGGGCGGCGGCCAGTTCCTCTGCGGGCGGGCCCGTCAGGCTGAACCAGGAGGCGAAACGGCCCTGCCGGACGGCGTCCGCGGCGGCGAGTGGGGTGCGGCCCTGGCCGTGTCCGGTGAAGCGGGCCTCGGCCACCGGGGTCAGGCCGTGCCGGGCGGCGTACGACTCGATCAGGTCGGCCCGGTCGGAGGGGATGCCGGTGCGGTGCGGGGTGAGCAGGGCGTCGATGTCGGAGCCGACGTCGTGCGCGGCGTCCTTGTCCACGGTGGTGATGAACACTCCGCCCGGCTTCAGTACGCGCGCCACCTCGGCCACGATGAACCGTGGCGTGATCCGGCCCAGGTGCAGCAGCCACACCGCGGTCACCGCATCCAACGCCCCTGCCCGGAAGGGAAGTCGGTGCACATCGGCGAGGACGATCCGGCGGCCGACGCGCTCTGCGGCGATGCTCGCCATGCCGTACGAGGCATCGGCCCCGTGCACGCGCAGGCCCGGCCGGTTCAGGCGCTGGGTGACCGAACCGGTGCCGCATCCCATGTCGAGCAGGGTGCGGGCGGTGTCGGGAACGAGTCGGAGGACGGCGTCGGCGGCCGCCTCGGCCCGGGGCACGCCGCCGCGCGTGGCATCGTAATGGGCCGCCTCCGCGTTGTAGTCCAGCATGCGGATCACTGTACGAGCGTGGTCACCCCGCGCCGTGGCCGGGGGCGATCTCCTCTACGCGGTGGGCGAGTTGGAAGTCCAGGGCGGTGAGGGCGCCGCCCGCGTCGTGGGTGTTCACGGACAGGGAGACCGTGTTGTAGCCGAGGGTGAGGTCGCTGTGGTGGCCGAGCTCCTCCTGGATCTGCGCCACATGGACCACCATGGCCGTCGCGGCGAAGTGGTTGGCGAGCCGGAAGCTGCGGGAGATCCGGTCGTGGTCGTCCGAAAGCGACCAGCCGGGCAGCTCGCGCAACCGGTCCTCGATGTCCTTCTGCGACAGTGGCTCAACGGGCATGTCGAGATACTCCTTACGGGGTGGTGACATGACGGGGTGGAGCGGTGACGCGGAGGCTCCACATCCGTAGCGTCTCCTCTATGCGTGTACTTGTCACGGGAGGCGCGGGCTTCATCGGCTCGCACATTGTCACAGCCCTTGCCGCACACGGCCATGAGCCGCTCGTCCTGGACCGGGCGGTCCGTCCGGGGGACGACGTCCGGGATCCGGATGTCGTCGCCGCGGCGCTGGTCGGGGTGGACGCGGTGTGCCACCAGGCGGCGATGGTCGGACTCGGCACCGGGTTCGCCGACGCCCCCGCCTATGTGAGCTGCAACGACCTCGGCACGGCGGTGCTCCTGACCGCGATGGCCGACGCGGGGGTACGGGAACTGGTCCTCGCGGGGTCGATGGTGGTCTACGGCGAGGGCCGCTACGAGTGCCCCGAGCACGGGGTCGTACGCCCGGGGCCCCGGCCGGCCGAGTGGCTCGACGCGGGGCGGTTCGAGCCCCCGTGCCCGCGCTGCGAAGCCGAGTTGAGTCCTGGCCTTGTCGCGGAGGACGCCCCGGTCGACCCCCGCAATGTGTACGCCACGACCAAGCTGGCGCAGGAGCATCTGGCCGCCGCCTGGGCCCGGTCGACGGGCGGGCGGGCGGTGTCGCTGCGCTACCACAACGTGTACGGGCCGGGGATGCCCCGGGACACGCCCTATGCGGGGGTGGCCTCGTTCTTCCGCTCGTCGCTGGCGCGCGGCGAGGCGCCCCGGGTCTTCGAGGACGGCCGCCAGCGCCGGGACTTCGTGCACGTACGGGATGTGGCGGAGGCGAATGTGGTGGCGCTGGAAGCGCTCTCAAGCCGCCCGCCCGGCGCGCTCACCGCCTACAACACGGGGAGCGGCACCCCGCACACCGTGGGCGAGATGGCCCGGGCGCTCGCCTCGGCGCACGGGGGTCCCGCTCCGGTGGTGACGGGCGAGTACCGGCTCGGCGACGTACGGCACATCACGGCGGACTCGGCGCGGCTGCGGAGCGAACTCGGCTGGAAGCCGGTCGTGGGGTTCGCGGAGGGGATGGCGGAGTTCGCTACGGGGTAGGCAGCCGCCCATGTGTGAGTGGCCCAGGGCGCGGAAGGGGCCGGGGCGCTTGCCCGGCCCCCTCTCTCCCGGCTTTCGGCTGCGGGCCGTCGTAACTGGTCGCGCTCACGCGGCGGAGCCGCACGACGTCACAGCCCCGCGCCCCGTGGGGCGCCTACGCCGGGGCGACCGGCAGGGTCAGCTCGAAGCGGCAGCCGCCTGCCACGTTGCGGACTTCCGCGCGGCCCGAGTGGGCCTCCACGATGCCTCGGACGATCGCGAGGCCGAGGCCCGCGCCCCCGGGCGGGGTGCGTGCCTCGGTACCGCGCCAGCCGGTATCGAAGACGCGGGGCAGGTCGTCCTCGGCGATGCCGCCGCAGCCGTCGGTGACGGAGAGCGTGACCGCGCCGTCCCGGTCCTCGGCGGCGACCGCGACCGTGCCGTCGGCCGGGGTGTGCCGGATGGCGTTGACCAGGAGGTTCGCGAGGACCCGGGTCATCTCCTTGCCGTCCACCTCGACCGGCACCGCGTCGACGCGCTCTCCCACGAGGCGTACCCCGTGTTCGCGGGCCAGCGGGTCCGCGCCCGCCAGCGCGTCGCCGATCAGGTCGTGGACGGACATGCGGGCGGGGTTGAGGGAGAGCGCTCCCGCGTGGATGCGGGAGAGTTCGAAGAGGTCGCCGACCATGGAGTTGAGGCGCTCGACCTCGGTTCTGATCTGGCGGAAGTAGCGGTCCGGGTCCTTGGCCATGCCGTCTTCGAGGGCCTCGGCCATCGCGCGGAGCCCGGCGAGCGGGGTGCGCAGGTCGTGCGAGATCCAGGCGACGAGTTCGCGCCGCGAGGTTTCCAGGGCCCGCTCCCGCTCGCGCGACTCGGTCAGCTTCGCGCTGGTGGCCGCCAACTCCCGGCTCAGCGCGGCGAGTTCGGCGGTTGCGGGCCCCGTGGGGGCGTCGAAGCTTCCACCGTCGCCGAACGAGCGGGCGGCCAGGGCGAGGCGGCGGCTGCTGGCCACGACCCTGCGGCCGAGCAGCAGCGCGGTGGCCAGTGAGGCGACGGCGGCCATGGCGACGACCACGGTCACCACCGTCAGGTCGTGGGAGTTCAGGAGCATGGCCCAGGCGACGGCGAGCGTGCCGGCCAGCATCGCGATGACCGCGACGGCCGCGACGACGGCCACGGACGCGGTGAGCGAACGGTGCCGCAGGAGGCGCAGGGCGAGTGCCCCACCGAGCCCGGCTGCCGCGGCACCGAGGAAGGCGTACAGGGCGATGAGCAGAACGTCACCCATGGTCGCCTCCGCGGCGGACGGCTGCGTCCGCCCCGGTGCCGCTGGGCTCGGCACCATAGGGCTGGGCACTATGTGGCCCTGGCTCATGTGACTGGGCACCATGTGGCTCGCGCCCAAGTGGCTGGGCACCATGTGGCCCGAGCCCATGTGGCTGGGCGCCGTGTGGCTCGCGCCCATGTGGCTGGGCACCATGTAGCCCGAGCCCATGAAGCTCGGCTCCATACGGCTCGGCGCCATCCTGCTGGCGGCCCGCCACATGTGGCTCAGTCCCATAGAGCTCAGCCCCATGTGGCCGACCCCTATATGGCTCAGCACCATGTGCTGCCACCCCCGCACCATGTGCCGCGGCAGCGCTGCCCTCCGCCGTCCCCTCGCCCTCACTCTCCGTCTCGAACCGGTACCCCACCCCCCACACCGTACGAATCAGCACAGGCTTCGCCGGATCCGTTTCGATCTTGCCGCGTAGGCGGCGGACGTGGACGGTGACCGTGGACAGGTCGCCGAACTCCCAGCCCCACACCTCGTGCATCAGGCGCTCGCGGGAGATGGCCTCGCCGGGGCGGGCCAGGAGGTAGGCGAGGAGGTCGAACTCCCTCAATGTCAGGGCCAGTTCGTTGCCGTCCTTCGAGGCGGTGCGGGCGGCCGGGTCGAGGGCGATGCCCGAGCGGGACATGCGCGGGCCCGGGCGGGCGGTGGCGGTGCGGGCGCGGCGCAGCACGGATTCGACGCGGAGGACGAGTTCGCGCGGGCTGAAGGGCTTGGTCACATAGTCGTCCGCGCCTATCTCCAGGCCGAGGATGCGGTCGTCCTCGTCGCCCCGCGCGGTCAGCATGATCACCGGTATCGGGGCCGTGGCGCGCAGTCGGCGGCACACCTCCAGGCCGTCCATGCCGGGCAGCATCAGGTCGAGTACCACCAGGTCGGGGCGGCGCCGCGTGGCCGCGCGCAGGGCGGCGGGGCCGTCGGCGGCGAGGTCGACGGTGTGGCCCGCGCGTTCCAGGTAGCCGGTGACGACCTCGGCGACGGTCGGATCGTCGTCGACGACCAGGATGCGGCTCTCGGTGCTGTGCATGGAATCCAGCGTCGCACCGCCCGGGGGCGTCCGTCTGCGCCGGGTGGGCCCCGGGCGGGCGATGTCCGCGTTTCGTAAGAACCTGATATCCGTTTTGTCCGCTTTGGATTCGTACGGTGAGGACGTGACTGAATCCCCTTCCGCTCCACCGCCCGCGTCCCCGCCCCCGTCCCCGTCGCCGCGACAGTCCCCGTCCGCAGACCTTCCGGGACCGGCCTCGGTGACCGTGGACGTCGTGCTGCCCTGCCTCGACGAGGCCGAGGCGCTGCCCTGGGTGCTGGCCCGGATCCCGGACGGCTGGCGGGCCGTCGTGGTCGACAACGGCTCGTCGGACGGCTCGCCCGAGGTGGCACGCTCGCTGGGCGCGACCGTCGTGTACGAACCCCGCCGCGGCTTCGGCGCGGCCTGCCACGCCGGGCTGCTCGCGGCCGAGGCCGAGTACGTCTGCTTCTGCGACTGCGACGCCTCCCTCGATCCGGGCGAGCTCGTCCCCTATGTACGGGAGGTGGCGTCCGGCGCCGCCGACCTGGTGCTCGGCCGGCGGCGGCCGCAGGGTCTCGGCGCCTGGCCGCTGCACGCGCGGGCCGGGAACCTGGCGCTCGCGCGGATGCTGCGGCGCCGCACCGGGCTGCGCCTGCACGACCTGGGGCCGCTGCGGGCCGCGCGCCGCGAGGCTCTGCTCGGGCTCGGCCTGACCGACCGGCGCAGCGGCTACCCGCTCCAGATGGTGGTGCGCGCGGCGGACGCGGGCTGGCAGGTGGCCGAGCACGAGGTGCCGTACCGGCCGCGCACCGGGAAGTCGAAGGTCACCGGGACGTGGCGGGGCACCTGGCAGGCGGTGCACGACATGCGCAAGGTCCTTGCCGAGCCGCCCGTGGCGGCGCGCACGTCGGCGGTGGCGCGATGAGCGGTGCCGCGGCCGTATCCGGTACAACGCTGATCGTCCTGGCGAAGGCGCCCGTGCCCGGCCGGGTCAAGACGCGGCTCACCCCGCCGTACACCCCCGAGGAGGCGGCCCGGATCGCCGAGGCGTCGCTCGCCGACACCCTGGACGCGGTCCTCGCCACCCCCGTACGCAGAAGGCTTCTCGTACTCGACGGCGAGCCGGGGTCATGGCTTCCGCAGGGCTTCGAGGTGGTGCCGCAGTGTGCGGGCGGCCTGGACGAGCGGATCGCGGCGGCGTTCGCGGCGTGCACCGGGCCCGCGCTGCTGATCGGCATGGACACGCCGCAGGTGAGCCCGGCACTGCTCGCACCCGCGCTGGCGGACCCCGGTCCGGGCGACGCGTGGTTCGGACCGGCCGAGGACGGCGGGTTCTGGGCCCTCGGCCTCACCGAGCCCGACCCGTCGCTGCTGCTCGGGGTGCCGATGTCGGTGGCCGAGACCGGACGCGTGCAGCGGCAGCGGCTGTACGACGCCGGGCTCACGGTGCGTGAGCTGGCCCGACTGCGGGATGTGGACACCGCGCACGACGCCCAGCTGGTCGCGGCCGAGGCCCCGCACGGCCGCTTCGCCCGGTCCCTGGCAGCCGGAACCCCGGCGATTCGGCCCCCCGCCGCCCAGCCTCCGACGGCCGGCTCCCTCACCGCCGGGCCCCGCGCATGGTGAGAGCGCTCTCCGCCGCCCCGGCCGCCTGGCACGCCGACCCCTATACCGATGCGCTCCGCTCCGGGCGCGGCCCGCTGTTCCTGCGCAGGCCCGACGGCTGGCTGCTGCCGCTGGAGGTCGAACGCTGGTGTGCGGAGCCGGACTTGGCCGACCGTACGGTGCTGCGCCGCTGCCGGGGCGCGGTCCTGGACATCGGCTGCGGGCCCGGTCGCCTGGTGGCGGCCCTCGCCGCCGAGGGGATCGCCGCGCTCGGCGTCGACGTGAGCCCCGAAGCAGTCCGCCGCACCCGGGACTGGGGCGGCAGCGCGCTGTGCCGCTCGGTCTTCGACCGGCTGCCGGGCGAGGGGCGCTGGGACACCGCGCTGCTCGTCGACGGGAACGTGGGCATCGGCGGCGACCCGGCGGCGCTGCTCGCCCGCGTGGCCCAACTCGTCGTCCCCGGCGGCCTGTTGCTGGCCGAGACGGCACCGTACGAGATCGACGAGCGGATCCGGGTACGGGTCGCCGATGCCAGTGGTGCGGCGGGTGGTGACTTCCCCTGGGCGCGGCTCGGCACCAACGCGCTGCTGTCCTGCGCCCGGCCGCTGGGCTGGCGTCCGGCCGGTCGCTGGACCGCGGCGGGCCGCCCGTTCGTCGCCCTTCGGCGCCGGTAGAGCCGCTGGAGGGCGTGTCCGCCCGAGTGGAGGAGGACGGGGACGCGCCGAAGGGCGGGGCAGGGGATGAACCCCGCCCCGCCCTTCGCGTGCTCAGGTCAGCTCACGTTGACCGCTGTGTCGTCGACGACGAACGACGTGGCCAGGCTGCTGTCCTCCACACCGTTGAACTTGAGGGTCACCGTCTGCCCCGCGAACGAGGAGAGGTCGAAGGACTTCTGCGCGAAGCCGGTGTTCTTGTTGAGGTTGGAGTAGCTCGCCAGAGTGGTCGAACCGGCGGTCACCGTCAGCTTGTCGTAGGCGGTGGAGCCGGTCGTCTCCTTGGTGTCGATGTGCAGGTAGTAGGTGAGGGTGGCGTGGCAGCCGGCCGGGATGCTCACCGACTGGGAGAGCGAGTCGGTGTGGCTGGTGCCGTAGCCGTCGAGCCAGGCCTTCCACGAGCCGGAGTGCGCGGCCTCGCCGCTGGAGTTGTCGATGACGCCCGCGGTCGCCGACCAGGGTGCGGCGCTGCCGGTCTCGAAGCCGGGGTTGCCGAGCAGCTGGGCCGGGGTGCAGTTGCCGCCCGTGGAGGTGACGTTCCAGGTGAAGGACGTCGAACCGCTGGCGTTGGTGGTGTCCTTGGCGGTCACCGTCACGCTGGAGGACCCGACGGTGGTCGGGGTGCCGGAGATCAGGCCGGTCGAGGCGTTGATGGACAGGCCGGCCGGGAGACCGGTGGCGCTGTAGGTCAGCGACTGGCCGCTGTCGGAGTCGGTGGCGTGGATCTGGAGCGAGGCCGCCGTGTTGACCTGCGTCGACTGATTGCCCGGGTTGGTCACCGAGACGGTGTTGCCGGTGCTGGTGCCGCCGGTGAAGGCCGCGGTGCCGTTCGGGGTGCCGAGGCCGGTCGGGCCGTCGTAGCCGGCGCCTGCCTTGCACAGGTAGGCGGGGCTGCAGCTGCCGTTGGCGCCGGAGGTGACGTCGTTCAGCGAGCCGGTGTGGGCGTACGGGTAGGACGCCGGGTTGGTGCCCGCGGCGGGGGTGCCGGCGAGGGCGTACACGCTCGCGATGATGGGCGAGGAGGCGCTGGTGCCGCCGTACACGTTCCAGCCGCTGGCCTGGTAACTGTCGTACACCGCGAGGCCGGTGGCGGGGTCGGCGACCGCGGAGACGTCGGCGACGGTGCGCTTGGCGCAGCCGGTGTCCGTCTGCCAGGACGGCTTCGGGTCGTAGGCCGAGCAGCCCGAGCCCGCGCCCTGGCCGCCGGAGCTGGTGCCCCAGACCGACTCGGACCAGCCGCGGCTGTTGCTCGCGCGGCTGAGCGAGGTGCCGCCCACGGAGGTCACGTACTGGGAGGCGGCCGGGTACTCGACGCCGTAGCCGCTGTCACCGGAGGAGACGGTGATGGCGACGCCGGGGTGGTTGAAGTAGGAGGCGTCGGAGCTGGGGTCGGTGGAGTCCTCGCTGCCGCCGTAGCTGTTGGAGACGTACTTGGCGCCCATGGTGACCGCGCGGTTCACGGAAGCGCCGAGGTCCTCCATGGTCGCCGAGTTGGCCTCGACGAGCAGGATGTGGCACTGCGGGCAGACGGCGCTGACCATGTCGACGTCGAGCGAGATCTCGCCGGCCCAACCCGAGTCCGCGGTCGGGTAGTTGGTGCCGCCGTTCTGGTCGACCTTCTTGAAGCAGCCGTTGGCGGTGGTGCAGGCGGGCAGTCCGTACTGCGAGCGGTAGGTGGCCAGGTCCGACTCGGCGTTGGGGTCGTCCTGGGCGTCCACGATGGCCACGGTGGTACCGGCGCCCGCGTTCGACGGCAGGGCGTAGGCGCTCTGCAGGTCGCTGGGGCCGTAGCCGGAGGGGGCGGCGGCCGTGGATATGCCGAGGTGGTGCTGCACATCGGTGCGGGCCAGGGCCAGGCAGGACATCACGCCCGCCTTGGTCGGCTGGGCGCACAGCCGCTGGGTGTTGGCGGGCTGAGCACTGTCGGCCTGAGTGGCGGCACTTACGGACGGGGCCACGGCGATGAGTCCACCGGTGACCAGGGCCGCCGCGGACAGCGCGGCGGTGGCAGCCCGACGGGTGAATCCGGGGAGGCCGAAGGGTCTCTTCGAGTACAAGGAACTGCCCTCCATGGGGGGTCGGTTCGCCGGATCGGGGCGAGCGGAGGTGCGGGGATGGAGCTCGGTGAGCGGCAGGGCGGATCCGGCGCGTGCGGCAGAACATGTGCGAACGTTCGGCGGTGTCCGTGCGGGGTGATCGGCGGTGCGTGTGCGGCACGTCCAGCGGTACGTGTGCTGCGTGTGCCGCGGGGGTGCGCTGCGAGCGGCGATGCATGTGTGCGATCGGCGGTACGTGCGGCACGTTCGGCAGTACGTGGGTGCACGTGATCGGCGAGTGCGGCCTAGCCTGATCAGTGCATGACAGTGGCACCTCGCGAAAACTGCCACCCGCTCAAGTGGTGGCAGGGATGAAGGTAGCGACGGCCGACGGGGCCGACAACAGCCTTTGGCAAGCCCCAGGCAAAGCCTTGCCCTCGAAAAGGGATGGATCACCGATCGCGCCCGCCGGGGAATTCCCAAAGGATCACAGGGCTGCTCAGAGCCGGGTGTACGTGTATACGGTGGCGGGCAGCGGAGCCGAGGAGGACGTACATGGAGTCGGACGGGGATGCGCATGGAGCCGGATGAGGGGTCGGTCAGCGACCTGGTCGAGCTGGGCCTCTCCCGCTACGAGGCACGCGTCTACCTCGCTCTCGTCCGGCGCGACTCCTACACCGCGGCGCAGGTGGCACGGGAGGCCGAGGTGCCCCGGCAGCGCATCTACGACGTCCTCGACGGCCTGGTCCGCGCCCAGCTCGCGGTGGCCCACCGCGGGCGCGTCGCCACGTTCGCCGCGGTCGCCCCGGAGCTCGCCGTGACGCGCCTGATGAACCGTCAGAGGGAGTCTCTGGAACGCCTGGAGAAGGTGTCGACGGGTCTCACTTCGCTCCTGCTCCCGCTGTGGGCGGACGGGCGGGCGCACACCGATCCGCTCGACTACATCGAGGTGCTGCGCGACCAGCGGCAGATCGCCGAGCGCTTCGCGGACATCCAGGAGCAGGCCGACTCCGAGCTGCTCACGTTCTGCATGCCGCCGTTCGTGGCCCCGGCCGCCAACACGTCCGGGATCAAGGCGACCAGGCGGCTTCGGCGGGCCAAGGGCACGGTGCGGGCGGTGTACACGCACGACGCGCTGGCCGACGAGGAGGTCCTGGAGAACGTGCGGCGCTTCGCCGAGGCGGGCGAGGAGGCCCGCTTCACCCAGCGGCTGCCGCTCAAACTGGTCATCGCGGACGCCTCTCTGGTGCTGTGCGACATGCCGGATCCGGTGGCGGGGACGGGCTCGACGACCGCCCTGTACATCGAGCATCCGGCACTCGCGGCCTGCCTGCGCCTCGCGTTCCAGAGCGTGTGGGAGGCGGCGGAGCCGATGCGGGCGGCGGGGGACTGACCGAGGGGACCGGGAACGGCGGAGAACCCCCCGTTCCCGCGTCAGCCCTCCGGATCGTCATCGGCTCTCCGGATCGTCCGCCCTGTTCGCCCTCCCCCAGGCCCAGCGCCCCGCGCCCAGCAGCACCGCCAGCACGGCCACCGCCGCGAGGGAGATCAGCAGACCCCGTACGTAATCCAGCGGCAGCACCGAGGAGTTGGCCGTCGGGAGGGGGCGGAGCAGCACCGGGAGGGCGACCAGGGTGAGGCAGCCCGCGGCCAGCAGGGCGCCGCGCACCAGGCCGCGGTGCTTCAGGCCGCCGACCAGGAACCCCACGCCGAGGACCAGCGGCGCGATCACCCCGTCGTGCAGGACGACGGCCCCGGCCAGCCAGATCAGCACGTCCCAGTGGGTGCTCTGGCCCCACAGCAACAGTGCGCCGAACGCCATCAGCGCGACTCCCGCCGCACCCACCGCCGTGCGCATCACAGCACCTCCAGGCGGGTGACCCACTTCGTCTGCAGCACGCCGGGGCGGTTCGGCGCGATGATGCGGGCGGGGTAGCCGTGGTCGGGCGTGAGGGTCTGCCCGTTGAGCGTGAGGGCGAGCAGCGTGAGCGGATCGTGGGCGTACTCGCGGCCCATCTCCATCACCCGGTACGAGCCGTACTTCTCCAGCGAGGTGACCCGCACCCGTGCGTCCGGCGGCGCGCCGGCCCGGCGCAGCAGGTCGGTCATGCGTACGCCGGTCCAGCGCGCGGACTTGCTCCAGCCTTCGACGCAGGCGATGGGCAGGACGGATGCGTGCCGGGCGAGCGCGGACAGTTCGGCGAGGGTGAGGGTGTAGGGGCGGGGGCCGTCCACCGTCAACAGGTAGGTGGATGCGTCGACTCGGCCCACTCCGGCGGCCGCCGCGGTCTTGTTGACGGGGAGGCTCTGGGGCCCGTGGTCGGGGTGGCGCGGCGCGAGGACGTCGAAGGACTTCAACGGGGTGAAGGACTGGCCGACGGTGGTGAGGGTGACCGCGCCGACGGCAGCCGTCACACCGGTCAGGAAGGAGCGCCGGTCGGGTCCGTCGGCTGCGGGCAGTGCCAGAGTGCCGGTCGACTTCCGGCTCCAATGCTCTTTGATTTCCGGGTACTTGACGGCCACATGGAGCGTCAGCGCTCCGGCGAGCAGCCACGCCACGGCGAAATGCACGGGGACGAAGCTGAACGGCCACGGGTACCACTGCACCGTGTTCAGCAGTCCCGTGAGGAGCTCGAAGACAGCGCCGGCGACGAGGACCGCGACCGAGAGGCGCTCCAGCGCATGGCGTACGGACCGCACCGGCGGCCACGCGAACAGCCTCGGGTACACCGTCCACAGCTTGGCGAGCAGCAGCGGGATCGCGGCGATGCCGGACGCGACGTGCAGGCCCTGGGTGAGCCGGTAGCCCCAGCTGGGCCTGCTGGGCAAGTAGTCCGCCAGCCATCCGGGCGGGTGCTGGAGGTAGTGGCTGATCAGTCCCGTGCCGAAGCAGATCGCGATCGCGACACCCAGCAGGCGGCCGATGGAGGTCGCCGTACGTGCGTCGTGCAGTCGGCCCTTGAAGACGGGCGGCCGCACTGCGGGAAGTCGTGGCTTCATGCCTCCCATCCCACCCCGGCAGACCCCCGTTCGGGACGGCTGAACACCTTACGGTTCGCGAACGCCGCCGTCCGGTGCGGGAATGCGATGACGCAATCAATACCGTGACAGGGGCCCGGGCATGTGGTTAGGATCTTTGGGCAGCATCGCGTGTCGGTCACCGGCCGGGTGAGACATGGAGGTGTCTGTGAGATGCCTGTTGGAGGCATTCCACCGTGTCAGTACAGTTGAATCACACCATCGTCGCTTCCCACGACAACCGGGTGTCCGCCGAATTCCTCGGCGACATGCTCGGCCTTGAGGTCGGCAAGGAATGGGGACCTTTCATCCCCGTCACGACCAGCAACGGCGTCACTCTCGACTTCGCCACGGTGCCCGAGGGCACCGATATCCCCGCGCAGCATTACGCATTCCTCGTGTCCGAGGAAGAATTCGATGCGGCATTCCAGAAGATCACGGATCTGAAGCTTCCGTTCTTCGCGGATCCGCACCGCCAGCACCCCAACGAGATCAATCACAACGACGGCGGCCGCGGGGTCTATTTCCCCGACCCGTCGGGGCACTGGCTGGAACTGCTGACCGTTCCCTACGGCGGCTGGCAGTAATCCGGTAGCCGAGTAATCCGCCCCCGCGCGCCCGGCAGAACCTTACGGTTCGCGGACGGCGGGGGCGGCCTGCCGTCCGCAGCGGTGCGAAGGTGCGAGGCTCGCGGGGTGACCCATGGACGTACCGCATGCACCGCCGCCCTGCTCGCCGCGCTGACCGTCGTCATCGCCCTCACCGTCCTCCGCGACGGCTATGCCACCGACCCGGGCGGGCTCTCCTGGTGGTACGCGGCGGCCTGGCTGCTGTTCGCCGCGGCTGCCTGGTCGGTGCGCAGGGTGCCGGTCCGCCACCAGGCCGCGCTGATCGTCGCGGGCGGGATCGCCGTGGCCGCGACCGGCCTCCTCGCTCCCCCGCGCACGAGCACGGACGCCTACCGGTACGCCTGGGACGGCCGGGTGCAGGCGGCCGGGATCTCCCCGTACGACCACGCTCCGGCCGACCGCGAGCTGGCCGGACTGCGCGACCGCTGGCTGTTCCCGACGGATCCGGCGCAGTGCGCGCTGCCGGACCACGCCCCGGTGGACGGCGGCTGCACCCTGCTCAACAGGCCGTCCGTCCACACCATTTACCCGCCCGTCGCCGAGGCGTACTACCTGGTGGTGGATGAGATCGCGCCCCGTTCCGCCCGCCTGAAGCCGTTGCAGACCGGCGGCGCGCTGTTCGCGGTGGGTACCACACTGGGGCTCATGAGGATCGTGCGGCGGCGCGGCCCGGACGGGGCTTCGGGCCCGGTGCCGGCCGTCGCGTACTGGGCGTGGTGTCCGGCCGTGCCTCTGGAGGCGGTCAACAACGCCCATATCGACGTCCTGGCCGTGCTGTTGACCGTCGTGGGGCTCGGCGCGCTGACGGGACGTCCCGCGATCGGGCGGCTGCGTGCCGCAGCGGGCGGGGCACTGATCGGCGCGGGCGTCGCGGTCAAGCTACTGCCCGCCGTGGTCCTGCCCGCGGTCCTGCGCCGGCGGCCGGTCACCGTACTCTTGTCGACGGCAGGCATGATCGCGCTCTCCTACCTCCCGTACGCGCTCACCTCCCACTCCTCGGTGTTCGGCTACCTCGGCGGATACACCGAGGAGGAGGGGTACGACGATCCTTCCGCGCGGGGCCGTTTCGCTCTGCTCCGCCTGGTGCTGCCCGACAACTGGTCGCTGCCGGTCGCACTCGCCGTCCTGATCGCGGTGACCGCGTACGTGATGCGCCGCGGAAACCCCGAACGCCCCTGGTCGGGCGGTCTGTTGCTGCTCGGCTGGTCCTTCCTGCTGCTCACGCCGGGCTACTCCTGGTACGCGCTGCTCCTGGTCGCCCTCGTGGCGCTCGACGGGCGGTGGGAGTGGCTCACCGTCGCCGCTGCGGGGGCGGCCGCGTATGTGACGACTCCGGCCGCGCCGGACTTTCCCGTACCGACGACGGCGTACGGGGTCGCGGCGGGCGCGGTCCTCGCGGCCTGGGTACTCCGGCGCCGCCGCAAGGGACAGGATGCGGGCCGCTCGGAGGCGTTGTCACAGGCGCGGGTTAATGTCTGAGCTATGACAACTGCCGCACTGGAAACGGGAGTAGGGCCGATGCTGCGCGGCTGGCGCGAGCAGCGCCGGATCAGCCAGCTGGAGCTCGCGCTGCGCGCCGACTCGTCGGCCCGGCACATCAGCTTCATCGAGACCGGCAGGTCCCGGCCGAGCGAGGAGATGGTCCTGCGCCTCGCCGAGCACCTGGACGTGCCGGTCCGCGAGCGCAACGCCCTGCTCCTGGCGGCCGGTTACGCCCCGCACTACGCACAGACTCCGCTCGACGACCCGTCGATGAGCTCCCTGCGCGAGGGGATGGAGCGGCTGCTCCAGGCGTACGACCCCTACCCCGCGCTGATGGTCGACGCGACATACACGGTGCTCGCCGCGAACCGGGGCATAGAGATGCTGCTCGAAGGTGTGGCCGGGCATCTGCTGACACCGCCGGTGAACGCGATGCGGCTCACCCTCCACCCCGAGGGCCTCGCCCCGCGCATCCGCAACCTGGCGCAGTGGCGCGGCCACCTCCTGGAACAGATGGAACGGCAGATCGCGCTGCTGCGCAGCGACACCCTGCGCGCGCTGTACGAGGAGGTCGCGGCCCACCCCGTGCCGGCCGGCGCGGAGCCCGGCGACACCGGAGCCCACCCGGTGTTCCCCTTCGCGCTGCCGCTGCGCATCGAGCACGCGGGGACGGTCCTGTCCTTCATATCGACCATCGCCACGTTCAACACGCCGATGGACGTCACCGTCTCCGAGCTGGCCATCGAGACGTTCCTGCCGGCCGACCCGGAAACGGCGAAGTACCTTCAGTCCCTCATGCCGTAGCCGGTACGCGGTCCAGGAACCCGGCGACGGAGCGGATGCGGCCGTCCTCGGCGAGGGCGATCACGTCGAACCCGGCGACCGGGGCCGAGCCGTCGGCGACCGACACCAGCTCCCACCCGAAGCGGGCGACGTCGTGGTGACCGTCGACCGCGCCGAGCAGCCGGAACTCGAACCCCGGGAACTGGGCGTGCGCTCCGGCGATCACGGCTGCGACCGCTTCGCGGCCGGCGACCTCCGCGAGCGGGTCGGTGTAGGACCCGTCCTCGGTCCACGCCGCGGCGACGGCCTTGGCGATACCCTCGGCCGAGCCGGCGTTCCACGCCTCGAAGTAGCGGGCGACGGCGGTCTCGTAGCGGTTCTCGGACATGGAAATCAGCCTCCGTGAAGTATGTGACGCCTAGTCAGAATCCCGGGACCCGGCCGGAGTGCGCCGCCCGGGTCCCGATGTCCCCAACTCTGCCGGGGGACGGCGAGGGGCGCGATTACCGCACAGGTAATGGAGGTTGATGTGGTGGGCGACAGCTCGGCCGTGCACGGGCCGGACGGGATGGTCTGGTACGCCTCGTACGGCTCCAACATGCTTCGCGACCGGCTCGCCCACTACATCGAGGGCGGCCGGCCGCCGGGCGCGGCCCGGACGCACCCGGGGTGCCGGGACCGTCGGCCGCCCGCCGCGTCCGCGCCGGTGGAGCTCCGCGGGGCGCTCTACTTCGCGACCCGGTCGCCGGTCTGGCGGGGCGGCCGGGCCTTCTACGATCCCGACGCGGACGGCCACGTGCTCGGCCGCGCCCACCTGGTCTCGGCGGGCCAGTTCGCCGACATCGCGGCGCAGGAGATGTACCGGGCCCCCGGCGCGGACCTCGACCTCGGCGAGGTGCTGAGCACGGGACGGGCGGTGCTGGGCGACGGGCGGTACGAAACCCTGATCTGTACGGGCCGGCTCGACGGCCGGCCCGTCCTCACGTTCACCGCCCCCTGGCGGATGGCCGAGGTCGCCTGGACGGCGCCCTCGGCCGCCTACCTCGGGCACCTGGCCAGGGGGCTGCTGGAAGCGGGTATTTGGGACGAGGACGTGGTCACCGCCTACTTGGCGGACTGCCCGGGCGCGGCGGGCCCGTGGACGGCGCGGGCCGTCGCGGAACTCCTCGCGGACTGACGCCGTCCGCATCGGCGAGCCGGACAGTTGCTCAACAATCACCTCTGGCGAGCCAGTTGGGAGGATCGGCCCCCTTCGGATGCCGCTCGCCCCGCCTCCGTACTCTTACGCATGCGGCAGGCGCAACGGACCGCGTTTTCGAGGAGGACAGGGATGACGGTGACTCTGCGGGTGGAGGCGACGGCGACGGCGGGCGGGCTTGTGCTGCGGCCCTGGCTGCCGGACGACGCCGATGCGGTGATCGAGGCCTACAGCGACCCCGACATAGCCCGCTGGACGACCAGCCCCATGAAGACCTCCGAGGACGCGCTGCGGTGGCTGGAGCGGCAGTGGGAGGGCGGAGAGACCGGAAAGCAGTTCAGCTTCGCGGTCTGCGAGGCTCAACTCGACGGTGGATACGGCACGTTGTTGTGCGACGTCTCCCTCAGGTGGGGCGACGACGGCCGCGAAATCGGCGAGGTCGGCTACTGGACCTTGGCCCACGCCCGCGGCCAGGGGGTGGCCCCGCGCGCCCTGGAAGCGCTCTCGACGTGGGCCTTCGACGCCTTCGCGGGCGACGGTCTTCGCCGCCTCCAACTGATCCACCAGATCGACAACCTCGCCTCGTGCCGCGTCGCCGAGGAGACCGGCTACCGCCTCGACCGGATCCTGCCCGCCTACCCGCCCTACCCCAGGGACGGGCACGTCCACGTGCGCGACGCGGTCTGACCCGGATCAGGGACACCACACCCCGTACGCGCGGCCGTTCCGCCGTACGGCCCCGATCCGGGCGCGGGGCGGGACTTCGAGTGCTGATGGCGGTGGGCGCCCGGGAGAATCCGGGCGCCCACCTCGGGTTCTAGCGCGTTGGGCGCTCCTCCTTCGGGCGCTCCTCCTGTCCCTCGGTCTTCTTCATTCCCTTCTTCGGCGTACCGGTCCCGGCGGGCCGGACACGGGCGGCCTCGGCTCGGATCATGGCGTTGAGCGCCGCGAACGGATCGATGGGCATGGCTGAACCACCTTGCTGCGTAAGGGAGTCGACTGACTGATCCGGTTCCGTGCGGAACGGTCAGCAGCGCAGCACCACACAGCGAACGCCCGTCGCCTCAGCAGGCCGACGGGCGTGGTCGTACGAAGCGGAGGGCGGCGACACGGATTCCGGCCGCGGCATGTCGAACACCGGCGGGCGGACCGGCCGCGCAAGCCGGACCGGCTGTACGGGAAGTACCGCGTCGGCCGCGTCCTGGACGCCCTCGTCGGACGGCTCGGGGGCCGCCGACACCGCGGCCGCGTCCACCGTCCGCCCCTCGCACGCCGGCACTCCGGGCACCGCCCCGAACAGCGCGCAGAGCACCGACAGCACCACGAGGGTGCGGCGCAGGGCGGCGAGGGAGGCGGACGGCACGAGGACAGCTCTGCCCAGCTATGCCCGTTACGTGCCGAAAGCCCGGCAGATCCGCTCTACCGGGTGACTCCTCTTGACATATCACTCCGAACCGGCACAGGGAGCCCGGTCGCCCGCCGAACACCACGTACCCGCCCTCGCCCCCGGTCCTCGGAGAACCGGTGAGGGCGGAGTCGTGGTCACGGCCGTGCGGGATCCAGCTCTCGGGTTCCCGTCCGGGATGTCGCTCCGGGGATCCGCCTCTGGGGATCTAGCTCTGCGGAGGGGGGTCCTGCGGCCGCTCCTGGGTGCCCAGCTGCTCGTTGATCTTCTGCTGGGCCATGTCGACCTGGCTCTGGTACTTGTTGCCGGTCTTGGCGTCGAAGGCGTCGCCCGCCTTTTCCACGCCCTGCCGCGCGGTGTCCTCGTGGCCCTTGAGCAGGCCCTTGAGCTTGTCGAGCATCGACATATCTGCCTCCTTGCGGATGCTGGCACACCCAGCATCCGCGCATTCGCCCGGGTTCGCACCCCCAGACGCGGGCCGGGCCGGGGGCGGACAGGGGCGTTGGCGGCGCCGGTCCGCGTGCCCCGGCCCCTCCACGCGCCGCATGGCCGCCTCGGCGGACGGCACACATCGCTACCCCCGGCTGCGGATCATCGCCATCAGCAACTCGTGGGTCTCCGCATCGGCCGCCGCCACGAGGCCGCGGCCCCGCGGGCCGACCGGGGCGCCGTCGATGCCCGTGACCACACAGCCGGCCGCCCGGCACAGGGCGATACCGGCGGCGAAGTGCACGCTGTCCGAGAGATCACCGCCGTCGGTGACATACGCGGCTCGCTTGCCGGCCGCGACCCAGGCCAGCGCCAGTGTCGTGGACACCACCCTCGGCCGGAACCGGGCGACGAAGCCGGGGTGGGCAAGGAGGTCGGTGGCACGGAACCCGGGCGCGTTCGGGAACGGCGGATCCAGGTTGACGTCCACCAGGCGCGTGGCGGGCGTGGGCACCAAGGGAGCATCGGCCCCCTCACTCCGTACCGAGGCCGTCTCCCCGTCGGTGCAGAAGACCTCGCCGCCGAACGGGTCGGCCACCGCCGCCGCCCCGTCGCGCAGCGCCACATTGACGGCCACGAGCATGCTGGCCACGGCGTAGTTCAGCGTGCCGCACAAGGGATCCACCAGCCACTGGCGCTCCGCGTCGGCGCCCCCTTGCCGCCCGCCCTCCTCGCCGAGCACCGCGTCGTCGGGGCGGGCGGCGCCGATGACGTCGAGGATCGCCTTCTCCGCCGCCACATCGGCGGCGGTGGCGAAGTCCCCGGCACCCTTGTCGATGCGGGCGAGCCGCTGCCCGTACAGGGTGCGCACCACGTCCGCGCCGGCGGCTGCCGCTGCCGTGGCGACCTCGGCGTCGCCGGAACGTCCAGATGAGTTGATCATGGCGCGCAGGGTATCGGTGCCTGCGCGACGGCGTCAGTGGCCCTTGCCCACCGCGAGCCCCATCCCCGAGACCGTCGCCACGATGCCGTTCTTCTCGACGTGTACGCCGCGCAGTTGCAGGTCCCTCGCCTCCTTCGGCAGCGTGAACGAGAAGGACAGGCGGTCGGAGAGCTCCGGCGGGCGCATCGCTATCAGGCCGGTGATCAGCTTCGGGTCGATGCCCACCTTGGAGAGGAGCCAGGGGTGGTCCGCCACCACGTCCACGAGGTTGACCCGCATCAGCTGGTCGATGAAACGGGGGGTGCCCACCAGTTCGTGGAGCTTCGCCTCGTTCTTCAGCGCCAGCTCCACGTCCTTGTCCGGCACTCCGAGCCGCTTCACCACCGCCGGTACCGAAAGGAGCGCCTTCACCCGGGCCGTGTCCCGGCTGATGAGTTCGGCGGTCTCGCGGTGCAGGGTCAGGCCCCGGTCGCGGCCCGGGCGGTAGGTGGCGATGCCGGGCATGTCGAGGCTCATGCCGTCGATGTCGGTGGACAGGCCCTGGCTGCTGACGAGGCGCAGCTGGGCCTCCGCGCTGACGTGCAGCTCCTGCCCGGCGATGCTCAACTTGCCGTCGGCACCCACCGAGTTGTCGCCGCGGCGGCTGAACTTGACCTGGGATGCGGCGAGTTCGCGGTTGAGGTCGTCGAAGGAGAGGGTGATCTCACCGTTCAGGTTGCCGACGACCGCGCCGCTGATGTCGCTCGGCAGATGGCCCGTCAGCTCGATGCTGCGCGCGCTGGCCTGCACTTTCGCGAGGGACACGCGGTCGGCGGGCACGTGGGGCACGGTGACGTCCACGCGTTCCAGGTGCTTGTCCAGGACCTGGGTGAGGAAGGGGAAGCCGTGGATGTCCACCTGGGGCGCGGCGGCGAGATGGAGGTCGTTCTGGATCGCCTGCTGCGCCTTCTTCTCGGCGTACATCGCCGCGCAGCGGTCCGCGAGGACGAGGAATCCGGCGCCCACCACCAGGGCGACGAGCAGTTTGCCCGCGCGGGGCACGGCCGCTAGGAGGCTGCCCCGGCTCCGGCGGCGGCGCCGGGCGCGGCGGCGCTGCGGCCGGGACCAGAAGCCGTGGTCGGGGTCGGCGTCCACCAGGCCCGAGGGCGCCTCGGCCGGTATCGCTTCCGGTATCTCCTCGGTGGCGTAACCGGGGTCGGTCCAGGGCTCCTCGGCCGGGTGGGGGTCGGGCTCGGGGTCGGCCAGGGCCGCGAGTTCGTCGTAGGGGTTGCGGTAGCGAGCGTGCATGCGTGTGGGGGTTCGCATCACCTCATCCCACCACACATGATCCACTCGTACGCAACCCGCTACCGGCAGTACGTCCTGAATGGCCCGAACCCTGACGCCTCCTTGGCCTCCACGCGGCGCCCGAGGTGGCGAACAACACGTCAGGCGGCGGTCCTCTCCTGGGCGTGCTGCTTGCGCGCCGCCATCCACGCGTACACGAGGACGCCCGCGAAGAGGAACAGCACGCCCTGGTAGACCGCCTCGTACCCGGAACCGGCCACCAGCCACATCGAGAAGCCGAAGGCGAGCACGGCCAGGACCGCGTCGCGGACCAGGCGGGAACGGTGCACGCGCTCCCCCTGGCCGGAGGCGAGGAAGTAGATCTGCGCGGCGGTCGACAGGAGGTAGGGCACGGTCGCCGTGAACGTGGTCACCAGGACCAGGATCTCGAAGACGCCCTTGGATCCGGCCGTGTAGTTGTAGACCGTCAGGAGCGAGGCGAGGACGGCGGTGACCAGGACACCCACCGTCGGGACGCCGCGCTTCTTCTTCCCGAACACCTGCGGGAAGAGGCCGTCCCGGGCGGCGGCGTACGGGGTCTGGGCGCTCAGCAGGGTCCAGCCGTTGAGGGCGCCGACCATGGAGACGAGGGCGGCGAGGGCGACCGCGGTGCCGCCCCAGGTGCCGCCGAACATGGAGTTCACGGCGTCCGTGAAGGGGGCGGTGGAGCTGACGAGCCTGTCGTGCGGGACGGTGCCGAAGACGGAGAGCGTGCCCAGGAGGTAGATCACGGCGGCGCCCATGGTGCCCAGGATGGTGGCGCGGCCGACGTTGCGGCGCGGGTCGCGGACCTCGCCCGCGCTGACGGCGGCGGACTCGACGCCGAGGTAGCTGAACAGCAGGATCGCGGCGGAGGCGGATATCGCGCCGAGCCCGGACTGGCCACCGGCCTGGAAGGGGCCGAGGTTGGCGGGGTCGAAGAAGAAGAGGCCGCCGACGGCGACCAGGAGCAGCGGGGCGAACTTCAGGACGGTGGCCACGAGTTGGACCGCGCCCACGTACCGGGTGCCCGCGAGGTTGGCGAGGGCCGGGAGCCACTGGAGCAGCAGGGCCGCGGTGATGGTCGCCGCCTTGGACGCGTGGACGGGTATGAGCACGTCGAGGTAGCCGACGGCGGCGACCGCGAGGGCCGCGTTCGAGACCCAGGTGGTGATCCAGTAGGACCAGGCGGCCAGGAACCCGGCGAAGTCGCCGAAGGCCTCGCGGGCGTACACGTACGGGCCGCCGGTCTGCGGGTGGCGCTCGGCGAGCCGGCCGAAGACGAGGGCGAGCGCGATCGCACCGGCGGTGAGGACGGCGAACGCGACCAGGCTGATCGTGCCGAACGGGGCGACCGAGGCGGGCAGCAGGAAGATTCCGCCGCCGATGATGTTGCCCATGACCAGGGCGGTCGCGACCGGCAGGCCGAATTGCCGGGCGTGCTTGCTCTGGGTTTCTTGCATGGTCATGGTGGGTGGGGGCGCCTCTCGTACGGGACAAACCTGACCATGGTCGGGTACGTGGGGCACCGCACAAAATCAGCTGGTTTTGTCCTGTCGGGCGAGGCCGCCAACCGGAAATGATCCTTCCGGTCGGTCTGTCGACGGCGATTTCTCCACCCCGGCCAGAGCCTCGGCACCCACCGGGACCTGCGGACCCTGGCCCTCGCGCAGCCAGCGGCGCAGGACGTGGTGCACCTGTTCCGCGCCGACGAGTTCCCCGCCGCGTGGCACCGGTTCGGTGAGGTCGAGCGGGGAGAGCAGGAACGGGTGGGACTGCTCGCCGCCGAGTCCGCCGTGCGAGCCGATCTGCTCCTCGAAGGCGTGCACCTGGCCGGTGGCCGGGTCGTACATCGAGTTGACCATGATGTCGGCGGTGTGCGGGAAGGTGTCCGTGCGGCGCACCGCGTCGGCCGCACCGCGCCCGAACCCCTTCAACGGGCCCTCCCCGTCGACGAGTTGGGCCAACGGCACCTCGGTGCCTCCACCGCCGAGCACCACCGCTCCGTGCTCCTGGCTGCGTACGAGGAGGAAGCCGATGCCGGGGTGGCTCGCCAGGGTCGGCAGGAGCGCCGGGTGACGGCGGTCGATCTGCTCGCGGGTCATGCGGCCCTGGGTGTCGGGGAAGGAGATCAGGCCGAGGTTGCCGGAGGCGAGCACGACCGGATCGGAGCCGGGCCCCGGCCGGTGCGTCCCCTCTTCCAGCGTCTCCTCGACGGGGCGGTGCAGCGCGACCCGCACCGCGTATCTCGCCTCCGCGCCGCTGCGGGTGCGGCGGGCCCGGCGCGGCACGGGCAGCCCGCAGCCGGCCCGTACGAGATCCTTCAGGGTCAGTCCGTACGCGCCCTCGAAGGTCTCGCCGGGGCTCTGGCCGTGGTCGGACAGGAGCACGATCCGGTAGCCGCGCGGGGCGTGCTGGGCGGCGCCCGCGATCAGGGCGAGGGAACGGTCCAGGCGCCCGAGGACCTGATCGGTGTCCCTGCCCCGCGGTCCCGAGTGGTGGGCGACCTCGTCGTAGGCGACGAGGTCGGCGTAGACGGCGGTGCGCCCGGCGAGCATGTCGCCCATGACGGCGGCGACGACCACGTCCCGCTCCACGACCGTCGCGAAGGCGCGGATGAAGGGGTAGAGGCCGCCGCGTTTGATGCGCGGGGTCTCCTTGCGGATCCTGGCCCGGGTCGACTGGGCGATCTCGCGGCCGGCCTCGGCGACGAACGA
The DNA here is from genome assembly GCF_039532965.1 of Streptomyces mauvecolor. Classification (NCBI taxonomy): domain Bacteria; kingdom Bacillati; phylum Actinomycetota; class Actinomycetes; order Kitasatosporales; family Streptomycetaceae; genus Streptomyces; species Streptomyces mauvecolor. Next base: position 390,952 of record NZ_BAAASQ010000009.1, on the reverse strand, counting down.
GAGCGCGGTGCGGACCGCGTTGGCGGGGTCGGAGAAGTAGGCGAAGTATCCGGCGCGGGAGCGATTGCGGCGGCCGCGCCGGGCGGCCACGGTCAGGACCAGGGCGACCTGGTCGGCGCCGCCCGAGAACAGGTTGCCGCGGCTGGCTCCGTCGAGAGTGAGAAGCCCTCCGTCGCCGGTGCGCTCGACGGCCCGGCGCTGCAGTTCGACGGCGGAGGCGGGCCGGTTGGAGACCATGACCTCGCCGCTCTCCTTCTCGTACCAGCGGAAGGCCGGCACGTCGAAGGTCGAGCCGTGCAGGATGCCGAGCTGGCTGGCGCCGGTCTGGCTCGACCAGTCGGTACGCCACGGGGTGAGCCGGTGCGTGCCCTTCAGCCAGGTGGCGACGGTGGGCATGAGGCCCGCGTCGACGGCGTCGCGCAGCACACGTTCGCCGACGCCGTCGAGCTGGAGGAAGACGATGCCCGGCGGCCGCGGCACCGGGCCTTCGCCGCGTCTGCGCCGGCGGCGGTCGGCGAGCCGGGAGAGGCGGCGCCGGTAGGCGTCGTCGTCGCGTACGGCCAGCGCGGTCGAGGTCGCCGAGGCCACCGCCGACATCACGGCGGCGACGATCACCGCGGTCTCGGGCTCGGCCGCGCCCCGGCCGGTCGGGATCAGGCGGAGCGCGATCAGCAGGAGCGAGCCGTTCAGGAAGAACACCAGCAGGCCGAGGACGAGCGCGGGCACCAGCAGGAACGCCCGCACCACCAGGGGCCACACCAGCGCGCCGAGCAGGCCGAACGCGCCCGCTCCCCAGGCCGCGGTGAGCGCGACCCGGGTGATGCTGTCGCCGTTGTCGGAGGTGAGCTTGAAGTCGGGCAGGATGCCCGCGAGCAGCATCATGGTGAGCGTCGAGACGACCCACACGACGATCACCCGCAGCAGGGCGCTGCCCGTCGTCCGCCATCGCCCCACGCCGCCCGCCTTTCGCCTTGCCGTTCCCTCTCCACCCTGCCATAAGGGTGCAAAGGGCCCGTGGCGTCGTGCGGGCAGCGGCCCTCAGCAGCCGTCGTATCCGGCGGTGGGCATCGAGAGGCGGCGGTGGATGCGAGCCTTCTTCGTGGCGTCGTAGGCGGGCTCGTCGAGCCCGGCCGTCTCCAGCCGCACACCGCGCCGCGCGCACTCGGCGGAGAAGTCCGGCACGGACGTCAACGCCCTTGCCAGAACACGCTCGTTGGGCGCGACGAACACGTCGACGAGGCCCGCGTCCACATCCGCCCAGAGGCCGACGTGGTCCGGACGCAGACCGTAGAAAAGCAACTGCCTGGTGACTACGTAGCCGCGCCCCGCGGCCCACTTCGCGCACATCTCGTGCTGGCTGCGGGTGTCCACCAGGAAGGGATCGAGATCGAGTTCTTCGAGCGGGGTCAGGCTGGCGATCGCGGCCACACGTACGTCGTCCATACCGTCCCCCTGCATGAGCTGTCGGGGCCGACCCTACTCCCCGTTCACGGCGGTGAGGAGTAGCCGCAGGAGTGGCAGATCTTCCAGCCGTCCTGGCTCACCGCAAGGACTCCTCCGCAGCGCGGACACTGCTCGGCGTGCATGGTCACGGCGCGCCTCCCCTCTGGTGCGGGATGCCTACCCCGCGACCCGTGGTTTGCGCGCGTGGAGATTTAGGCTCGTCATCAACCATCGTCGAGCCGGGGAGAGGATGTCGTGCCGGTGGAGGTCACCTGGTGGGGTCATGCCACCTGCACGATCGAGGAGTCCGGAGTGCGGCTGCTGACCGATCCGCTCTTCGCGCGCCGACTCGCGCATCTGCGGCGGCGCCGGGGCGCGCTGCCGCCGCCCGAGGCGGCGGTGGCGGACGCGGTGCTCGTCTCGCATCTGCACGCGGACCATCTGCACGTGCCCTCGCTCGCGCGGCTCGCGCCCGGCACCCGGCTGATCGCGCCGGCCGGGGCCTCGCGAGCCGTGCCGGGGCTCGGCAGGCTCGGCCTGCGCATCACCGAGGTGCGGGCCGGCGACACCGTCGAGGTCGGGGCCCTGCGGGTACGGGCCGTGCCCGCCCGGCACGACGGGCGCAGGCTGCCGATGGGACCGCACCGCTCCCCCGCGCTCGGCTACGTCGTCGAGGGCGGGGCCCGCACCTACTTCGCCGGGGACACCGGCCTGTTCGAGGACATGGCGGACGCCGTGGGGCCGGTGGATGTCGCGCTGCTCCCGGTCGGCGGCTGGGGTCCGCGCCTGGGGCTCGGCCATCTCGACGCGGGGCGCGCGGCCCAGGCGCTGGCCGTTCTGGGAGCGCTCTCGGCGGTGCCGGTGCACTACGGGACGTACTGGCCGATCGGCATGGACGGCGTGCGGCCGCACGAGTTCCACGCCCCGGGCGAGGAGTTCGTACGGCATGCGGCCCGGCTCGCCCCGAAGGCGGCCGTGCACCGGCTCGGGCACGGCGAGAGCGTACGACTGGAGGCCGGGCAGTGATCGCGGGCCGGGCGGCTGTCGCGGGCCGGATGCTGGAGATGGCCTCGGCGGTGACGCCGGAGACGACCCAGCAGGCCGTCGGCTACCCGACCCTGTTCGTGCTCGTGATCCTGGGGGCGCTGGTGCCGGTGGTGCCCACGGGGGCGCTGGTGTCGACGGCCGCGGTGGTGGCCTTCCACCAGACCGCCTGGTTCTCGCTGCTGCTCGTGTTCGGGGTGGGCGCGCTGGCCGCGTTCCTGGGCGATGTCGCGCTGTACTGGCTCGGGCAGCGCGGGGTGCGCTCCAAGAACGGCTCGCGGTGGCTCGCGGCGCTGCGCGGCCGGGCGGCGCCGGACCACCTGGAGCAGGCCCGGCGCAAGCTCAACGACCACGGGGTGGTCGTGCTCGTCCTGTCCCGCCTGGTGCCGGCCGGGCGGATCCCGGTGATGCTGGCCTGCCTGCTCGGCCGGATGCCGCTGCGGACGTTCGTACGCGGCGACATCCCGGCGTGCCTCGCCTGGGCGGGTGCGTACGGCCTGATCGGCATCCTCGGCGGCTCCCTCTTCGACGAGCCGTGGAAGGGCGTGGTGGTGGCCGTCGCCCTGACCCTGCTGATCAGCGGCGCGCCCGCGGGGTGGCGGCGGGTGCGGCGGGGACGGATGGCTGAGGGCGGCTCGGGCGGCTGAGGGGTGCCAAAGGGCGCTCTCACACCTTCGCCGGCATGTCGGTGCGGACGTCCCGGAGGGTCAGCGCAGTTCGGCGAGCACCGATGCGAAGCGGCTCAACTCCTCGTGTACGTGCGGGAGTTGGAGGGGGTCGGCCGCGTCGAGGGCGTCCAGGCGCTGCTCGTCCGTCGAGCCGAGCAGCGGTCCGGTGGCGAGGCGGACGCGCAGGGCGCCGAGTTCGTCGCCGAAGCGGTGGCCGCCGGGGGCGGGGGCGGCGAGGCGGGCGGTGAGGTAGTCCTCCAGTTCCATGGAGTCGGTGACGCCCTGGGCCGCGAGGCGGGTGCGGAACGGGCCGAGGTCGGCGTAGAGATGGCGGCCGGCCTGCGGGAGCCGGGCCATGGCGCCGGCGTCGAGCACGGCGTGGTGGGCGGCGGCCGCGACACGGGCGTGCAGGGCGGCGGCCCGGCGGGTGCGCTCGACGACGGGGGCCGGTTCGGTGAGGGCGAGGGCGGCGGCCGCGGCGATGGGCGCGGCCACGGCCGCGCCGAGCGCGGCGAGGATGTCCAGGCAGCGGGCCCGGCGCGGGACGTCGGCCGCGGTGTCGGGGAAGCGGGCGACGGCGGCGGGCCAGCCGGGCGGGGTGAAGGCACCGCCGAGATCGGCCAGGACGGTCACCTCGCCGGGGCACATCTCGGCGGGGCTGATCGGCACTGTCTCGTGCGGGCGGTGCACGGTGTCCCGCCAGGTCTCGTCGCTGACGATGTGCAGCCCCTCGCCGACGGCCGCCTCGCAGGCCTCCCGTACGGTCTCGGGCGGCGCCACGGTCGCGGTGGGATCGTCGGCGACGCAGAGCAGCAGCAGCCGGGGCCGGCCGCCCTCGGCCCGCACCCGGCGAACGGTTTCGAGCAGGGCGTAGGGATCGGGCACGCCACCGCACTCGGCCGGGGTGGGCACGTGGTAGGCGGGCCGCCCGAGCAGCCGCGCCTGCGGGGTCCACCACGCCGGGCAAGGCCGGGGCATGAGCACGTCACCCCCGTACGCACCGAGCAGCGCGATCAGGAGCGCCTGGGCGCCGGGCGCGGCGACGACCCGCTCCGGCGCGGTGGGCAGCCCGCGCCGCAGCCAGTACCCGCAGGCCGCCTCGCGCAGTGCGGCCCCGCCGCCGGGCGGCTCGGCTTCGGTGCGCCCCGCGCCGCCCGCGAGCACCGCGGCGAGCTCGGGAAGCACGGGCAGCCCGGACCCGGGCGCGGGCGGCCCGTACCGCACGGGCCCGCGCCCTTCACCGACCGTCCCCTGCATCCCGTTCCTCCTCGGGCCCTGTCCGGCACGGGCCATGCCTTTCATGCCTTTATACGGAGGTTTGGGCCGGGGCGCCGCTTGTGCGGGCGGCCGGGAGGGGCTGTGCGGGTCAGCCGTCGCCCGCCAGGGCCGAGAGTTCGGATTCCAGGCCTCGGCCCTTCGCGCGGACGACCGCCTCGGCGACGTCGGCGAGTTTGCGGTTGGTGCGCTGCGAGATGGTGCGCAGGATGCCGAAGGCGGTGTTCGCCTCGCAGGCCAGGACGTGCATCACGATGCCGCTCGCCTGGTCGATGACCGGGCGGGAGCGCAGGGCCGTCTCCAGTTGTTCGACCTCGGCGAGCGCCGCGCGGTAGCGGCGGTCGCGGAGCAGGCCGGTGGTGGTCTCCTTGGCCAGGATGCCCACCGGGCCGCACACGAGGTGTTCCAGGGAGCCGGGGCGGTAGCCGTAGAGGCTGACCGTGACCTCGATTCCGGACCTGCGGAAGGGGAGGGTGACGCAGGAGCGTACGCCCGATTCGAGGGCGAGGGCGCGATAGCCGGGCCAGCGGTCCTCCGTCAACAGGTCCTCGGTGTCCACGGGTTCCCCCGCGTCCAGCGCGCTCGGGATCGGCCCGTCGCCGCAGGCGAGCTGGACGGAGGCGAGCGACGCGAGGTCGGGGTGGGTGGCGGTGACACGGCGTTCGGGCCCGCTGTCCGTTATCGTCGCGACCGCCCCGCAGCAGGCCGGTGCACAGCGCACGGACTGTTCGGCGAGCAGGGAGAGCCGCCGGGCGGTGCTGGTCGTCTCGGGTTCCTGGTGTTCCGGCTCGGGCAGCATCGGAAAGACCTCCTCGTCCTGCGGCTTCCCGGTCCGGGACCCCCGAAACGGCAGGGCTCCCGGCACCGGTCCGACGGGTTAGCTTTCTCCCATGACGCAGACCGAGGACGACTTCGGCGAGGAACTGGCGGATTTCGTCAGACGGGTGGGCGAGCTGCGCACCGCGCGCGCCCGCCCGGTCGGTGAGCAGTTGACGGTTCTGGACGCGGCGCTGTTCGAACTCCAGCACGTGGCCGAGCAGTTGTGGCCGCGCTACGAGCAGATCCTGGCCGCCGCCGGGGCGCCCTCGCCCGTAGAGCGGCAGGAACGGCAGCTCCTCAAGGCCCTGTTCCAGCGGCTTCCGCTGCCGGTCGCTCTGGTCGACCGCGAGACCGTCGTACGCCGGCTGAACTTCGCGGCGACCGGCCTCACCGGGGTGCGCGCCGGGTACGCCACCGGGCGGCCGCTCGCCGCGCTGCTCACGCCGGGCGACCGGGCGGCGTTCCGCTCGCAGGCCGCCGCGGTGGCCCGGGGCGAGGGCGACCGCGGGCTCACCGTCCGTCTCCAACAGCGCCCGGAGGAGCCCCTGCTGGCGACCCTGACGGCACTGCGCCCGCCGGACGAGCCGCAGCCCGCGGTGCTGGTGGTGTTCCAGGCGGGCAGCGCCCGGGGCTCGGCCGCCGCTCCCCCGCCGCCGGAGGTCCCCGACCTCACCGAGACGACCCGGCACGCCGAGCTCATGGACCTGGTCGACCTCATGGCGTCCACCCTGCTCCAACTGCCGCCCGGGGAAAGGGAGTCGGTGCTCTCCGCGGCCGCGCGCGTGCTCTGCGGGCGGTTCGCCGACTGGATCGTGGCCGACCTCGTCGACGGCGCGCTGCGGCGCACGGTGGCCCTCGGCCCGCCGGACCCGGCCGCGGCCCCGCTCCTGCACGCGGTGGCCGGCCAGGACCCGGCGAGCTGCCCGTTGGTCCTGGAGGCGGCACGGGCCGGGAACGGGGCGCTCCAGGTGCAGCCCGAGGACATCGAGGGCTTCGGCCGCGACCCCTCGGGCACCCCGGTGCTCGCCCGCGCCGAGGTGTCGTCGCTGATGTGTGTGCCGCTGGGCGCGCCGGGGCCGGTGACGGGGGTGCTCACCCTGTTCCGCACCCGAGCGGCCCGCCCCTTCTCGATGGCGGAGGGACAGGCCATGGACGTGATGTCCCGCCACATCGCGCTCGCTATGCGGCGTCCGGCTCCTGACCGCGTTCCTGACGAGCCGACAGATTCCGCTCCTTGCACGGCAGTTGATCCGTCCGCGGAGTCCTGCGCGGCCGCGTCGCCCGCTGCGGAGCCGCCGCCCTCAGCTTCGCCCTCGTCCGCTCGTCCGGCTTCGAGCGGGAGCGCTCACCCGTCAGCGGATCCGCGCCCGCCGCGGCCTCGTCCCGCGCAGCCGCGGCAGCCGGCCCCGACGGCCGACGGTGATCTTCGTGCGGATCCCGCAGGGCCTGGTCCCGCAGACGGCTGCAGCAGCGCGTGATCAGCCGCGACACGTGCATCTGCGAGATGCCGAGGTCCTCGGCGATCCGGCTCTGGGTCATGTCCCGGAAGAACCGCATGTAGAGGATCTTCCGTTCGCGCTCGGGCAAGCAGCTCAGGCCGGGCTTGACCGCCTCGCGGTCGATCACGGTGTCGAGGGCCGGGTCGGCGCTGCCCAGGGAGTCGCTCAGGGTGTATCCGTCCTCGCCGCCCGGGAGTTCGGCGTCGAGGGAGAGCGCGCTGAAGCTGTCGATGGCCTCAAGGCCGGCCTTGACCTCTTCCTCGGTCATCCCGGTGTGCGCGGCGAGCTCCGCCACGGTCGGCCGGGGGGACCCGGCGCTCGCCGCGAGTTCCTGGCTCGCGACCCGCACCCGGCTCCTCAAGTCCTGGACGCGGCGCGGCACATGGAGCGTCCACATGTGGTCGCGGAAGTGGCGCTTGATCTCGCCCGTGATTGTCGGCACGGCGTAGCTCTCGAACGCGGCGCCGCGGGAGGGGTCGTACCGGTCGACGGCCTTGACCAGGCCGAGGGCCGCGACCTGACGGAGGTCCTCAAGGGCCTCGCCCCGGTTGCGGAAACGTCCCGCTAGCCGCTCGGACATGGGCAGCCAGGCGCGGACGAGGTCCTGGCGCAGGGCGTCCCGTTCGGGCCCCTCGGGCAGTGCTGCGAGCCGCTCGAAGGCGGCGGCGGTCCTGGGTGCGTCGTCGTGCGGGTGCTTGTGCTTCGCCGTGGTGTTGGTACGCATATGCGATCCAGCTCCCTGAAACGGTGCGGCGGATGGTTGTCACCGAGGGAGCCCGGCCGGGCAGCGTGGCACGCCCGGAGCGGACAGCCGCTCCCACGGACGTGCCTCCGGTCCGAAGCACGAGGTTCGCCTGCCCGGACCCTGCGGGGCCAAACGTGCGCGTTCGCCGAACGGCGCGGAAAGGGTGTTTCCCGGGGCGGGACCCCGGTACCCGGTCCAGGATGCGGAGACCGGGGGAAGACGAGGAAGGCCGACCGAACCTGCGGATCCCCACAGACCCCTACGGATCAAGAGAATCGGGGCGCGCAGCCATGGCACGTTTCGTGCGGGAAGTGATGACGGCGGGCGTCACCGCCGTGCCGCCCGATGCCTCACTGGTGGAGGCGGCTCAGCTCATGCGGGCCCAGGACATCGGGAACGTGCTGGTCACCCGGGCCGGCCGGGTCATCGGGGTGCTCACCGACCGGGACATCACCTTGCGGGCGGTCGCCGAAGGGGTCGATCCGCTGACCGTCAGCGCCCAGGCGGTGTGCACGCGCCCGCCGGTGTGTGTGGGCCCGGACGACGAGGTGGCGACGGCGGTGACCCTGATGCGCCGCCACGCGGTGCGGCGGCTGCCGGTGGTGGCGGAGGGGCGGCCGCTCGGCATGGTGACCCTGGGGGATGTGACGGGTCACTAGGACACCCGGGACACCGTCATGCCCTTGGGGCGCGGGGAACTGCGCGACCGGCCGCATGCGGCCCGCACCCGACAACCGCGCTTCCCGAGGCGGCACGCGGGGCGCCTCGAAGGAGCGTGAAATCGCCCTGCCGGGCAACCGATCCCAGGTGGGGCCCGGTTGGGCTGGGGGCGGCCGGGTACTCGCGGACCATGACGCACTCCACCTGGCACAAGCGACTCGGCGCCCACGACCGGGCGCTGTTCCACTTCGCCGCCACCCGGCACTGGCCGGCCGCAGAGACCGTGCTGCCGCGGCTGAGCCGGGCCGCCAACCACGGCGCGCTCTGGTTCGCGGCGGCCACCGCGATGGGCGCGACCCGTTCACCCCGGGCCCGCCGGGCGGCGCTGCGCGGCGTCGCCTCGCTGGCGCTGGCCTCGCTGACGGTGAACACCGTGGCCAAGCGCTCCGTACGCCGGGCCCGCCCGCTGCTCGACGCGGTGCCGTTGGTGCGCCAGTTGAAGCGCCGCCCGATCACCACGTCGTTCCCCTCCGGCCACGCCGCGTCCGCCGCTGCCTTCGTGACCGGCGTCGCCCTGGAGTCCCGGGCGTGGGGCGCGGCCCTCGCCCCGGTGGGCTTCTCGGTGGCGGCGTCCCGCGTGTACACCGGGGTGCACTACCCGGGCGACGTGGTGGCGGGCGCGGCCCTCGGGGTGGGCGCCGCCCTCGCCGTACGCGGGCTCGTGCCGACCCGCACCCAGCTTCCGCCGCCCGGCCGCCCGCACGCCGACGCGCCCGCGCTGCCCGCCGGGCAGGACCTGGTGGTGGTCGCCAACCGGGCGTCCGGCACCGCGCTCGCGAAGGCCGCGCTGGTGCGCGCGGCTCTCCCGCTCGCCGAGGTCGTCGAGTGCGACCCCGACGACCTGCCTGCCACCCTGGAGAAGGCGGCCGGCCGCGGCCGGGTGCTCGGGGTGTGCGGCGGCGACGGCACCGTCAACCTGGCAGCGTCCGTCGCCGCCCGCCTCGAAGTGCCGCTGGCCGTGTTCCCCGGCGGCACCCTCAACCACTTCGCCCTCGACCTCGGCATCGAGGAGGTCCAGGACACCTGCCGGGCGCTGGCCTCGGGCGACGCGGTACGGGTGGACCTCGGCCGGTTCCGGCCCGGCCCGGACGGTGCGGACGCCGGGTACTTCCTCAACACGTTCAGCCTGGGCGTCTATCCGGAGCTCGTACGGGTGCGGGAACGCTGGTCACCGCGCATCGGCAGCTGGGCCGCGGGCATCCTCGGCTCTTACGAAGTGCTGCGCGGGGAAAGGCCGTTGAGGGCCGATCCCGGGGGAAGCCGCCCCGCGCTGTGGCTGCTGTTCGCGGGCAACTGCGTCTACCAGCGCCTGGGCCCGGCCCCCGCGCGCCGCTTCGACCTCGCGGACGGCCTGCTGGACGTACGCGCGGTACGCGGCGGCCGGCTGCCCGGTCTCCGCCTTCTCGCCGCCGCCCTGGCGGGCCCGCTGCACCGCTCCCCCGTCCACACCTCGCGCAGGATGGCCCGCCTCAGGATCCCGGGCCTTGCACCCGGCACGTCGCTGGCCTACGACGGTGAAGTGGCCGCAGCTCCACGGGAGTTGACTCTGGACAAGCTTCCGGAGGCATTGACGGTGTACCGGCCGCAGGTCCGCCCTTGAACTCACCTGCGGCCCGAACGACGAAAAGGCGGTACAGAGCGTCAGGCTCAACTCCCGGCTTAGGAACGGAATTCCGGGGAACTCGGTAGCAAGGAGGTACACATCATGGTCCCGATTCTTCTCGTCCTGCTTCTCGCACTTCTTCTGTTCGGTCTCGGATTCGCGGTCAAGATTCTCTGGTGGATCGCGATCATCGTGCTCGTCGTGTGGCTGCTCGGATTCCTGATGCGTTCGACGACGACGTCCGGCCGGTCGCGCTGGTACAGGTGGTAGCGAAAGGTTCAGGAACTCTCCCTCGGAAGCAGGGGGCCGAGCGGGCCGAGGTCGATGTTGAGATCTTCCGGGCGCAGCCCGAATGTCGACCTCAGCTCGCTCATCCTGTTTTCCAGGAGCATGAGCGTGAGCCCGATCCGCTCCTCCTGGTCCTCGGTGAGTTCGCCGGTCTCGACGCGGCGCAGGGCCTGACGCTCCATCAACTGACGCAAAAGTTCCACGACGGTCAGGACCAGCCGCGCGAGATCCCGCTCGACGGCGTCGGGGTCGAGTTCCACCCGACGCCGGGGTCCGCCGCTCTCGCTCCTGTGCCCGTAGGGGTGCTTGCCGTTCACCACGTCGGTCATATCCGCCCTGTCCGTCATACCGGCTCCTCGGACTCCTCGTACTCGAACTCGTCGAACGGGGACGGCACTCCGGCCCCGACCGAACTCACCAGCGCGTTCAGGTCGATGCGTACGAGGTCCACGTCCGCGATCCGCAGCGTGAGGTCGCCCGTGATGACCACGCCGCCGGCGAGCAGCCGGTCGAGCAGGTCCACCAGGGCGACCTCGCGCTGCGCGAGCGCTGCGCCGTCGCCGCTCACCGCTCCTCCCGGCCTTCTTGGCCTTCTTGGCCATGCCCGTCGTCCGGCCCGCCCGCGAACGAGTAGGGGGCCCAGGGCCCGGTCAGCTCCACCCGCACGCCCTCGCTGTGCGGAACGAAGTCCCGTACAGCCGCGACGAAGTCCTCGCTCCGGTCGAGGGGCACCAGGTAGGCGGCGTTGAGCACGTTCTCGCCGGGCCGGCCGGACAGGCGCGCGTCCTGCGGCCGGTGCAGCCGCCCGGCCTCGGCCCGCTCGCAGAGTTCCGCGTGCATGGCGCGGGAGAGCGCTTCGGCCCGCCGCCGGATCTCGTCACGGGACTGGCGCTCGCCCAGGCGTCGACGCAGGTAGTCCCGCCCGGTGGCCGCCCTCGGTTCCTGTGCGTCCAACTCCCTCGCAGGAGACGGTTGTTCGGCCTGGGCGTACACCTTGATGCCCCACTCGATGCGCCCGGAGAGCCGTTCGACGGCCGGTACGAAGCGGGCGCGGCCGGAGTCGAGCAGCCGCCGCACCCCGCTCTCGTCGCGGCACACGGTGGCGAGCCGGAGCGGCACGGGGCACGTGACCGCGGCGAGCGCCGCGACCACCGCCTCGTGGGTGCGGGCGGTGCGGCCGAGCCAGTCCAGGTCCTCCAGGTGGGCGCGGAGCGGGACGGCGTCGAAGTCCTTGGCGGGGACGCGGCTCACCGCGGCACACAGGCCGCGGTGCTCGATCAGGCCGGGCGGCTCCCCGTCGAGCCCGCGCACCCCTTCGGGGAGCGCGGCGGCAAAGGGCCGCGTCACGGCATATACGTACAACAGCTCGTCTTCATGTGCACGAACGTCATTCATCGGTCACCGCACCTTGTTCCTTCTCAGAGCTCGCCGCCCTTTTCTCCCGGACCGCTCCCTCCGCCGCCTCGGCGTTCCGTGCCGATTCGAGTGCGGCGATCCTCTCCTTCAACTCGTCGTTCTCCCTGGCCAGTTCGCGGCGGCGGGCGCCGGTGGAGAGTGCGGGGTCGTCCTCCCACCAGTCGATTCCCATTTCCTTCGCCTTGTCGATGGAGGCGACGATGAGCCGCAATTTGATGGTGAGGAGTTCGATGTCGAGAAGGTTGATGCGAATGTCCCCGGCTATGACTATTCCCTTGTCGAGGACGCGTTCGAGAATGTCGGCGAGGTTCGCACCGCTGCCGTCGGGCGGGTAGGCGTCGGGAAATCGGGCCGGGCTCGCCATCAGTTCCTCCGGGGATCGGCGGCGGCGCGGGTGGGGTGTTCGAGGCGGTCGAGGAGCTCGTCCTCGCGGCGGTCGAATTCCGTCTCGTCTATGTCACCGTCCGTCAACCGCTGTTCCAGCACGGCGAGTTCGCGTCGCACGGTCGCGGGGTCGTAGTACTGCCGCTCCGCCTCCGCGGCCACCTGGCCGAGCACCCAGAAGGTGCCCCGGACGGGCGCCGCGGGAAGCAGCAGCAGCTCTTTCAGGAGACCCACGCGCTCACCCCGTGAAGCTGTAGGGCGGCAGCGGGCCGTGGACCTGGAGGACCAGGTGGGGGGCGCGCTCGCGCAGGGTGTCCACGGCTGCGACGAACTCGGCGGTGTGCTCGCGCGTCACGAGGAAGGAGATGTTGGCCAGCCAGCCGGTGGACTGCGGCCCGGGGCTCCGCTCCTCGGAGGTGCCCTCAAGGGCGCGCTCCACCATGACGGCGTCGGTCGCCTCGCGCTGCTGCACGGCGGCGGCGATGCGTTCGCCGAGCCGCAGCTTCTGTTCGTACGTACCGCCGCCGGCCTTCCGGTTGGCGTCGCTCATCGCCCTCAACTCGGCGTTCTCCGCCAGGACTTGATGGAGCACGGCCTCTTCGTCGTGCGTGGCCTTCACGTTGTACTCGACCTTGCCGTCGAGCGCTTCGAGCCGCTCCAAATAGCGTTTCTCGTGTTCGGCGAGCACGGCCCTCACGGCGTCGTCGTCGGGCGAGACCCCGCCGAACCGCATGGGCAGCACGGGTCCGCCCGCGCCCGCCTCGGCGAGGACGTTCTGGTGGGCGAGCAGATCGCGCCGCTTGGGCCTGAGCTCCTGCGGCGCGTCGCTGACCAGTGCCACCAGATCGCCCTGTTCGACCGTGCGGACCGGGCGCGGCGGGTCGCCGATGCCGCCCATCCGCTCCGGCAGCCGGCCGTGGTCGCGGCGGGCGATGCCGTAGACGTACGTGGTCATTCCTGCTCCTCCTTCCGGCGCGACGCGGTGCGCCGGGCCCGGGGCCTCGGCTCCGGCTCGCTCTCCTCACGGGCCTCCTTGAAGGCGTCGGAGATGGTCTGCGCGGCGCCCGAGAGCGCTCCCTTGGACTTGCCGCGGGCGCCGGACTCGGTGATCTCGCCGACCAGGTCGGGCAGTCCGGGGCTGCGGTGCGGGCCCGCCTCCAGGTCGAGGCGGTTGCACGCCTCGGCGAACCGCAGATAGGTGTCGACGCTGGCGACCACGACGCGTATGTCGATCTTCAGGATCTCGATGCCGACGAGGGAGACACGCACGAACGCGTCGATCACGAGCCCTCGGTCGAGCACGAGCTCCAGTACGTCGTAGAGGCCGCTGGTGCCGCCGCTGCCGCCTTGCTGTGCCGGGACAACCGTCATGGTGTCCGGCCCTCCTTGTCTGTGGGCTTGTTGGCTTGTTGCCGGGTAGTCGTCCTACGGCTTCCGCTCCTTGCGCCGCTGCCACTTGGGCGTCCCTGTGCGCGGGCGGGGCTCAGGCGTTCTTGTCGGCGCGGCCGCGTTCGTACCTGTGCAGCCGCCGGTAGCCGGTGAGTCCGCCCTGCGCGTCGAGTTCGACCTCGTAGGAGGCGAGCAGGCTCATCGTGTCCGGGACCCGGGCGAGTTCGAGGACCTCGATCCTCAACTGCCAGCCGTTGTCGGCGCGTTCGAAGGACGAGACGGATTCGGCGGGCATGCCGATGAGTTCGGACAGCTGGGCGCGGGCGCCCCGCAGGACGTCCACCGCGCTGGGGTTCTCCGGTTTGTTGGCCATGTCACCTCGCGTGGTAGGCCTTCCGGGTAGCCACGGCGGGGCGGATCAAACCCGCGCGGGCCGGCCGGGCGCTCGGGGTGGCGCGCGGCGTGGCACAGCGACGCCCGGCTGGGCGGCACCGTGAGTACGGTGCCGCCCGCCGGGCGCGGGGGGTGTTACGAGTGCGGCGGTACGACAGCCTCCGGGGCGGTCAGAGCGTGAAGCGTCCGGCCGGCTTGAGCAGGTGCAGCCGCTCGGTGAGCCCGGCCGCGCCGAACGCCTCGACGAGGGTGTCGGGGCCCTGGCTGAAGTGGGCCCAGTGCTCGAAGTGCAGCGGTACGACGTGCCGGGCGCCCAGGATCGCGGCGGCCTCCGCGGCGTCCGCGCTGGACAGCGTGAGGTAGGCGTCGAGCAGCGGGGTGCGGGCGCCGCCCGCGAACAGTACGGCCACCTCGACGGGCCCGAAGCGGTCGGCGATGCTGCGCACATGGCCGAGGGAGGCGTTGTCACCGCTCACGTACACCGTGGGCAGGCCGTCCCCATGCAGCACGAAGCCGGTGACCTCGCCGACCACGGGCTCGCAGCCGTCGGGGCCGTGCAGCGCGGGCACGCCGGTGATGCTCAACCGCCCGCTGCGGTACGTCTCCCAGTTGGGCAGCACCGTGACGCGGTCGCCGAGCCTGCTGTGCGCGGCGGCGGTGGAGAGCACGACGGGGACGCGGTCGAGGTAGTCGCGGCCGGCCCGGTCGAGGTTGTCGGGGTGCTGGTCGTGCGAGAGCAGCACCAGGTCGGCGGCGCCGACCTCCTCGGCACCGAGGCCGGGCCCCGCGCTCTTGACGAGCTTGCGGTCACCCATCGGATAGTCGCCGGGGGCGTCGAAGGTGGGGTCGGTCACCAGCCGCACTCCGCCCATCTCGATGACGGCGGTGGGGCCGCCCACGTACTGGATGGCGAGGTCGCTCATGATTCCCTCCCGAGTCGATCACAGCTTGGCGGGGAGACAACGAGCGCGGGCGGCGCCTTTGTTCCCTTGCGCGGACGGCCACCGCGCCCGCCTTCCCCGGTGGTCAGCGGCTCGTGTCGTGGGGTGCGCCGAGCGGGCCTCGCGGCGGTTCGGGGGCGCCCGGCGGGACCATCGGCGGGATGACGGGGGCGCCGGGCGGCACGCCGGGCTCCAGCGTCCGGGACAGCGGATCGGCGGGTGCGCCCCGGCCGCCGCGGGCGCCCCGGCTCAGCAGCACGGCGGCCCCGAGCAGCAGCACGGCGATGATCAGCGCGGCCGCCCAGTAGGGCACCGCCATCGCGAGGGCGAGCAGCAGGAACGCGGTGAGCGCGGCACCGCCGTAGAGCGCGGCCGCCCCGGCTCCCGCGTACATGCGCGCGGCCCGGCGCTGCTTCCTCGTCTGTTCGCGCAGCTCGTCCTTGATGGCGTCCCGGACGACCTGGGAGAGCTGCTCCGTCAGGTTCGGCAGGTTCGTTTCCATGCGGGGCGAGTACCCAGAGCGCACCGCTGGATGTGCGGAGCTTCGGCGAGGGGCGATGGGGTCCGCTCCTCGACGGGGGGGTGAGTCTCGCGGAATGGTCCACATTGCAAGACGGGCATCTCATTATCTGGGTGCCCGCTCTAAAGTGGGCTCACCACCAGGGCAGTTCACCCTTCAGTTCTCGGAGAGGGAGTCGCTCATGTCGCAGGAGACGTCCCCGGCCACGCCGGGCGAGACCGCCGTCTACACCCACGGCCATCACGAGTCCGTGCTGCGCTCGCACACCTGGCGGACCGCCGCCAACTCGGCGGCGTACCTCGTCGGTGAGCTCAAGCCGCACATGCGGGTCCTGGACATCGGCTGCGGGCCCGGCACCATCTCCGCCGATCTGGCCGCGCTCGTACCGGACGGCCATGTGACGGCGGTCGACCACGCGCCGGGCATCGTCGAGCAGGCCCGCGCGTACGCGACCGGACGCGGCCTGGGAAACATGTCGTTCGCGGTGGCGGACGTCCACGCGCTGGATTTTCCGGACGACACGTTCTGCGTCGTGCACGCCCATCAGGTGCTGCAGCACGTCGGCGATCCGGTGCAGGCGCTGCGCGAGATGCGCCGGGTCACCAAGCCCGGCGGGATCGTCGCGGTGCGCGACAGCGACTACGGCGCGTTCACCTGGTTCCCCGAGGCGCCCGCACTGGACGAATGGCTGGAGCTGTACCACCGGGTGGCCCGCGCCAACGGGGGCGAGCCGGATGCCGGGCGGCGGCTCAAGTCCTGGGCGTTGGAGGCCGGTTACACGGACATCGGGGCCTCCGCGAGCACCTGGTGCTTCGCCACCGAGGAGGAGCGCGCGTGGTGGAGCGGGCTGTGGGCCGACCGTACGGTCGCCTCCTCGTACGCGGAACTGGCCGTCGACGGCGGGCACGCCACGGCGGACGAACTGACCGCGATCTCCGAGGCATGGCGGGAGTGGGGCCGCCGGGACGACGCCTGGTTCATGGTGCCGCACGGCGAGATCCTCTGCCGCGTGTGAGCGAACAGGCTGTCCGGGAAGCCACGACCGCCCCTTACGGCGAGCCGACCACTCGGGGCGGGACGGCCGGGGGCCCGACGCGACCCGGCGACGGCGGCGCCCACGACCCGGCAGGGGGGTGACCCCGCAGACGCGTGCCGCGGCCCGTCGGCCCGCCGCCTGGGCCGCCGGATCGCCTGCCGCGGGCGATCTCCGCCAACTAGGCTTCGGGGCATGGAGATTCTAGGGACCACGCTGCGCATCTGCGTCGACGACCTGGAGAGCGCGATCGTCTTCTACGAGCGCGTCACCGGCAGTCAGGCGCTCCGCTTCGACCGCGGGGGCGTGTCCGTCGCCGCCGTCGGCGCCTTCCTGCTGATGAGCGGCCCCGAGGCGGAGCTCGAAGTGCTGCGGAAGGTGGCGGCGACCGTGGCCGTCAAGGACGTCGACGACGCTCACACCACCCTGACCGCGGCCGGCGCCCGCATCATCGCGGGCCCGGTCGCGACACCGGTCGGCCGCAATCTGATCGCGGCCCACCCCGACGGCTCGGTCTTCGAGTACGTCGACCGCAAACCGGCGTACTGAACCGCGGGCCCCGCGCGGACGCCGCAGGCCCGGGCCGGTTCGGACCCGGGCTCTCAGCCCGCCGGGTCGCGGATCACCGCGTGGGCCACCGTCGCGCGGGCCGGAGCCAGTTCGGCGGCGGTCGCGGCGGCCTCCTCCGGCTCGATGACGACGACGGCTGCCGCGGGCTCCCCCGCCTCGACGAGATGCCTGCCCGTCGGGTGGGCGGATGCGTGGCGTCGACGCTGTGGCCGCGCAGCGCGGCGACCCGGTGGCCGGCGAGTGTCGACCGACGCATTTCGGTCGGCAAATCGAAGCCCGGTCGAACGGTCACGCCGGCGGGCCGAAACCCCCTGTCCGGGGGGCTCTGCCTACTCCCCGGGGCGCATCCGGTAGTCGTACCGGTCCGGGAGCGGGGCGTCGGTGAGGCGGGCCCACACCTCGTTCAGGGTTTCCGCGCCCTCGCGCAGGTCGGCGACCTCGAAGCCCGCGTCGAACAGGGCGCGGGCGGCGTCCGGCTCGCCCTCCGCGAGGAGGAGCTGGGCCTCGACGAGCCGGAAGCGGCCGCGCTCGCGGACGGCGGGGCGCAGCCGGTCCCATATCGCCCGGGCGTCCGCGGGGCGGTCCGCGGCGAGCAGCGCCTCGATCGCCTCGCGGCCGAGTGCGGCGTCGGCCGCCGTCCACGGCCCGCCGTCCCTGCGCTCCTCGCAGAAGTCGCCGTACGCCTCGGCATAGCGGTCGGCGGCGCGGCTGGCGTTGCCGGACAGCTGGTCGGCGACGGCGAGGCAGCGCAGCAGCGGCCAGCGGGACGGGGCGAGCGGGAGGCCGCGCTCCCAGCTGCGCACCGCCTGGGCGTGGTCGCCCGCATGCCACTGGGCGACGCCGAGGTGGTACTCGGTGAGCGGGTCGGCCGGCGCGGTCTCCAGCATGTCCCGCCAGTGCGGGGAGACCAGCGTCGGGCCGGGCGGGGCCACCTTGCGCGGCTCCGGGAGCACTCCGTTGTGCAGCAACTCCAGCCAGGGGCGCTGCTCCTGAGTGAGTGTCAGTTCGGGAAACGGGGTGCCGGGCAGCTTCGCTCCCGTACGCAGGACTTCGAGGGCGCCCCAGCCCGATCCGGTGGCCAGGCTCTCGCCCGGCTCGGTGTCGGCGAACGGGCGCCAGGCGGCGTACGCCTCCTCCACCGTGGCGCGCGGCAGGGCCCGCGCCAGGCTGCCCTCGGTCTCGGCGCGGGCGGCCGCCCAGTCGGCGCCGTGCACGAGCGCCGGGTCGGCGGACAGCGGCCCGTACGCCTCCAGCCAGGCGAACTCGGCGCCCGGGTCGAGCGGCACGTGCTCCAGCTGGGTGCGGGCGAGGCCCGCCTGCATTTCGGCGTACCCGACGGTCCCCGGCTCGGTCAGCCACTCCTGCCAGCGGCGGCCGCCGCGCCCCGAGCCCCACAGGAACAGCTTGCGGCCGCGCAGGGTGTCCGTGGAGGTCTGCACGAGGCCGTGGCCGCGCTCGTCGAGCGAGGCGATCCAGCGGCGTGCGCCGTCGGGGACCTCGTAGAAGTAGTCGGCGGGGAACTCGCTGCGCAGCGGGTACGTCCGGTCGGTGCCCTCCCACGCGGGCACCGGCACCCGGCGCAGGGTGTGGTCGTACCCGAAGTGCCAGGCCTCGTCGGCCGGGGCGAGGACACGGGTGCGCTCGCCCTCCTCGACGGCGATGTTGGACCACCAGTAGACGGGCGCCGTCTTCTCGTGGGGATTGCGGATGCGGACACCCACGTACAGGAAGTCGGAGCCGTCCGGGAGCCAGAGGTCTACCTGGAAGGGGAGGTCGCGCAGCCGCTCCCACTCCCACAGGCGCACCATCTCGCCGCCGCCCGGGGCGGGGACGAGGGCCGCGTGGACGGGGGCGCAGGAGAGCGTGGTGTGGCCGGTGGCTCCTATGTTCCACTCGATGCCGCCGGAGAACCAGGCGCCGTTGAGCGCGAAGTCGGCGGGCTGGAACACCGGGTTGGTGTAGAGCAGTTCGCGGCCGGTCGGCTTGTGGAACAGGGAGTGGACGCGGCCGCCGAGGCCCGGCAGGACGGTGACGCGCAGCCGGTCGTTCTCGATCACGATCGTGTCCAGCTCGACCGGGCCCCGCTCTCTCCCGTAGCCGTCGAGGACCCGGACGGGCAGCAGCGTCTCCAGCGGCTCGTACCCGATCTGGCGGGCCATGTCCCGGGGCAGGCCTTCGCGGGTCCGCTCGTCGAGCCGGTGCGCCTCGTCGCGCGGACGCAGCGCGGGCAGGGGGTTCGGCTCGCCCAACGGGGCGCCGGGCAGGGTCAGTACGGCACGTCGCACGGTCGTGGCCAAGGCAACCTCACTCCCTCGTACGGGGCGTCGGCAGCCCTTTTCGGCCGATCCCCCGATGACCATGGAACACCCCGCCACTGACAACGGCCAGGGAACCCCCGCTCAGGATTGCGCAAAGGCGCCCACGACGAGGTCGGCGAGCAGCGCGCCCGCCGTGCCGTCCGGGTCCAGATCGGGGTCGTAGATCGTGAGGTTGAACCCGACGCACCGCTCGGACTGCACCAACTCCCGCAACAGTGGGCCCAGTTCATCGGGCAGCAGCCCGCCCTCGTACGCGCCGAGCCGCCGCACGATGCCCCGTTCCCGCATGGCTCCGGCGAGCTTGTAGCAGCCGGGCACGGTGCCGGGGGCCGGCGGGCGCAGGCCGAGGCTGGAGGGGGCGTCGATGACCACGAGACGTCGCATGCGGCCATGATCGGGGGCGGGGAGGCGGCTTCAAGGGAGTCCGGGGGACGGCCGGGGGCTCGGCGGTATATCGATCGACACGTTCCGCCCGGTGGGCGACGATCAACCCGCAACGGACGTCCGGAAATCCGGACATACGGTACGGAAGGACAGCAGGACATGAGCGAGCAGCACACCTACCGGGTCATCGTGCGCGGCGTGTGGGACGGACTGAGCGAGGATTCGCGCGCGAGGCTGCTCGCGGAGGTCGACGATCACGGCCTGACCGCGATGTCCTTCACCGAGGAGGGCTCGCTCACCTATGACCGGGTGCTGAAGCACTTCTCGTGGCGCTACACCGTCGTGTCGGACGCCGCCGACGGCGAGGAGATGGCCGCGGCGATCGCCGAGGACAGGGCGGAGACCGCGCTGGGGGCGCTGGGTCATGGGTTCCGCGATCTGCGGTCGACGGTGACGGACCTCGACACGATGAAGATCAATTACAAGGGTGGGCGACGCTAGGCCGATTCCGACGGGCCCTGTCGAGGTCAGCGGCGCGAAGAGGAGCGGTTAGGGTTCCGGCCGTGCCCCTTCTTGAGATATCCGACCTGATCACCGTCACGGACCCGGTCGGCGGAACGCGTCTGCCGGTCGCCCGGGCCGCCGTGGTGCGGCGGCTCATCGAGAGCGGTGACCGGCGCGGGGCCCGTATCGTCGCCGCGCTGCCGGCCGGCCCGGACGGCGTTCTCGACCCGGCCGCCGTGGACCGGCTGATGGTCGGGGTGCACACCGAACTGCAGAGGCTCAGCGAGGAACTGCGCATCGGCGAGCGCCTGGCACATGTGCTGGGTCCGCTGTTCACCGCCATCCGCGCGAGCGGGCACGCCGGGCCGTTGCGGCTGGTCGACGTCGGCTGCGGGCTCGGCTATCTCGTCCGCCGGCTCGCCGCCACCGGCGCGCTCGGCCCGGACGTCGAACTCGTCGGGGTCGACCTCGACGCCGCCCTGGTCGACGAAGCGGACCGGCTGGCCCGGGAGGAGGGGCTGGCCTGCCGCTTCGTCCACGGCAACGCCTTCGACCTGCCGGAAGCCGCCACCGTGTTCGTCTCCACCGGTGTGCTGCACCATTTCCGCGGCCCCGCCCTGGCGGAGTTCTTCCGGGCGCAGGCGGCCTCGCCCGCGCTCGCCTTCTGCCACTACGACATCGCCGCCACCCGGCTCGCGCCCATCGGCGCCTGGGTCTTCCACCGCGCCCGGATGCGTCACCCGCTGGGCCGCCACGACGGTGTCGTCTCCGCGCTGCGCGCCCACGGCGACGCGACGCTGATGCGCGCGGCGGCTGTGCCCGGCATCCGCCCCTTGCTGTACGAACCCCGGGGCCTGGCGAACCCCTTCTGCACCACCCTGCGCCCGGTCCTCGGCATCCGCCCGCAGCTGGAGGCACCCCTGCGGCTGGCCCTCGGCCGCGCCTCGCGCCGGCTCGTGGGCCCCGAGCAGCTCGCCGGGGCCGCGCGATGAACCCGGCCCTGCCGCTGTCCGCGCTCGGCCTGATCGACGCGGCGTTCAGCGGTTTCCGCGCCTTCGCCGGACGGGACGCCAGGATCCGCAAGGCCCGCGCCGTCGCCCGGGCGGCGGCGCGCGGCCTGGCCGTGGGCGCGGCCCTGCTGCTCGTGCCCGTACTCACGGCACTCGGCGTGCTGCTGTCCGCCGACGACCGGGCCCGCACGTACGCCGCCTTGAGCACAGGCGGCACCGCCTTCCTCCTCCCGCTCACGCTGTACGCGGCCGCCGTCGCCCTCTCCCTGACCGCCTACTTCGTCCTGCCGTTCCGGGCCAGCACGCTCGCCATGGTCATGGGCCTGGGCCCGCTGACCTTGATGCGCCCCCTCGTCGTGACCCTCGCCTGCCTGAACGCCCTTGCCGACGGCGGCTGGACGGCCCTTCTCGTGGGAACGGTCGCGGGAGCGGCGGTCCTGTGCGTAGAGCCGCTGGTACACCGGCGGTGGTACGCCGCGCCACCGCTCCCGGAACCCCTGGGCCGGGTGAGCCCCGCCTAGCCGATCCCGCACCTGGGGCATTCGCCCGGCCCGCGTCTCCTGTGCCGACCCCCCGGCCGCCGGGGCTCAACCGGGGTGTTGGCCGTTCGGCACGTCGTGCAGTGCGGGGGCGTACGAGATCCCGACGATCAGGCCGTCCGTCGTGAGGAGTCTGGCCACCGTCTGGCCCCACGGTTCGGTGCGGGCCTCGTGCACCATCTCGAAGCCCGCGCGCTCGAGCTCGGCACCGGCAGCCGTGACGGCTTCCGCGTTCGCCACCTCGAACTCGATCGACGCCTGCGGGACCACCCGGCCCGCGGGCCACTCGGGCGTGCCGAAGCATGCCTCGGCCGCCTCCGAGAGCGGCCACAGACCGAAGTGCTTGCTGCCGGGGATGTTCCCGCTGGAGTAATAGCCGTTGCCCTCCCCCTCCAGCGGGAGACCAAGAGCCTCGATGAACAGCCGGCGGCTCAGCGGCGGGTCGGCGACGACCCGCCGCCACGCTCGCGACGAAGAGAACGTCCATGGCGGTGCTGGTACTCCCTGCTGTGCGACTGGACTGCGAGGGCCGCGGGCCCGGAGGCCACACCGTCCTGGCCGTTCGGCCTCGTCCGGGGTGGCACCTCACCGCTTGGGGCATCGCTCCGTCTTCTTCACCACCCCGATGCCGACCCTGATGTGCCCGGCCAGGGGCGCGCCCGCTGCCGGGGTCTGGGCGCAGACCTTCCAGTTGAAGGGCCACAGCACCGTGCGGTGTGCGCCTCCGATGTCCTGGACGTCCAGCTTCGTTCTCGCGCCCAGCTTGTTGAAGACCTGGACCAGGCCCTTGCCGGTGAACGCCGGCATCCGCCGCGGGGCCGCTGCCCCTTCGGCCAGGGCGGTGCCCGGCCCGGCGCCTGTCGCCAGGAGCAGAGTCGCCGTCACCGTCGCGGCGCGCGTCCGCATGCGCATCACCTGCCGCCCCGTCTCCTCATGAAGTAGCCGCCGCAGCACAGCCCCACCACGAACACCGCGAGCAGCGCCAAGTACAGGGGCATCGACACCTCGGGGATCAGCAGGCGGATCGTGACCTGTCGGGTGTTCTCGAAGATGAAGACGAGCGCCAGGACGGCGAGGGCGAGGATCGCGATCCTGGCCGGTGTGAACGGGCCGCCCGTTCTGCCCCTCGTGCTGCTCGACTCGTCCCTGGGGCTCATGACCCGGCCCTTCCGCTGGTGCTGCCGTCGCTCCCTTCCGCCCAGGTTGACGGATGCCCCGCCACGGGGTGCGGTGGGGCGGGCCGTACGGGTGAGCCCCCCATGGCCCGGGGCCGCCTTGTCAGACAAGTGCGTACCGCGTCATGCTGGAGCTCCGGCATACGGAGGAGCAGGTTCATGGCCATGAGCGGGCAGCAGCGCAGGCCGGTCGTCGCGCTGTACGAGCGCATCGCGGACGCCATCCACGACGGCACCTATCCCCCGGGCTCCACCCTGCCCTCGGAGCCGAAGCTCGCGGGCGCGCTCGGGGTGAGCCGGCCCGCGCTGCGCGAGGCGCTGCTCCTGCTCCAGGAGGACGGGCTGCTGTCGGTACGGCGCGGGGTGGGCCGGACCGTCAACGACCGGCCGCCGCGGCGCGGCTTCGAACAGCTCCAGCCGCTCGACGACCTGCTCGGCCCGGTCCGGGTGAAGGCCCTGCTGCGCAGCCGCGAGGAGCCCACCGACTTCACCGCCCAGCACCTGCTCGCGCCCGCCGGGTCGGAGCTGCGGTTCTGGGAGTCCGTGCTGGTCGGCGAGTCGCTCGCGGTCGCCCTCAGCCATGAGTGGGCGGCCCCCGAGGACGTGCTCAGCAGGCTGCACCCCGCGTTCGGAGAGGCCCTGTCCGCCGAACCCGCCGTCTCGATGCTCACCGTGCTCGCCGAGGCCTCGCGGGGCGTCCCGCTCACCGCGCACAGCGGGGTCAGCGCGACGCTGCTCGGCCGGCGCAGGGGTGAGCAGCTCGACCGCCCGGCGGACACCCCGGCCGTCCTGATCACCCAGGTCGTACGGGTCGACGGCACCCCCGTCATGGCCGCCAAGCACATGCTGCCGACGGGCGCGCCCGCGCTGGCGGTGCTCCAGTCCTGCTGACACCCCCGCAGGACACGGGCGCGACACGCTGTACACTCCCGCCTCATGCACTTGTCAGACAACTCTGCCGCCACCGCTCCGGTCACCCCCGCCGAGTGGATCCGCCGCGCCCCGAAGGCCGTCCTCCACGACCACCTCGACGGTGGCCTGCGCCCCGCCACCATCGTCGAGCTGGCCCGCGCCTGCGGGTACGCCGGCCTGCCGACCGAGGACCCGGCCGAGCTCGCGGTGTGGTTCCGCGACGCCGCGGACTCCGGCTCCCTGGAGCGCTACCTGGAGACCTTCGCCCACACCTGCGCGGTGATGCAGACCCGTGAGGCGCTGCACCGTATCGCGGCCGAGTGCGCCGAGGACCTGGCGGACGACGGGGTCGTCTACGCGGAGGTGCGCTACGCGCCCGAGCAGCACCTGGAAGCCGGCCTGACCCTCGACGAGGTCGTGGACGCCGTCAACGAGGGCCTGCGCGAGGGCGAGCGCCGCACCGGCGGGAAGATCACCGTCCGCGCGCTGCTCACCGGCATGCGGCACACCCGCCGCTCCCTGGAGATAGCCGAACTCACCGTCGCCCACCGCGACCGCGGGGTGGCGGGCTTCGACATCGCGGGCGGCGAGATCGGCAACCCGCCGGCCGAGCACCTGCCCGCCTTCCAGCACCTCAAGCGCCACAACTGCCACATCACCATCCACGCCGGCGAGGCCGTGGGCGCCGAGTCCGTCCACGAGGCGGTCCAGGTGTGCGGCGCCGAGCGCATCGGGCACGGCGTCCGCATCACCGACGACATCGCTGCGGACGGCACGCTCGGCCACCTGGCCGCGTACGTCCGGGACAACCGGATCGCCCTGGAGGTCTGCCCCACCTCCAACCTCCAGACCGGCGCCGCGGTCTCGTACGAGAAGCACCCGATCGACGAGCTGCGCCGGCTCGGCTTCACGGTCACGCTGAACACCGACAACCGTCTGGTGTCCGGCACGACCATGAGCGAGGAGTTCCAGCACATGGCGGACGCCTTCGGCTACGGCCCGGAGGTCTTCGAGGAGTTCACCGTCGCCGCGGTCGAGGCGGCGTTCCTGCCGCTGCCGGAACGCCGTCGCATCATCGACGAGATCGTGCGTCCCGGCTACGCGCAGGTCGGTTCGACCCCCCGCTCATGACGTCGGTCAGTTCACCCTGCCTCTGACGACGGGCAGCTGGAGCGTCCCCGTGTCGCCGGGGGCGCTCACGACCGTCACCGGCTTGATGCCCTTGTTGCCGAGGTAGGAGTCGTCGCTCGCGGCGACCACGAACTCGATGCGGTGCCCGGCCTCGTAGCGGTGCGCGATGCCGGGCAGGGCGACGGTGAACGGCTTGGTGACATCCGGCACCCGCACCGGTGCGATCAGGCGGCGCACCAGCGTCTTGGTGCCGTCGGGCGCCACGTCGTACAGCTTGGCGAAGAGGACCAGCTTGTCGGCGGCGTTGCCCGAGTTCTGCACCCGCTCGGTCGCCGGCGAGGAGACCCTGAGGGTGGCCTTCGCCGCGCCGACCACGTCGACGGGCGCCTTCAGTGGGTCGGTGTCCCAGCCGAGGAAGGTGCCCGCGGTGTCGTACGGGGCGGGGTCGGGCAGGCCGATCGTGCCGGCCAGCGAACTCTCCGAATGACTCGTCGGGACGAGCCGGTTGGTGTAGGAGCGGCTGCCGGCCGCCACCTTCGCCCGGTCGCCGACGAGCTTGCCGTCGCCGGAGAGGTACACCTTCTGCGTGAGCGGGGGCGGCTCGGCTGCCTCCCCGTAGCCGCTCCGCCAGTCGCGGTAGTAGGCGAAGGCCGGGCCGGTGTCGGCGTTCTTCTGCTTGCGCAGGTAGCGGTCGAACCAGGCCAGGATGCGCCGACCGGTGTAGCTGGATTCCAAATTGCCCTGGGTCATGTTGAGTTCACCGGGCGCCTGGCCGCCGCTGTGGCCCCAGGACTGCCAGATCATCCTGGTCGTGGTGCCGTTGTCCTTCAGCGCGTTGTACGTCGCCGTCGCCTCGTTGAGGTTGAACAGGGTGTCGGTCTGCCCCTGGACGAGCAGGGTGGGCGCCTTGATGCGGTCGAGGTAGCCGGCCGGCGAGACACTGCGGGCGTAGCGCTGCATCGCGGCGGTGGCGGCGGCCGGGTAGCTGCCGGAGTTGAGCAGTCCGATGGTGTCGCAGGCGCCGGGCACGAAGTGCACACAGCCGAGCGAGCCCCAGCGGGACGGGTCGAGGTTCGGCAGCGTGATGGGCTGGCTCTCGCCGATGAGGTAGAACCCGTTGGTCCACTGCCATTTGAAGGCGCCGGGCACCGTGCGGTCGGCCGCGTTGTTGGGGTCGAGGGCGTACGTCAGGTCGTTCCAGGTGATCATCGGGACGAGGGCGTCGACGCGGTGGTCGACGGCGGCCGTGGCCATCTGGATGGCGCCGCCGTACGAGCCGCCGATCATGCCGACGCGCGGGTCGCCCGGACGGTCCTTGGTGACGTAGTCGATGCGCGTGCCGTCGTCGGCGGCACGGGTCCCGCCCAGGAAGTCGATGAGCCGGGATGCGGCACGGCCGTCGATCCCGGGGTCGTCAAGGGAGATGAGGCAGCCCGACGTGCCGAAGCCGAGCCCCGAGTAGGCGAGCGTGACGTAGCCGCGGGTGGCGAACGCCCTGCCGGTGGCGTCGGTCGTACCGTCCGACTTACTGCCGCCGAAGCCGTTGGTGGTGAGCACGGCCGGTGCCGGGTGCGCCTTGTCGACCCCGGCCGGGCGGTAGAGGTCGGCGTCGACGGCGCAGGTACGGCCGCCGACCGTGACCGTGAACCGCAGTGCGGTGACGGTCACTTGGCCCGGGGCCGCACCCTGCGGCGCGGCGGCGGTGGCCGGTGCGGCCGCGAGCAGCGGTACGGCGAGTGCGGCGCCGAGCGCGGTCGCCAGCGGTTTGCGGACTCTGGGCACGGTACGGCGACGGGTCACGGCGTCCTCCACGGCGAGCGGGCCTACGTCTTGGCGGGCCCGGGGCGCCCTCATGCTGTGACACGTTAAAGTTCCGCGTCAACGGCTGCGACACAGGCGGGTTGACGTGTCGCGGGTTGACTGCGGGCGCGCTGCGCCTGAGTCGCGCCCCCGGCGGAGCCGCACGATGCCACAGCCCCGCGCCCCTCACGGCTCAGGCCAGCGCGGGCCTCTCCAGGGTGATCGCGCCCCCGTCCGCGTCCAGAACCGCCCGCACCCCCAGCGGCATCGTCAGCGACGCCTCGCAGTGGCCGAAGCCCAGGTTTTCCACCACCGGTACGCCCAGACGGGCCAGGCGGTCGTGGAGTACCGGGCGCACCCTCTCCTCGTACGGGCCGCACTCCAGCCAGGAGCCGAGGGCCACGCCGGTGACGCCGTCCAGCCAGTGCGCGCGCAGGAGTTGGGTCAGCACCCGGTCCAGACGGTAGTCCTCCTCGCCGATGTCTTCGATCAGGAGCAGACCGCCCGCGGCGGACCGGCGGCCGTGCGGGGTGGCGAGGTCCGCGGCGAGCAGGGACACGCAGCCGCCGACGGTGACGCCGCGGGCCCGGCCGGGGATCAGCGCGCGGGCGCCCGGCAGGCCGAGGGTCATCGCGGCCTCCGGCTCGAACAGGGTGGTGCGCAGGGACTCCTGGGTGGTGGCGTTCTTGGCGAAGGCGAGCGTGGAGGCCATCGGGCCGTACAGGGTGGCCAGGCCCAGGCGGACGGCGAACGCCTCGTGCAGGGCGGTCACGTCGCTGTAGCCGATGAGCACCTTGGGGCCGGCCGCCCGCAGCGCGTTCCAGTCCAGGAGGTCGACCATGCGCTGGACGCCGTAGCCGCCGCGGGCGCACATCACCGCGTCGATGGTCGGGTCGCACCAGGCCCGCTGGAAGTCGCGCGCCCGCGTCTCGTCCTCGCCCGCCAGGTACCTGAACTCCGGGTGTCTGTCGGTCAGTTGGGGCGTGACGACCGGGTCGAGGTCCCAGCCGCGCAGCACGTCGAGCCCGGCCTGGAGGCGTTCCTCGACGAGGGGCCCGCTGGGGGCCACCACCGCGATCCTGGAGCCGGGGCGCAGCCGGGGCGGGCGGGTGAGCTCGGTTGCGGTCACTTGGTGAGCTCCAGGAGGGGGATGTCGGTGCGGTCGATCGCGAACACCTGGGCGTACAGCGAGAACTCGGCCTCCAGGGCGCGGATCATCGTGTCGGCGCGGCGGAAGCCGTGGCCCTCGCCCTCGAAGGTGAGGTAGGCGTGCGGGATGCCGCGGCCGGTCATCTTCTCCAGGAGGTGCTCGCACTGCGCGGGCGGGCAGATCGCGTCGTCCAGGCCCTGGAGCAGCAGGAACGGGGCGGTGATGCCGTCGGCGTGCTGGGCGGGCGAGCGTTCGCGGTAGCGGCCGGGCAGTTCGGCGTAGGGGCCGACGAGGCTTTCCAGGTACTGCGATTCGAAGTCGTGGGTGACGTCGAGCCAGGCCGCGAGGTCGAGGACGGGGTAGCTGACCGTGCCGCAGGCGTACACGTCGGTCGCGGCGAGAGAGGCGGCCGTGGTCCAGCCGCCCGCGCTGCCGCCGCGGATCGCGAGGCGGCGCGGGTCGGCGGTGCCCTCGTCGGCCAGGGCGCGGGCCACGGCGGCGCAGTCCTCGACGTCGACGACGCCCCACTGTTCGCGCAGCCGGTTGCGGTAGGCGCGCCCATACCCCGTGGAGCCCCCGTAGTCGACCTTGACGACGCCGATGCCGCGCGAGGTGAAGTAGGCGGTCTCCAGGTCGAGCACGAGGGACACATTGCTGGTGGGGCCTCCGTGGGCCCAGATCACATAGGGCGGCAGTTCGTCGGCGGGGGCGATCCGGTCGGGGCTGTGCGGCGGGTAGACGTGGGCGTGGATGTCCCGGCCGCCGGGTCCGGTGTAGGTGCGGATCAGCGGCTCGGGGTAGTACGCGGGGTCGACCGCGTCGTCGTGGCCGCAGCCGATCACTCGGGCACGGCCGGTGGCGGTGTCGAGTTCGACGAGTTCGTAGGCGGTGCGCGGGCTCGCGGCGACGCCCACGACGCGGCTGCCATGGGCGGCGAGCGTCGGGTTCCACTGGGTCCAGGGACCCGCGGCGTCGACGAGCTCGCCGCTCTCGGGGTCGAGTATGCCGAGCGTGGTGGCGCCCCGGCCGTGCACGACGGCGACGAGGCCGCTGTCCAGGGGCTGGAACCAGCGCCGCCCGACCTGCCAGAGCGGTCCCGCGAACTCCTCCTCGCGGGGGCAGAGCGCGACCGCCTCCCCCGTCCCGGGCTCCGCGCGGTACAGGTTCCACCAGCCGCTGCGGTCGGAGGCGAAGAGAAGCTGCCCGTCGGCGGCCCAGTCGGCCTGCGCGATGGATTCCTCGGGGCCGCCCGCGAGCGTGCGGGCCCGGCGCAAGGCGCCGTCCTCGCCGACGTCGGCGAGGACGAGCTCGGTGCCGTCCCACGGCATCCGGGGGTGGTCCCAGCCGATCCACGCGGCCCGCCGTCCGTCGGGCGAGAGCCGCGGCCCGGTGACGAAGCGGTGCCGCCCGTCGCTCAACTCCCTTACGGATCCCCGGTGTTCGGCCGCCGATCCGTCCAGCGGCACGGCGGCGATCACACGCCGTACGTCGGTGGGTCCCTCGCCGGTGAACTCCTCCAGGACGCACCACACCTCGCCCCGGTCGAGGTCGATCCGGGGGTCGACCCAGCGCAGGCCCCCGCCGACCGGGGACAGCGGGGTGAGCGGCCTGGGCGCGGCGGTCGCGTTCGGCTCGTACGCGTAGAGGCGCTGGTCGTCGAAGTGCACGAAGACGACGAGCGGGCCCTTTGCCGCGCGGTCGGCGCCGTCCCAGGGGCGGCCGCCGTACTCCATGACCCGGCTGCGCACGTTCCACGGTTCGGGCAGGACCTGCTGTGCCTCGCCCTCGGGGCGGCGGCGCACCAGGACCCGCCTGCCGCCCTCGGCGGGGCGCGCCTCCGTCCACCACAGGTCGTCGCCGACCACCCCGACGTAGTCGGGGTAGCCGTCGTGGGCGGCGGCGAGGGCCGCGTCGATCGGCGACGGCCAGCTTCCGTAGGGCGCGGTGGGCACCATCGTGGCAACTCTCCCTCGGGGGCTATGCGGACCGCAGGTAGTGGTCGAGGACCCGGACGCCGAAGTGCAGCGCGTCCACGGGCACCCGTTCGTCGACGCCGTGGAACAGCGCCTGGTAGTCGAGCCCCGCCGGCATCCGCAGCGGGGCGAAGCCGTAGCCGGTGATGCCGAGCCGCGAGAACTGCTTGGCGTCGGTACCGCCCGACATGCAGTACGGCACCACATGGCCTTCCGGCGCAAACCGCTCGACGGCGGCCTTCAGTTTGAGGTACGTCGGTGAGTCGAACGGCGCCTGGAGCGCGACCTCGCCGTGGTGGAAGTCCCAGTCGACGTCGGGCCCGGTCAGACCGTCCATCGTGGTACGGAACTCGGCCTCGCCGCCCGGCACGATGCGCCCGTCGACATAGGCGGTGGCGTGCCCCGGGATGACGTTGACCTTGTAACCGGCCTCCAGCATCGTCGGGTTGGCGCTGTTGCGGATCACCGGCTCGACCAGGGCGGCGGCCGGGCCGAGCTTGCCGAGCAGTTCGTCGGCGTCGAAGCCCTCGGCGTCCGGGTCGGCGTCGATGCCGTGCAGGGCGGCGAGTTCGAGGAGGCTCGCGCGGACCGTGGGGGTGATCCTGACCGGCCATTCGTGCTCGCCGATGCGGGCGATGGCCGAGGCGAGCCGGCTGACCGCGTTGTGGTGGTTCACCTTGGAGCCGTGGCCCGCGCGGCCGTGCGCGGTGAGCCGCAGCCAGGCGGTGCCGCGCTCCCCCGCGCCGATCGGGTAGATCTCCATGCCCTGCCCGGCGTGGAAGGTGACGCCGCCCGACTCGCTGATGCCCTCCGTGCATCCCTCGAACAGCTCGGGGTGGTGGTCGGCGAGGAAGCCCGAGCCGTCGACGGCGCTGGCCTCCTCGTCGGCGGTGTAGGCGATGACGATGTCCCGCCGGGGCCGCACCCCGTGCCGGGCCCAGGCACGTACGACGGCGAGGACCATCGCGTCCATGTTCTTCATGTCGACGGCGCCCCGGCCCCACACCACCCCGTCCCGGACCTCGCCCGAGAAGGGGTGCACGCTCCAGTCGTCGGCCTCGGCGGGCACCACGTCGAGGTGGCCGTGCACGAGGAGGGCGTCGGCCGAGGGGTCACTGCCCTCGATCCGGGCGACCACGTTGGTACGTCCCCGGGTGCGCTCCAGCATGAGAGGTTCGAGGCCCGCTCCGGCGAGGCGCTCGGCGGCGTACTCGGCGGCGGGACGCTCCCGGCAGTCGCCGCCGCCCCGGTTGCTGGTGTCGATCCGGATGAGCTCGGAGGTGAAGGCCACCACCTCGTCGAGCGCCGCCTGATCGGCTGTCTCCACCTCAGCCATATTGCTCCTCCACCGCGGACGAGACGATCGTCGTGACCGCCTTGAAGGTGCGAATGCCCTCATACATCGTCAGACTGGTGTAGGAGACCCGCCGTTCACCCGTACGCGCCACGCCGGGCACCACAGTGGCCGCGTCCGCGAGGTGCTCGGCGTCGAACTCGATGTCCACGGTGAACGGCCCGCCGTCCACGGGCGCGGCCCTGCGCGCGAGGGCCGCGGCCTCCTTCGCCGCCGCCCTGATGTCCCCGGCGGTACGCGCGGGGGTGCGGCAGACCGCCGCGTACCGCGAGACATGGTCCTTGACGGCCACCTTGCGGGCGTCCGGCGCATAGCCCTCGGCATCGGCGCAGGTGAGGTCGTCGCCGGTGACCAGCACCACCGGCACCCCGTACTCGGCGACGACATGGGCGTTGAGCAGCCCCTCGCTCGCGCGGGCGCCGTTCAGCCACACCCCGGTGATGGAGTTGGCGAGGTAGGTGTGGGCGAGCACGCCCTGCGCGCCGGCGCCCGTGTGGTAGCCGACGAAGGCGATCCCGTCGACGTCGCCGTGCTGGATGCCCTCCACCATGGACAGCGACTTGTGCTTGCCGGTGAGCATCTGGGCCCGCTCGTCGAGCCGCTCCAGCAGCAGATTGCGCATGGACCAGTGCGCCTCGTTGATGAGCACCTCGTCGGCGCCCCCGTCGAAGAAACCGAGCACGGCCGCGTTCACATCCGAGGTGAACATGCCCCGGCAGCGCTCCCACTGCGGCGTTCCCGGCAGCACATCGGCCGGCCAGGTGACTCCGGTGGCGCCTTCCATGTCCGCACTGATGAGGATCTTCATGGCGCCCCACGGTACCTGTCACCCCATACCCAGGCCAGGGACCGGGCGGACACCAGAGGTCCATACCTGTGACGCCCGGTACGGGGGCCGGCGGGGCCGTGTCCCCGCATCGCTCGCGCACACGGCGCGTTTCCCCGACCACCCGTCTCAGGAACCGAGTTGGCCGACTGAAGTACCTCGTCCGGGCGTGGCCGCCCTGGCTCCGGCGCATGCCCGGCGGTCTCCCCCGGGCGACGGAAGGAGCCAATGGATACTGGCCGCATGCGTATTGACTTCGATCCCGCCGCCATGTCCCGCGTCGAGTTCTACCGTCTGCTCACCGCCACCGTGGTGCCGCGGCCCATCGCCTGGGTGTCGACGGTGGACGGCGACGGCACCCCCAACCTCGCGCCGCACTCGTTCTTCACCATTTCCTCCGTCGCGCCGCCCGTCGTCCAGTTCACCTCGGTGGGACGCAAGGACTCGCTCCGCAATGTCGAGGCAACCGGGCAGTTCGTGGTCAACTTCGCGCCCGAGCCGCTGCATGCGCAGATCAACGACACGGCGACCAACTTCCCGCCCGGGGTCAGCGAGTTCGATCAGGCGGGCCTCGCGACCGAGCCGAGCCTGCGCGTGAAGCCGCCGCGGGTGGCTCTGTCGCCGGTGGCGCTGGAGTGCGAGCTGCACAGCACGCTCGGGATCGGCGACTCGACGGTCGTGTTCGGGCGTGTCGTGCACGCGGTGGTCTCCGACGACGTCATGGTCGACGGCCACCCCGAGATAACCCGGCTGCGGCCGCTGTCCCGGCTCGGCAAGGACGAGTGGGGCACCCTCGCCGAGCCGCGCGAGCTCGGCCGCGTGCCGTACACCGGGGGCGCCTGACCTTCGGTACGCGGCGCGTCACCGGGCGCTCGGCGTGCGGTGGCCGGGCGGGCGGACCACCCTGGGTTCATGGGCAGAGCAGGAGCAGCGAGCCCCCGCCCGGCCCCGCGGCGCGGCGCGGTGCGCGCCCGGGCCCGGGCCCGGCAGGCGGGCTGGGCGGCCCGCCTGGCAGGCCGCATCTGGACGGCCGGGCGCCTTGCGGGGCGCTGGGAGGAGCGGCTGCGCCGGTTCCGGCGGCGGCTCGGCCAGGTCCGTGCGTCCTTCCGGGCCCACGGGTGACAGGAGAGCGGGCCGGTCGCACGCGCGCGCCCGCCTCCACGCCCCATGCCCCCGCAGGCCGACCGAGGTCGGTCACAGGTCGGCCTTTAGGGTCGGAGGCATGACGACGACATCCCTTGCCGGCAGCACCTTCGACTCGCTCAGCCACGACGCCGTGCCCGATCTGGACGCGCTGCGCCGGACGTACGAACTCCCCGGCGCCGCGGCCGTGCGCAAGCAGATGACCGAACTCACCGACCAGACCCGGCGGTTGATCGGCTGCTCGTCCCTGGTCCTGATCGCCAGCGCGGACGCCGAGGGCAACTGTGACGTCTCCCCGCGCGGCGGCCCCGCCGGGTTCGTCGCCGTCCTGGACGAACGGACGCTGGCGATACCCGACGCCACCGGCAACAAGCGTCTTGACACCTTGCAGAACGTCATCGCCACCGGACGGGCCGGACTGCTGTTCGTCGTCCCGGGGCGCACCACGACGCTCAGGGTGAACGGCCGGGCCTGTGTCTCCACCCGCCCGGAGCTGCTATCGCAGCTGACCGCCGTGGGCAAGCCGCCGGCCAGTGCGCTGGTCCTGGGCATCGAGGAGGTCTACCCGCACTGCCCCAAGTCGCTGCTGCGCAGCGCGGCCTGGAAGCCGCAGGAGTGGCTGCCCGCGGACGCCCAGCCCGCCTCGGCCGAGGTGACGCTGGCCCAGCTGCGGATGCCGGAGCTGACGATCGCCGACATCGAGCAGGCGGAGGCGGACTCGCTGAAGTACCGGTACGAGTAGGGGCCGGCCCGCGGCCGCTGGACCGGCAGTCGGCAGCTGGGTTCACCCGAACCCGCTCAGCGCCCGGTGGCCGGCACCGCGTGCAGCTGCTCCAGGCGGCGCTGCACGGCCTCCAGTGCGCCGCGCTGGAGGCCCGGCACCTGACGGCGCAGAGTGACCAGGGCCGGGGCGAGGGAGCGGGCGCGGTCCGGGTCGCGGAGCTGCTCCCACTGGTGGTGCGCGCGGTCGACCGCGCCCTGCACGTCGGTGTCGTCGGTGGTCTGCCCGCGGGCCAGCCGCGCCTGCGCACAGGCCATCCACCACTCGCAGGACCGGGCCGGTTCCCCGGCGAGCCGGGCGAGGTCGGCGCGGACCTCCAGCCAGTGGATCGCCTCAAGTGAGCCCGGCCCGTACGCACGCAGCGCCTCGCTCTCCCACATCGCCGCCATGGAGGCCGCCTCACCGTGGCGTCCCGCGCCGGCGGCGGCCAGTATCGCCGGATGCGGGTCGGCCGCGGCGGCCGGTACGAACTGCTGGGGCAGGGGGTCGGCGGGCACTCCGTCCATGGCCAGATACAGCGCGTCGCCGGGGCCCACCCGGTCCGCCGCGTACGCGTGGAGCTCGGTGAGGGACGGCTGGGCGCCGCCGCGCCACACCTCGGCGTACACCTTCAGATAGTCGGGGCTGGCGATCTTCCGGCGTGGTGCGGGTGCGGTGACCCGTCCGTACAGGCGGACGCCGTGGCCGAGGGCGAGGCCCTCCTGACGCAGCCGCTGCCAGGCCGACGCGGTGGCGGCCAGATCGACGACGACCGTGGTCGTGCCGGGCCCGCGCACCTGGAACTCGTGCGCCAGCCAGGCCCACGGAAGGCCGGTGTAGCGCACGGTCGCCTGGGTGGTGCGGGCGAGCGCGACATGGATCTGCTGCTGTCTGGCGTCCACGTGCAACTGGCCCGCCAGGTACAGGAACAGCGGGCCGGGCGCCGCGGCCGCGGCGCGGATCCGGGTCAGCACGGTCTGCGGGTCCACCGGGTCGGCGAGCTCCACGACGGTGGCCGCGCCGGTACCGGCCAGCACGCCCGGGGCGACCGCGGCCAGGCCCGGCAGGACCGACGCCGCGTCGATGAGACGGCCCTTGTTCGCCGGAGCGGCCGCCAGTAGCAGCGCCGTCCCCGGGTCCTCCCCCTTGATCAGCACAGCAGCACCGTATCCGGTCGGCCCGTACGGTGCCTCGTCGATCGCCAGGATGCGGGTCCGCGCGTGCGGGCCGCGGCATGCGTCGCCGTCCCGGACCGGGCCTGCCCCGGGCACGGCGGCGACGAGTTCGAGCCATTCGCGGCGGGAGCCGCGCGGGCCCGGCGGGCACCGACCGCCCCACAACCGCGGGCCTGCGGCTGTCTGATGGATCACACTTTCCTGACGGATCATCACCGTCAGCTGCGTGTAGGCATCACATAGTTCGTGGAGACACCGCACCCGCACCACACCCCCCACACCCCTCAACGCCCCGGAGCAGTCCGCATGTTCTTCCGCCTCGACGAGTTAGCCGTTCCGATCGTCCAGTCGCCCATGGCGGGCGGCGCCTCCACCCCGGAGCTGGTCGCAGCCGTCAACAGTGCCGGGGGCCTCGGGTTCCTGGCCGCCGGATACCGCAGCGCGCAGGGCATGCGGGAGCAGCTCGTCCGCACCCGTGAGCTGACCTCGCGGCCGTTCGGCGTCAATCTCTTCGTGCCGGGTGTCCCGGATCCGAGCGCCGTCGACGCCGTCGGCGCGTACCGCGAGCAACTGCGCGGCGAGGCCGAGCGGTTCGGGCTCACGCTGCCCTTGCCCGGCACCGGGGCCGACGACGACGGATGGGAGGAGAAGATCGAGGTGCTCCTGAGCGAGCCCGCGCCTCTCGTCTCCTTCACCTTCGGGCTGCCCGCGCCCGGGATCGCGGAGGCCCTGCAGCGGGCGGGCAGCCATCTCGTGGCCACGGTCACCACGCTCGCCGAGGCCGTGGCGGCGGAGGCCGTCGGCGTGGACTCGCTCTGCGTCCAGGGCCCGTTGGCGGGCGGCCACCGCGCCACGCACGACATCGCGGCGCGACCGCAGGACGTACCGCTGCTCGATCTGCTGGCCTCGGTGCGCGCCCGCGTACAGCTGCCACTCATCGCCGCCGGCGGGCTCGGCACGGGCGCGGACGTGGCCGCCGTGCTGGGCGCCGGGGCGTGTGCGGCCCAGCTCGGCACCCTCTATCTGCGCGCGGAGGAATCGGGCGCCTCGCGTACGCACCAGGACGCCCTCGTCGATGCGCGCTTCACGACGACGGCCGTCACCCGGGCCTTCTCCGGGCGCCCGGCCCGCGCCCTGCGCAACCACTTCATCGACGCCTACGACGCCGCGGCCCCCAGCGCGTACCCGCACGTGCACCACCTGACCCGCGCGCTGCGTTCGGCGGCCGCCGGGGCCGGGGACGCCGAACGGCTGCACCTGTGGGCCGGGGCGCGCCACCGTCTCGCACGCAGCGCTCCGGCCGCCGAGATCACCCGCGCGCTCTGGGAGGAGACCCTCGCGGCGCAGCGCTGAAACCGTCGGCCGGCGGGTTCCCGGCCGACCCCGGGGACCCGCTCGCCGTACGAACAGCGTTACGGTGAAGGTCGTTTCAGCGCCACTCAGCCCAAGGACCGCCATGCCGATCAGCACAGTCCCGTACACCGCGGTGGACGGGTCGGCGCCCCGACTCCTCGACGTGTACCGCCCCGAGGGCGCCCCGGCGCCCAGCCCGGCCGTGCTGCTCTGGCATGGCATCGGCCCCGACACGCGGTTCGAGGTCGGCGCCCTCGCCGAGGAGACGGCCTCGCACGGGCCGACCGTGTTCGTGCCGGACTGGCGCTCGGACGCCCCCGACGGCGGCCGCGCGCACCTCGTGGCGTCGCTGCGGTACGTGCGCGAGAACGCCGCCTCCTTCGGCGCCGACCCGGAGCAGCTCGTGGTGGCGGGCTGGTCGATGGGGGCGGGCGCCGCGATCGGCACCGCGCTGCGGCCGGACCTCATGGACGGCCGGCTCCCGAAGGCGGTCGTCGGCATCGCCGGTCTGTACGGGCGCCCCGCCCGCAGCACGGGCACCGTCCCCCTGGACGACCTGGCGGAGGCGGCCGCGTCCGAGGTGCCCGTCGTCCTGGTCCACGGCACGGCGGACACGGTGGTCGAGTCCCGCCACTCCCGCGACTTCCTCGCCGCGCTGGAGAAGCGGCCCTGGACCGCTCGCCTGCACGAGGCGGACACCGATCACGCGGGGATCGTCATGACCTCGTACGACCCCGGGCTCGGCCACTGCGTGCCCGCCACCGGCGCCGATGCCCTGCGGGCCGGGCGGGAGACGGCCCGGATCGTCGCCGAGGCGGCGCACGCCTGACGGCCGGGGGCCCGCGTCGCTCGCGGCAGCGGCCCCCGGAGGCCCCGCGTGGCTCTTACCCGCCCGTGCGGCCATGCTGGAAGCGTGATGACCGTCCTGCTGGTAGCCACCGACGAGGAAGCGGCCGTACTGAGCGAGCGCATTCATCAGAACCGCCACTTCCGCGTCATCTCGCACACCCCGAGCCCCCGGCTCGCCCTGGCCCAGGCGCATGTCCTGCTGCCCGACGTCACCGTCCTCGACCCCAGCATGGACGGGGACAGCGATCCGGCCGCCCTGTTCATGGGGCTGCGCTCGCTGACGCCGCCGAGCGGTGTGGTCCTGCGGACGACGCCCGCCACCGCCGGGCTCCCGGAGCTGCACGCCGTCCTTGAGGAGGGCGCCGTCCACGTGGCGGCCCGGGACGATCACGACGCCCTCATGGCCGCCCTGATCACGATCGGGCGGCGCAGGGAGAGCTGCGACCCCGACCAATGACCGGCACTGGACGGCTCCACATGCGAGCGGGGGCCGAGGGCGGGACAATGGTGGGGTCTATGTGCCGGTATGCCGAAATTCCTGAGAGCGAGGGTTTCAGTGACGCCGTCACCGAGTAATCCCGATACCGCCGCGGATCCGCGGCCGGCCGCCGACTCGAGCGCCGCCGTGTGCGGGGCTCCGTGCTGGGTGAGCCTCATGGCCCGCGACCTGGATGCCGCGCTCGACTTCTACGGCGCGGCCATGGGCTGGACGTTCCGGACCGGGTCGCTCGGTGAGGAGTTCCGGGTCGCCCTGGCGGACGGGGTTCCCGTCGCCGGGATCGGAGCGCTGGCGCCGTCACTCCAGGTGGCCGTCGCGTGGACGCCGTACTTCGCCGTCGAGGACGCCGACGTCACCGCGGCGCGCATCCGCGAGCGGGGCGCCACGGTCGCGGTCGGGCCGGTCGCCCTGCACACCGGGCGCGGGGCGCTGGCGGCCGACCGGGACGGAGCCGTCTTCGGGATCTGGCAGGGCCCGCTCCTCTCGAACTGGGAATCCTGGCGCGACCGCGCCCCCACCTGGACCCGGCTGCACACCCGCAACGCCTTCGACGCGGCGATCTTCTACGGCGAGGTCCTCGACTGGGCCTGCGACCGGCCCGGCTGCTGCGACGTCCAGTACGAACACGAGGAAGTCGTCCTGCGCCACGCCGGGCACATCGTCGCCCGCCTCACCTCCGGCGCCGTCGAAGCCGCCCCCGACCCCAGCCTGCGCCCCCACTGGCACACCCACTTCGCCGTCGAGGACCCCCACGGCCACGCGGAGAAGGCCCTTGCCCACGGCGCCACGGTCCTCGCCGACGGCATCTCCGCCACCGGCACCTGGGTCCGCCTCAAAGACCCCGACGGAGCCACCTTCACCCTCAGCGACACCGCGCGCTGACTCGTCCTGCGCGCCGCAGGCGGTGGCGCAGGACGAGTGCCGGTCAATTCCCTTGGGATCAGGGGGCCTACGAGCCCTCGCTGCCTGCCGGGCCGGCCACCAGCCATCTGGACGGCAGCTCGATGCGCCGGCCGTCGGCGGTGTACTCCGTGGTGGTGAGCGGGAGTTCGCCCTCGGCGAGCACGGTCAGGCCCGCGGTGGTGAGCAGCTCCACCAGGGCGGCGTCGGAGAGCTCGCCCGGCGCGATGCCGTGGGCGAAGACCGGGCGGAGCTTGGGCGGCGGCCCCGCCGGGCTCTGGGCCAGACCCATCAGGACCGGCTTCGCGGCCTCGGCGAGCTCCACCACGAAGGCCCGTCCGTCCGTGCCGAGCAGCGTCGCGATGGCGTCGGCGACGGGCCGGCGGTCGGCCGCCTCGCACTGGTGCAGGACGCCGCGTACGTAGACGTTGGCGTCGCCGAGGCGGGTGTGCAGCTCGTCGACGGCCTTGGTGTCGGCGGCGTCGAGCTGCTCGAACTCGGCCTCGCCGTCCGGGTCCTGGCTCCGGGCGTGCTCGACGGCGGCGAGCGAGAGGTCGACGCCGGTCACCTTCGGGTAGCGGGCCGCGAGATAGCGGGTCTGGGTGCCGTTGCCGCAGCCGAGGTCCACCAGGGGCAGGTCGGGGCGGTCGATGCGGGCGGCGAAGTGGGCCAGGTGGCGGGCCGCGGTGAGAGCCGGTTCCGCGTCCCAGAAGACCGCGCCCTGCTCGTCCGGCGCCTCGCGCCAGAACCCCTCCCAGGCGTCCTTGTACCGACTTGTCACGCTCATGACCGACTCCCCAGGCTGCACGCACAGTGTCAAGATCGGTCTACCGCGCCGGGCGCACCCGGACAAGCACCCGGCGCATACCTTCACCTGCCGTTCGACCGGCGGGAGTTCCCAGCACGCGGCCCGGGTGTCAGCGCGCCCGGCGCCCCGTGTGCGGCAGCGCCACGTCGAACCAGACGGTCTTGCCGTTGCCGGTGCGGCTGGTGCCCCACTCCCGGGCGAGCGCGCTGACCACACGCAGGCCCCGGCCCGCCTCGTCGCGCGGGCCCGCGCTGAGCAGCGTCGGCAGGGTGTGGTCGTCGTCGACCACCTCGCACAGGAGCGCCTCGGCCCGCACCAGGCGGAGTTCGACCTGGTGGCCGTGCGTGTGCCGGATGCCGTTGGTGACGACCTCGCTGACCAAGAGCTCGACCGTTTCCGCGACGTCGGAGAGGCTCCAGTGCGCGAGCTGTTCGCGCACCAGGCGGCGGGCCCGGCCGACCTCTCGCGGGTCGGCGTCGAGCCGCCACTCGGCGACGTCCTCGCGGGTGATGCCGTTGAGTCGCGCCATGAGCAGGGCCACGTCGTCCTTGCGGCCGCCGCGGGTGTTGAGGGCGCGGATGATCGTGTCGCAGGCATCGTCCATCGAGGCCGCCGGGTGCGCGGCGAACTCGCAGAGCGTGGCGAGGCCGACGCCTATGTCCTCGCCGCGCACCTCGACGAGCCCGTCGGTGCACATGACGAGCCGGTCGCCGGGCTCGACCCGGATGCGGGCCGTCTCGAACGGCACTCCGCCGACGCCGATCGGGGCCCCGGTGGGCAGTTCGAGGAGCTCGCTGCGGCCGTCCGCCGACCGTACGATCACCGGCGGCACATGGCCCGCGTTCGCCATGAGCAGCTCGCCCCTGATGGGGTCGTACACGGCGTACAGGCAGGTGGCGAGGTAGTGCTCGCCCAGGCGCTGGGCCAGGTCGTCGAGGCTGCGCAGGAGCTGGTCGGGCGGCAGGTCGAGCGCGGCCATGGTCTGCACGGCCGT
The DNA here is from genome assembly GCF_039532965.1 of Streptomyces mauvecolor. Classification (NCBI taxonomy): domain Bacteria; kingdom Bacillati; phylum Actinomycetota; class Actinomycetes; order Kitasatosporales; family Streptomycetaceae; genus Streptomyces; species Streptomyces mauvecolor. The sequence continues at coordinate 350,645 of NZ_BAAASQ010000009.1, read as the reverse complement.
ACGCAACTGGCCCATCATCGCGGCCGAGTTGAGGCCGTGGCCCATGACGTCGCCGACCACCAGGGCGGTCCGCGAGCCGGGCAGTTTGATCGAGTCGAACCAGTCGCCGCCGACCCGGCCGAGCAGGGTGCCGGGCAGATAGCGGGTGGCTGTGTCGCAGCCCGCCATGCGCGGGGTGACCTGCGGCAGCATCGAGTCCTGGAGGGTGTCGGCGACGCTCTCCTGGTAGGTGTACATGCGGGCGTTGTCGAGCACGAGCCCGGCGCGCGCGGCCAGTTCGGCTCCGGTGACGCGGTCCATGTCGTTGAACTCGGCGCGCTCGGCGTGCCGCAGCAGGATCATGAAGCCGAGTACCACGTTGCGCGCCTTCAGCGGAACGACCAGCATCGAGCGTCCGTTGATGAGCGGCCGGATGTCGCGCTTCTCGAACTGCGAGGCGATGGCGGTGCCCATCTGCTCGCTGATCCTCGGCACGAGGACGGGGTCGCCGGACGTCATGCACTGGAAGAACGGCGTGTGCGCGGGGAACGGCATGGACTCGCCGACCGGCACCACGTCGTCCCAGCGGCCCGGCTCGTCGACGTGCTCCAGGGCGACCCGGTGCCACAGGGTCCGCTCGTCGGGCGGCCCGTCGGGGAAGCCCTCGCCCGCGATGACCTGCTCGCGCAGATAGGTGCCCGCCACGTCGGTGAAGCGCGGCACTACGGCGGCGCTGACTTCCTGGATGGTGCGGGACAGGTCGAGCGAGGATCCGATGCGGCCGCTGACGTCGTTGAGGAATTCGAGCCGCTCGCGCACCGCCGCGTATTCGAGGTCGGCGGCGAACTCGGGCGAGGGCGGCTGCGTCCGCGCCACGGGCCCCATGGGGTGGCGGCGCCGGGCGGGCCGCTGTTCGGCGCGCCGGGGCACTCCCCAGTCGGGCGTGACGGGCACACGGTCGTGCTGGCTGAACTCCAGCACGGGATAGCCGAGTTCGAGGACCTGGGAGACGATCCGGGAGCTCTCGCCGACGCTCATGCTGGGCAGGATCTCGGGCAGCCTGCGGGCCAGTTCGTCGGAGCCGGGGAAGTCGGTGTGCAGCGCGAAGCCGGGCGCTATCCGCTCGATGGAGCCGCCGTCGTCGCCGGCCTCCCGGTGCAATTGGGCCGCGTCCGCGGCGAGCACCAGGAGCCGCTCGGGCCCTGGTCCGACGAGCGGGTAGGCCCACCACAGCACGTCGGTACGTTCCCGGCCGGGCTCGTTGAGGGCGGCCCGGCCCGCGGTGGGGTAGGAGGTGCGTCCGGTCAGCGGGCCGTCGAGGCCGGGGCCGAACTCGTCGAACACGTCGTAGTCGTCGAAGCGTTGCTCCAGCGCGCCGGAGACGGGGAGCAGATCGGCGGCGGGCCTGCCGACCGCGTCCTCCTTGCCGGGACCGAACAGCCTGCGCGCACCGGAGGACCAGTGCGACACGAGGCCGTCGCCGTCCACGACGATCACGGCAAGCGGGATCCGGCCGGCCACGGCGAACTGCTGCGGCAGCTTCGGCGGAGTACCACTGTCCATGGGTGGGAGGCTCCTTCCCCGCCGCGAGAATCGGCGGCTGTACCACCACCGTACGGCCATTTCGGGGCCGCGCGGGAGGCAACCCGTGAATAGGCGCACGCCCGCGCGAAACCGGCCCCCTCATTGACGAAAGGTCAGTCCTCGTGGCCGAGTTGGAGATCCCGCTCGGTCCGTCCGCCGCCCGCGACCTGCAGGACCGTGGCGACCGGCGGATAGCCCGCCGCGATGACCGTGTACTCGCCGGAGGACAGGTCGACGAAGCGGAAGGTGCCGTCGGGGCCCGTGGTGAGGGTGTCCACGACGTTGCCCGCGGCGTCGAGGAGCGTCACCCGCGCGTCCTCCACGGGCCGCCCGCCGCCGGCCCGCACGGTGCCGCGCAGGACGGCCCCGCCCGCGAGTTCGATGTCCTGCCGGGTCTCGCGGGACGCCTGCACGGTGACCGGCAGGGCGGCGGGCCGGAAGGCGGGTGCGCTGGCGGCCAGGGTGTACTCCCCCGCCACCAACTCGCCCATCACATAGGCTCCTTCGCGGCCGCTGCGGGTGGAGGCGACGACTTCGCCGCGTACATCGGTGAGGGTGACGGCGGCGTCCCGTACGGGGCTGCCGTCGGCGGTGACGACGCTGCCGGCGAGGCGTCCGGCGCCGCCGAGCACCACGTCGAGGTCGACGGGGCGTTCGCCGACGGTCACGGCGACGGCCTGTGGCTGGTGGCCGCCGGCCGCGGCGATCAGGACGTACGATCCGGCGCCGGGCACGCTGAGCGCGTAGCGCCCGTCGGCGCCGCTGGCCCCGCGGCCGACCTGCCGGCCCCGTACGTCGACGAGGGTGAGGGCGGCGCGCGGCACGGTGGATCCGTCGTGGTGCTGGACCGTTCCGCAGACCGGGACGCCGCTGGCGCAGCCGGAGTTGGCGGTGCGGGCGTGGGGCAGGGGCGCGGTCTCGGCTGCGGGGGCGTTCTGGGACACCAGCGGTTTCTCCTTGAGAAGGAATGCGAGGACGAAGCCGAGCACGAGCACCGGCACGAGGTACAGGAAGATCCGCGGCATGGCGTCGGCGTATGCCCGGATGTAGCCGTCGCGCAGCGCGGGCGGCATGGCGTGCACCAGTTGCGGGGTGATCGACTCGGGGTCGGGCAGGCGGACTCCGGCCGGCAGCCGCTCGGTGAGCGCGTGGGCGAGGCGGTTGGTGAACAGGGTGCCGAAGACGGCGGCGCCCACGCTGCCGCCGATCTGCCGGAAGTAGTTGTTGGCGCTGGTGGCGGTGCCGAGGTCGGCGGGGTCGACGGCGTTCTGCACGGCCAGGACGAGGACCGGCATGACGAGGCCGATGCCCGCGCCGAGCACGGCCATCCAGATGCTGTAGTCGAGCCGCGGCGTGTCGGTGCCGAGCTTGGAGAGCAGCCACATGCCGAGGGCGGAGACCGCGCCGCCGAGGATCGGGTAGATCTTGTAGTGCCCGGTGCGGCTGATGAGCTGGCCGGAGACGATCGAGGCGGCGACGATGCCGCCCATCATGGGCAGCACGAGCAGCCCGGACTCGGTGGCGCTGGCCCCGTCGACCATCTGCAGGAACGTCGGCAGATAGCTCGCGGCGCCGAAGAGGGCGACGCCGATGACCGCGCCGACGAGCCCGGAAACGTTGAAGATCGAGTCGCGGAACAGCCGCAGGGGGATGACGGGTTCGGCCGCGAAGTTCTCGACGACGAGGAACAGCAGGGTCGTTCCGGCAGCGCCCGCGGCGAGCCCGAGGATCTGCCGCGAATCCCAGGCGTACTCCGTGCCGCCCCAACTGGTCAGCAGGACCACACAGGTCGAGGCCGCGGCGAGCAGCAGCATGCCGAGCACGTCGAGGCGGGGCCGGACGCGAGGCCGGGGCAGTTTCAGTACGGCGGTGATGACGGCCAGGGTGACCAGGCCGAACGGCACGTTGATGTAGAAGCACCAGCGCCAGGAGGCGTGGTCGGTGAAGAAGCCGCCGAGCAGCGGCCCGGCGACCGAGGCGAGTCCGAAGACGGCGCCGATCAGGCCCATGAAGCGGCCGCGCTGCCGGGGCGGCACGATGTCCGCGATGATCGCCTGCACACCGATCATGAGCCCGCCGCCGCCGATGCCCTGGACCGCGCGGAAGGCGATGAGCTCGTCCATCGTGCGCGACCAGCCGGCCAGGGCCGAGCCGGCGACGAACACGACGATCGCGAACTGGAAGACGGGTTTGCGGCCGAACTGGTCGCCGAGCTTGCCGTAGATCGGCAGGCCGATGGTGGAGGCGAGGAGGTAGGCGGTGACGGCCCAGGAGACCTTGTCGAGGCCGTGCAGATCGCCGACGATCTTCGGCAGCGCGGTCGCGACGATCATCTGGTCGAGCGCCGCGAGCAGCAGGGTGAGCATCAGCCCGAGGAAGACCATGCGCACCCGGCGGGGCGTCAACGGCGCCTGTTGCACCGGGAGTCGGTCCGCCGGGACCGGAGCGGGCTCGGCGGCCCGCTCGTCCTTCACCAGAGTGATCCCGCCCACGAAACTGCTCCCCTCGTCGCGCTTGCGCCGACCATTTCTCGCATTACGCGACAACCGGGGCAACCGAGACGAGCGGAGCGGGAGGCGCACGCCGGGGGCTTAAGCGCTGGCGGGAGCCCCTACGGCGCACTACGGGCCGGAACGGAAATCCACCCGAACCGGTGACCGCAGGGGAGGGTCGCGCGGGCTACTTCTCCACTTCTTCGGCCAGTTTGGCGAGCATGGCGTCGTAGATGCGGCCAAGTCCCTTGGGCGCAAAGGTCCTTTCGAAGAATCCGCCGATGCCTCCGGCGCCGTTCCACACGGTGCTGACGACGACCTTGGAGCGGCCCTCGCCCGCGGGCGTGACCGTCCAGGTGGTGACCATGGAGGAGTTGCGGTCCTTCTCGACGAGCTGTCCGTCGGTCGGCTCGGTGACCTCCAGGAGGCAGTCGCGGACGCGCTTGCTGGTGGCCTGGAGCTTCCAGTGGACGAGGGTGCCCTCGCCGTCGCCGCCCTCGCAGACCTGGTACTCGCTGAAGTGCTCCGGCAGAAGCTTGGGGCGTCCGTCCTTGTAGTCGGCCAGCGTGTCGAACACGGTCTCCGGATCCGCCGCGACGATCCGCTCCGTCGTGGCCTCGACCTGCGCCATGGCACTTCCTCCAGCACTTGTGTTTCCGGGGTTTCGGGGGGTGGGCCAAGCCAACCACCTCGGGGTCCGACGTCACAATCCGGGTTGCGATCAAGAAGGGAACATGTGTTCTATTCAGGGGTGGGAGTGACCGAACAAGGCCCACGGGAGCAAAGGAGGCGTTCATGCGCTGGGAGAATCTCGCCGATGACGACGCCCCGTCCGGCCCGGCCCGCACGGCCGCCCTCTTCTCCGCGGACGCGGTGACGACCCGGACGTTCGACACCCCCGAGTTCCGCGGGATCACCTTCCACGAGGTCCGGGCCCGCTCGATCGTCAACCGGGTCCCGGGCGCCTCACGGATGCCGTTCGAGTGGACCGTCAACCCGTATCGCGGCTGCTCGCACGCATGCGTGTACTGCTTCGCACGCAAGACGCACAGCTATCTGGATCTGGACACCGGCCTCGGATTCGACTCGCAGATCGTGGTGAAGGTCAACGCGCCGGAGCTGCTCCGGGCCCACCTCGCCTCGCGCCGCTGGCAGGGCGCGCACATCGCGATGGGCACCAACGTCGACTGCTACCAGCGGGCCGAAGGCCGCTACCGCCTGATGCCGGGCATCATCGAGGCCCTGCGCGACCACGCGAACCCGTTCTCCATCCTCACCAAGGGCACGCTCATCCTGCGCGATCTGGAGCTGCTCAAGGAGGCGGCCGCGGTGACCGAGGTGGGCATCTCGGTCTCGGTCGGCTTCCTCGACCAGGAGCTGTGGCGCACGGTCGAGCCGGGCACACCCGCACCGGACCGCCGTCTCGACGCCGTCCGTACGCTCACCGAGCACGGCATCGGCTGCGGAGTCCTGATGGCCCCCGTGATCCCCTTCCTCGGCGACCACCCCGACCAGCTGCGCGCCACCGTCCGCGCGATCGCCGCCTCGGGCGCCACCTCGGTGACGCCGCTGGTGCTCCACCTGCGGCCGGGCGCGCGCGAGTGGTTCATGGCGTGGCTGGGGCAGCACCACCCCCATCTGGTGCGGCGGTACGAGCGCCTGTACGCGGAGGGCGCGTACGCCCCGAAGTGGTACCAGCGCCGGATCACGGGCCAGGTCCACGAGCTGGCCACGGAATTCGGCATCGGCCCGGCCCACCGCGGCACGGCCCGCCGCATACCGGCCACGCCGGAGCCGGCCCAACCGGAGCCGACCCAGCTGACGTTGCTCTGACCCGGCCTCCAGCCGGCCGGTCCGTCGCGAGATCGGGGCGCCGGGGCTAGCCCCGGCCCCGCCCCGCCTCGATCCGGCGCAGCGCCCACGCCGCCGAGCGGGCGAGGCGGGGGTGGGCCAGGGCCTCGGTCAGGACGTCGGCGGCCTGCTTGTCGCCCAGCTCGCCCAGGCCCTCGATGCAGGCCTGGGCCACGCGCCAGTACGGGCTGTGCGGGGAGAGCAGCGGGCGCAGGGTCTTGATCAGGGCCGGTACGGATTCCGGGGCCCGCAGCGCGGTGAGCAGGCGGACCGGGTGCAGGGCGTAGGCGGTGCGCAGTTCGTTGGTGGCCAGGGCCGCCGCCGCGCGCGCGGTGCGCGGGTCGCCGAGCCTGGCCAGCGCGTACGCGGCGCTCACGCAGCGCTCCGGGTCGCGGTGGTTGAGCAGCAGGATCAGCGCCTCGAAGGCCCGGCGGTCCCCCGCGACGCCGAGCCGGAACGCCGCGACCTCCCGCGCCCAGAGCGGGCGTTCGGGCTCGGTGAGCACCGCCGCGAGCTCGTCGCGGTCGGCGCAGGCGATCAGCCGCTCGTACGCCGCCGACCCCCCGGTCTCGGCGCGCACCCGGTCCGCGAGCGACCTGAACTCCTCATCCATGCCCAAAAGGGTAGTGGCGCAAGGGCGTTGGCACCCCGAGGATGATCGGATGCAAAGTCCGGAAAGCGGGTGAAGTGGCCAGTAACCACACGTCCTCCGCAGAACGGGCGCGAGCCAGATCACACCGGTTGGACGCGACGGAGGGCTGGCGCGCTCGTTACTCGCCGGTTAACCTCAAGTGAGCGGGTAACCCCCGCCGACTCCGGTGGCCTGGTGACGCAGCCGCCGCGAGTGCTTGTCGGTTCGGCAGTTCTGTACGACGCGCCCCGGGACAGGGCCGTCGGCCCTTGGCACCACGACACAACTCCCGCACGCCGTGCGCCCGTTGGCGTATCCGAGCGCCCCCTGATGCCGGTCGCGTGCGCCCTCTCTCAGTCGTCACTCATCCCTGGAGTCCCGTGATGGACATCCCCCTGAACACTGTCGCCGTGGTCGGCCTCGGCACGATGGGCACCGGCATCGCCGAAGTCCTGGCCCGCGCCGGCCGCGAGGTCATCGGCATCGACATCAGCGAGCGCGCCGCCCGCCAGGCCGTGGCCTCGCTCGAAGCGTCCACGGCCCGCGCGGTGTCCCGCGAGCGGATCACCCCGCAGGAGCGGAGCGACATCCTCGCCCGGTTCCGTACCTTCACCGACCTCCAGGCCGCGGCCGAGGCCGAGCTCGTCATCGAGGTCGTGCCCGAGTCGTACGAGCTCAAGAGCCAGGTCTTCCACGCGCTCGACGCCATCGTCGCGCCCACCGCGATCCTGGCGACCGGCACCAACGCACTCTCGGTGACCCGGCTCGCCGCCGACTCCGCGCACCCCGAGCGCGTGCTCGGCCTGCACTTCTTCAACCCGGCGCCCGCCATGAAGCTCGTCGAGATCGTCTCGTCCGTGCTCACCGCTCCCCCGGCCGTCGACGCGGTCACCGCGCTCGCCCTCGACCTCGGCAAGGAGCCCGTCGCGGTCGGCGACCGCCCCGGCTTCGTCGCCGACGGGCTGCTCTTCGGCTACCTGAACCAGGCCGCCGCGATGTACGAGTCGAAGTACGCCTCGCGCGAGGACATCGACGCCGCGATGAAGCTGGGCTGCGGCCTGCCTATGGGCCCGCTCGAACTGCTCGACCTGATCGGCATCGACACCGCGCGGACCGTCCTGGAGGCCATGTACGCCTCGTCCCAGGACCGCCTGCACGCGCCCGCCCCGATCCTCGGCCAGCTCGCCGAGGCCGGGCTCACCGGCCGCAAGAAGGGCCGCGGCTTCTACACGTACGAGGGCGAGGGCAGCTCGGTCGTGGCGACCGACGCCCAGACGCCGAGCGCCATCGCGGGCGCGGGCGGCGGCCGTGAGATCCGCTCGGTCGGCGTGGCCGGCTCGGGCACCATGGCGTCCGGCATCGCGGAGGTCTTCGCCAAGGCCGGGTACCACGTGGTGCTCGCGGCCCGCAGCCTGGAGAAGGCGGAGACCGCCAAGTCCCGTATCGGCAAGTCGCTTTCGCGCTCCGTCGACAAGGGCCGGCTCACCGCCGAGGCGCGCGAGGAGACCCTGAACCGCATCACGGCGGCGGGCGCCCTGGAGGCCTTCGCCGAGGTGGACCTCGCGGTCGAGGCGGTCGCCGAGGACCTGGAGGTCAAGCAGCAGCTCTTCGCGACCCTGGACAAGATCTGCAAGCCGGGCGCGGTGCTCGCCACCACCACGTCCTCGCTGCCCGTCGTCGCCTGCGCCCGCGCCACCTCGCGCCCGCAGGACGTCATCGGCATGCACTTCTTCAACCCGGCTCCGGCGATGAAGCTGGTCGAGGTGGTCCGCACGGTGCTCACCTCCGACGAGGTGCACGCCACCGTCCGCGAGGTCACCGCGAAGATCCGCAAGCACCCGGTGGACTGCGGCGACCGCGCCGGGTTCATCGTCAACGCGCTGCTCTTCCCGTACCTCAACAACGCGATCAAGATGGTCCAGGAGCACTACGCGACCCTGGACGACATCGACGCCGCGATGAAGCTCGGCGGCGGCTACCCGATGGGCCCGTTCGAACTGCTCGACGTGGTGGGCCTGGACGTCTCGCTGGCCATCGAGAAGGTGCTGCACGCCGAGTTCCGCGACCCCGGCCTGGCGCCGGCGCCGCTGCTCGAACACCTCGTCGCGGCCGGCTGCCTGGGCCGCAAGACGGGCCGCGGATTCCGCGAGTATGCCCGGCGCTGATCCGGAAGCAGGGTGGGGCGGGCTGCTGCAACCTCCGGGCAGCTCGCCCCCGTGGGCGCGACTTCCTGCAAATATGCAGTACGTTCGGTCCATGCCCCAGCCAGCCAGGTCCTCCCGTACGAACGCTGTGCCCGACGCCCCGGAAAGTGCCGCGGGCAGCCGGGCGGCCGCCCAGCGGCTCAAAATGCGCCGGGAGCTGGCGGCCGCGGCGATGGACCTGTTCTCCGCGAAGGGGTACGAGGCCACCACCGTCGACGAGATCGCGGCCCGGGCCGGGGTGGCCCGGCGCACCTTCTTCCGCCACTTCCGCTCCAAGGAAGAGGCGATCTTCCCCGACCACGACGACACCCTGGTGCGGGCCGAGGCGGTCCTGAACGCCGCGCCCCCGCACGAGCACCCGCTCGACACGGTGTGCCGGGGCATCAAAGAGGTCATGAAGATGTACGCGGGCTCCCCCACGGTGTCCGTGGCCCGCTACAAGCTGACCCGCGAGGTGCCGACGCTGCGCGAGGCCGAGATCGCCTCGGTCGCCCGCTACGAGCGCCTCTTCACCCGCTATCTGCTCGGCCACTTCGACGAGCACGACCACCAGCCGGGGAACGACGACCCGCTGCTCGCCGAGGTCGCGGCGTCCGCGGTCGTCACCGCGCACAACCACGTACTGCGCCGCTGGCTGCGGGCCGGCGGCCAGGGTGATGTGGAGACCCAGCTCGACCACGCCTTCTCGATCGTGCGGGAGACCTTCGGCTCCGGCATAGGAGCGGGCCGCACGGCCAAGCCGAAGCCGGCCGCCGCCTCCGTCTCGACCAGCGACGAGGTCCTGGTCGCGGTCGCCCGCACGGATGCGCCGCTCGACGAGATCATGCAGACCATCAAGCACGCCCTCAGAACCAAGTAGCCCTCACACACCCCGGTGGCCGCATCCCTCACGCAGGGATGCGGCCACCGGCGTATGCGGGGACCGCGGCCCTGACCTGCAACGATCGATCATCGCTCATCTGCGCAGGTCAATCCGCAATTGAGAGAAACTCTTGGCACGCAGTGTCTTGTCACTTGGCACCGGGTGCCATACGTTGATGTTGTCCGGGCGGCCGGCGTGCAGAGCAACCTCGTACGCCGGCTGTCCCCACAAGCCACCACTGGCGAGTGCGCCCGGACGCCTGCGTCACAGGCAACCCTCCCGCGCCCACCAGGCGCTGCCGTATCTGAACCACACCGCCGAACCGACGGCACACCTCCACAGCACCACCCCCGAAGACCCTCAACGCCCCCTGTCGGGCGCTTCGCCGGAGGCAACACCGTGAAGGAAATCCTGGACGCGATCCAGTCGTCGGAGTCCACCTCCGCCGACTTCGCCGCTCTGCCGCTCCCCGAGTCGTACCGCGCGATCACCGTGCACAAGGACGAGGCGGAGATGTTCGCCGGGCTCAGCACCCGCGACAAGGACCCGCGCAAGTCGATCCACCTGGACGAGGTGCCGATCCCCGAACTCGGCCCGGGCGAGGCCCTGGTGGCCGTCATGGCCTCCTCGGTCAACTACAACTCGGTCTGGACCTCGATCTTCGAGCCGGTCTCCACCTTCAACTTCCTGGAGCGCTACGGCCGGCTCAGCGAGCTCACCAAGCGCCATGACCTGCCGTACCACATCATCGGCTCGGACCTCGCGGGCGTCGTGCTGCGCACCGGCCCCGGCGTCAACGCCTGGCAGCCGGGCGACGAGGTCGTCGCGCACTGCCTGTCGGTCGAGCTGGAGAGCTCCGACGGCCACAACGACACGATGCTCGACCCCGAGCAGCGCATCTGGGGCTTCGAGACCAACTTCGGCGGCCTCGCCGAGATCGCGCTCGTCAAGTCCAACCAGCTCATGCCCAAGCCGCGGCACCTGAGCTGGGAGGAGGCCGCCGCTCCCGGTCTGGTCAACTCGACCGCGTACCGCCAGCTGGTCTCCCGCAACGGCGCCGGCATGAAGCAGGGCGACAACGTCCTGATCTGGGGCGCCAGCGGCGGACTCGGCTCCTACGCGACGCAGTTCGCGCTCGCGGGCGGCGCCAACCCGATCTGTGTCGTCTCCAGCCCCGAGAAGGCGGACATCTGCCGGGCCATGGGCGCCGAGGCGGTCATCGACCGCAACGCCGAGGGCTACAAGTTCTGGAAGGACGAGCAGACCCAGGACCCGAAGGAGTGGAAGCGCTTCGGCAAGCGCATCCGCGAGTTCACCGGCGGCGAGGACATCGACATCGTCTTCGAGCACCCCGGCCGCGAGACCTTCGGCGCGAGCGTCTACGTCACGCGCAAGGGCGGCACCATCACCACGTGCGCCTCGACCTCGGGCTACATGCACGAGTACGACAACCGCTACCTGTGGATGTCCCTGAAGCGCATCATCGGCTCGCACTTCGCCAACTACCGCGAGGCGTGGGAGGCCAACCGCCTGGTGGCCAAGGGCAAGATCCACCCGACGCTCTCCAAGGTGTACTCCCTGGAGGACACCGGGCAGGCCGCCTACGACGTGCACCGCAACCTCCACCAGGGCAAGGTCGGCGTGCTCGCGCTCGCCCCCCGCGAGGGCCTCGGCGTCAGCGACCCCGAGCTGCGCGAGAAGCACATCGACGCCATCAACCGCTTCCGCAACATCTGAGCCGGGAAACACTCATGACAGAGCGTCAGAAGGATCGGCCGTGGCTCATGCGGACGTACGCCGGTCACTCGACCGCCGAGGCGTCCAACGAGCTCTACCGCAACAACCTGGCCAAGGGTCAGACAGGTCTGTCGGTCGCGTTCGACCTTCCGACGCAGACCGGATACGACCCCGACCACATCCTCGCCCGCGGCGAGGTCGGCCGGGTCGGGGTCCCGGTGTCCCATCTCGGTGACATGCGGCGGCTGTTCCAGGACATCCCCCTGGAGCAGATGAACACCTCGATGACGATCAACGCCACCGCCATGTGGCTGCTCGCCATGTACCAGGTGGTCGCCGAGGAGCAGGGCGCGGACATCACCAAGCTCCAGGGCACCACCCAGAACGACATCGTGAAGGAGTACCTCTCGCGCGGGACGCACGTCTTCCCGCCGGGCCCTTCGCTGCGGCTGACGACCGACATGATCTGCTACACCGTCAACAACATCCCCAAGTGGAACCCGATCAACATCTGCAGCTACCACCTGCAGGAGGCGGGAGCCACCCCGGTCCAGGAGATCGCGTACGCGATGTCCACCGCGATCGCCGTCCTGGACTCGGTGTTCGCGTCGGGCCAGATCCCGGAGGACCGCAAGGGCGATGTCGTGGCGCGCATCTCCTTCTTCGTGAACGCGGGCGTCCGCTTCATCGAGGAGATGTGCAAGATGCGCGCCTTCGGCCGTATCTGGGACAGGATCACTCGGGAGCGGTACGGGATCGAGGACGCCAAGCAGCGCCGCTTCCGCTACGGCGTCCAGGTCAACTCGCTCGGCCTGACCGAGGCCCAGCCGGAGAACAACGTCCAGCGGATCGTGCTCGAAATGCTGGCCGTCACGCTCTCGAAGGACGCCCGCGCCCGCGCGGTCCAACTCCCCGCCTGGAACGAGGCGTTGGGCCTTCCCCGCCCCTGGGACCAGCAGTGGTCGCTGCGCATCCAGCAGGTTCTGGCGCACGAGAGCGATCTGCTCGAGTACGAGGACATCTTCGCCGGGTCCCACGTCATCGAGGCCAAGGTGGACACCCTCGTCGAGGAGTGCCTCGCCGAGATCGACCGCATCCAGGAGATGGGCGGGGCGCTCGCCGCCGTCGAGTCGGGCTACCTCAAGTCGCAGCTCGTCTCCTCGCACGCCGAGCGCCGGGCCCGCATCGAGGCCGGTGACGAGAAGATCGTCGGCGTCAACTGCTACCAGGCGACCGAGCCGAGCCCGCTCACCGCGGACCTGGACGGCGCGATCATGACGGTCGACCCGGCCGTCGAGGCCCGCGTCGTCGCCTCGCTCAAGAACTGGCGCGACACCCGCTACCAGCCGCCCTTCAACCACCCGCGGCCCTGCAAGGCGCTGGAGAAGCTGAAGGAGGCCGCCCAGGGCACCGGGAACCTCATGGAGGCGACGCTGGAGTGCGTGCGCTCCGGGGTCACCACCGGCGAGTGGTCCGAGGCGCTGCGCGAGGTGTTCGGCGAGTTCCGGGCGCCCACGGGCGTCTCCTCCGCGCCGGTCGCGGTCACCGCCGAGGAGGGCACGCCGCTGGCTCTGGTCCGCGAGAAGGTGGCGCGGACGGCCTCGGACCTGGGCTCCGGGCGGCTGCGCCTGCTGGTCGGCAAGCCGGGCCTGGACGGGCACTCCAACGGCGCCGAGCAGATCGCGGTGCGGGCGCGCGACGCCGGGTTCGAGGTGGTCTACCAGGGCATCCGGCTGACCCCCGAGCAGATCGTGAGCGCCGCCCTCGCCGAGGACGTGCACTGTGTGGGCCTGTCCATCCTGTCCGGCTCGCACGCCGAACTCGTCCCGGACGTCCTGGTGCGGCTGCGCGAGGCGGGCGCGCCCGACATTCCGGTGATCGCGGGCGGGATCATTCCGCCCGCGGATGCCGAGGAGTTGCGCAAGGCGGGCGTTGCCGCCGTTTTCACCCCTAAGGACTTCGGTATCACGGAGATCATCGGCCGTATCGTCGACGAGATCCGGAAAGCGAACAAGCTCGACCCGTTGGAGGTCCCCGCATGAGCACCCCTGTCACCCCGGTCAACCGTCTCCGTCCGCGCCGCTCCTGCCTCGCGGTCCCCGGGTCGAACCCCCGCTTCCTGGAGAAGGCCCAGGGCCTGCCCGCCGACCAGGTCTTCCTCGACCTGGAGGACGCCTGCGCCCCGCTCGCCAAGCCCGAGGCGCGGCACACCATCGTCAAGTTCCTCAACGAGGGCGACTGGACGGGCAAGACGCGAGTCGTGCGCGTGAACGACTGGACGACCGAGTGGACGTACCGCGACGTCGTCACCGTCGTGGAGGGCGCCGGCCAGAACCTCGACTGCATCATGCTGCCGAAGGTGCAGACGGCCGACCAGGTCGTGGCCCTGGACCTGCTGCTCACCCAGATCGAGAAGACGATGGGCTTCGAGGTCGGCAAGATCGGCATCGAGGCGCAGATCGAGAACGCGCGCGGCCTGAACAACGTCAACGCGATCGCGGAGGCCTCGCCGCGTACCGAGACGATCATCTTCGGCCCGGCCGACTTCATGGCCTCCATCAACATGAAGTCCCTCGTCGTGGGCGAGCAGCCGCCCGGGTACGGCGCCGACGCGTACCACTACATCCTCATGAAGATCCTGATGGCCGCGCGCGCCAACGACCTCCAGGCGATCGACGGCCCCTACCTCCAGATCCGCAACGTGGACGGCTACCGCGAGGTGGCCAAGCGTGCGGCCGCCCTCGGCTTCGACGGCAAGTGGGTGCTGCACCCGGGCCAGGTCGAGGCGTCGAACGAGATCTTCTCGCCCTCGCAGGAGGACTTCGACCACGCCGAGATGATCCTCGACGCCTACGAGTGGTGCACCTCCGAGGCAGGCGGCAAGAAGGGCTCGGCGATGCTCGGCGACGAGATGATCGACGAGGCCAGCCGCAAGATGGCGCTGGTCATCTCCGGCAAGGGCCGGGCCGCCGGCATGCAGCGCACCACGACGTTCGAAGCCCCGGAGGCGTAAGAATCATGCAGTTCGGCCGCACCTACGAAGAGTTCGAAGTCGGAGCCGTCTACAAGCACTGGCCCGGAAAGACGGTCACCGAGTACGACGACCACCTCTTCTGTCTGCTCACCATGAACCATCACCCGCTCCACATGGACACCAACTATGCGGAGAACACGACCGACTTCGGCAAGAACGTCGTCGTGGGCAACTACATCTACTCGCTCCTGCTCGGCATGAGCGTGCCGGACGTCTCCGGCAAGGCGATCGCCAACCTGGAGATCGAGTCGCTGCGGCACGTGGCGCCGACCTTCCACGGCGACACGATCTACGGCGAGACGACGGTCCTCGACAAGACCCCCTCGAAGTCGAAGAACGACCGCGGGATCGTCTACGTCGAGACCAAGGGCTACAAGCAGGACGGCACTCTGGTCTGCGTCTTCCGCCGCAAGGTGATGGTGCCGACCGAGACGTACATCAAGGAGCGCGGCGGCGAACAGCCCGGCCGCCCCGAGTTGCGGGAGAAGAACTAGCCATGGCCCGTCTCGCGCAGACCGCCGGTCTGACCGACGTCCAGCAGGAAATCCTGGCCACCGTGCGGGACTTCGTCGACAAGGAGATCATTCCGGTCGCGACCCAGCTGGAGCACAAGGACGAGTACCCGACGCAGATCGTCGAGGGGCTCAAGGAGTTGGGCCTGTTCGGCCTGATGATTCCCGAGGAGTACGGCGGCCTCGGGGAGTCGCTGCTCACCTACGCACTGTGCGTCGAGGAGATAGCGCGTGGCTGGATGTCGGTGTCCGGCATCATCAACACGCACTTCATCGTCGCGTACATGCTCAAGCAGCACGGCACCCAGGAACAGAAGGACACCTTCCTGCCGCGGATGGCGCTGGGCGAGGTGCGCGGCGCGTTCTCGATGTCGGAGCCGGCGCTCGGCTCGGACGTGTCGGCGATCACGTCGAAGGGCGTCAAGGACGGCGAGGAGTACGTCCTGAACGGCCAGAAGATGTGGCTGACCAACGGCGGAACGTCATCACTGGTGGCCGTTCTGTGCCGGAGTGACGAAGGACACCCCGAGGGCACCGCGCCCCACAAGTCGATGACGACCTTCCTGGTGGAGAAGGAGCCGGGCTTCGGCGAGGTCCGCCCCGGCCTGACCATCCCCGGCAAGATCGACAAGATGGGCTACAAGGGCGTCGACACGACCGAACTGGTCATGGACGGACTGCGCATTCCGGCCAATCGGGTCCTCGGCGGGGTCACCGGCCGAGGGTTTTACCAAATGATGGACGGCGTCGAGGTCGGCCGCGTCAATGTCGCCGCCCGTGGCTGCGGAGTCGCTCAGCGTGCATTTGAGCTCGGTGTCTCGTATGCCCAGCAAAGGCACACTTTCGGCAAGCCGATCGCCCAGCACCAGGCGATTCAGTTCAAGCTCGCCGAGATGGCTACCAAGGTCGAAGCCGCCCATGCGATGATGGTGAACGCAGCACGCAAAAAGGACTCCGGGGAACGAAACGACCTCGAAGCAGGGATGGCGAAGTACCTCGCCTCCGAGTACTGCAAGGAGGTGGTGGAAGACGCCTTCCGCATCCACGGCGGCTACGGCTTCTCCAAGGAGTACGAGATCGAGCGCCTGTACCGCGAGGCGCCGATGCTGCTCATCGGTGAAGGTACCGCCGAGATCCAGAAAATGATCATTGGCCGCCGACTTCTTGAGGAGTACCGGTTCCAGGGTTGATTGTCGCTTTTGAGTCGGTTTGGCCGCGAAGAACATCACACCCTGTCATCGTCTTCCGGCCGCCGACTCGGCTTCTGGCTTGCCCAGTTGCGGCTCGCAACCGATACCATCGCCGGTAAACCTGCCGCCGTCCCCCGTTGCCAGCGCGGCATCATCCGCTACGAAGGTCATCCATGCCCCACAGCCAAACCTCTGCACCACGCGACGGCTTCCTCAAGGGACGCCTTGCTCGCGGAGCATCGCCGTGGCTTCTGCCGACCGTCGCCACCGCAGCCCTCAGCCTGGCCCGCTCGCGCCGCTCCAAGGGCGCCGCGATCGTGGCCGTCCCCACCACCGCCCTCGCGGCGGGCATGCTGTGGTTCTTCCGCGACCCCGAGCGTGAGATCACGCAGGGGCGGGTCATCTCCCCCGCCGACGGTGTGGTGCAGAGCATCATGCCGTGGAAGGACGGACGGACCCGCGTCGCGATCTTCATGAGCCCGCTGAACGTCCACGTCAACCGCGCGCCCCTCGCGGGCACGGTGACCTCGGTGGAGCACATCCCCGGTGGCTTCGTTCCGGCGTTCAACAAGGAGAGCGAGAACAACGAGCGCGTTGTCTGGCACTTCGACACCGAGCTCGGCGACATCGAGATGGTGCAGATCGCCGGCGCGGTCGCGCGGCGCATCGTGCCGTACGTCCCCCAGGGCACCAAGGTGGAGCAGGGCGAGCGCATCGGCCTGATCCGCTTCGGCTCGCGGGTCGACATCTACCTCCCCGAGGGTGTCGAGGTCGCGGTCGAGGTCGGGCAGGCCACCACGGCGGGGGTGACTCGAATTGACCGTGATTGATCCCGAGACGCAGGCCGGCTGGGTCCCCGAGACGGAGTCCGAGGACGACGTCGAGGAGATGCCGCTGTCACTGCGCCTGTCGATAGCGGACACGCTCACGCTCGGCAACGCCACGTGCGGATTCATGGCGGTGTACTTCACCACCACGGGCATCCTCATCCCGCACCTCTCCGGCAGCCAGGAGACCGGCATGGCGCGGCACTCCGCCGCGACCGCCGTGATCCTGATGCTGCTCGCGGCGATCTTCGACCTGTGTGACGGTCTGGTCGCCCGCAAGCTGCGCAGCTCCCCGATGGGTGCCGAGCTGGACAACCTGTCCGACCTGATCAGCTTCGGGCTCGCCCCGGCCTACTTCGTGCTCGTGTACGGCATGGTCGCGGACGACGCCCACCAGCGGGTCGCCGCGGTCGCCGCGATCACGGTGCTGCTCGCCGTGGTGCTGAGACTCGCGCGCTTCAGTTGCGTGACGATGAAGGACGGCATGTTCCAGGGCATGCCGAGCCCCTTCGGCGCCCTGACGGTCGTCTCGATCGTCCTGCTGGAGCTGCCGTTCGTCCCGACGCTGCTCGCCGTCATAGGAGTCGCCTGGCTGATGGTGAGCCGGGTCGAGTACCCCAAGCCGCGGGGCATCCTCGCGGTGGCGATGCTCAGCTGGATCATCGGTGCGATGGGTCTGCTCGCGGCGTGGGCGTTCGACGCTCCGGGCGGTCAGATGCTGCTCCAGACCGGCTGTGCGCTGCAGATCGTCCTGGCCGCCACGATCCCCCTCTTCGCGACGGCCCGCCGGGTGAACACCTTCCGCGACAACCGCCGCGAGGCGCGTGCGGCGCAGCTGCCGTAGTTCCTCACGGTGCTGGAAAGGGGCCCCGGGTTCTTGAACCCGGGGCCCCTTTCCGTATGCCTTTCCGCGTCCGCGGGGGCGTGCTGGGTGTTCGGCTGCGGGGTGTGCCTCCCGTCCGGAACCGGCGGGGGCTCCGCCCCCACACCCCCGATCGCGCCTTGAGGGCGCTCGTCCTCAAACGCCGGACGGGCTGTAGGCGCCCCAGCACCGGCGCGGCCAAGGGGCGCGGGGAACTGCGCGAGACGCAAGTACGGCCCGCGGACGCAGGCGGGTTTCAGGGGCGCGGGGGACTGCGCGATCCGCTCGGCACGAGTCCCGTCAAGGGCGCGGGGAACTGCGCGAGACGCGAGTTGAGCCCGCGGACGAAGGCGGGTCTCAGGGGCGCGGGGAACTGCGCGAAAAGCGACCACGGCCCGCACCCGACCGGGGGGTGAGGGCGCGGGGAACTGTGCGAGAAACGGGCCTGCCCGGCCCGCGCCCGGGGTGCTCGGGGCCCGGGGCGGGGCGAGGCGGCGGGGGTCAGTGGGCGTTTTCCGTGGGGCGGAGGTCGACCGGGATCTTCGCCCAGGCCAGCGCGGCCGCGGCCAGCGGCAGGGCCGCTGCGAGCAGGAACGTCGGTGTCATGCCCGAGGTGAACGCCGAGGACGCCTTCTCCAGGAGCAGCGCCCCGGCCGGTCCGCCGATCTCCCCGGCCACATGGGCCGCCTCGCCGACCGAGTCCCGTACGGACGCCGTGGCGGCCCCGTCAAGGTCGAGCTCCGGCAGATGCGTCCGGTACAGGGTCGCCGCGACGCTGCCGAGGATGGCGACGCCCATGGCCGCGCCCAGTTCGTAGCAGGTCTCCTCGACGGCTGCCGCCCCGCTGACGTGCTCCTTCGGGGTGGAGGCCATCAGGGTCACCGACGCGGCCGTGGTCGCGACGCCGACACCGCAGCCGAGCACGCCGAGCGCCACGGCGATCCCGGGGTAGGCCAGCGGCCCGGACTGCTGGAACAGCCACGGCAGCGCGAGGCCCGCGGTCATCAGGAGCAGCCCGCCGCCGATGACGTGCCGGATCGGCAGCCGGTGCATCAGGACCGGGGTCACAAGCGAGGTGACGACCAGACCGAGCGGCGCGGGCAGCAGCCGGATGCCGGCCTCCAGCGGGCTGTAGCCCTGGCCGTACTGGAACCACTGGGTCACCAGGAACAGCGCCGAGCCGAGCGCGATCATCCCGAGGAAGATCGATGCGGCGGCGATGCTGAACGAGCGGTTGGTGAACAGCCTCACGTGCAGCAGCGGCTGGGGCAGCCGCAGCTGGCGGCGGACGAAGACGGTCAGCGCGACGGCGGCCACCACGAGAAGCGTCCAGGCGATGGGGTCGGTGGGACCGCCCTTGCCGAGCTGCTTGATGCCGCCGGCCAGAGCGAGCATGCCGACGATGGACTGGCCCACGCCCCACCAGTCCCAGCGGCCCTCCCGCGGCTGTCGGGACTCGGGCAGCATCCAGGCGCCGAACGCGATGATCACCAGGGCGACCGGGATGTTGATCAGGAACGCGGACTGCCAGCCGTTCTGCTCGACGAGCAGCCCGCCGACCACCGGCCCGAGCGCCATGCCGCCACCGAAGACGGCGGCCCACACGGCGTACGCGAGGGCGCGTTCGCGGGCGTCGGTGAAGACATCGCGCAGGATCGACAGGGTCGACGGCATGATCGCCGCGCCGCCGACGCCGAGGAGCGCCCGGGCGGCGATGACCTGCCAGGCCTCGGTCGCGAAGACCGCCATCAGCGAGGCGAGCGCGAAGATCGCGAAACCGGCGAGCAGCAGCCGCTTGCGCCCCCAGCGATCGCCGAGCGCACCGGCCGTAACCAGCAGTCCGGAGAGCGCGAGCGCGTAGACGTCGATGATCCACAGCTGCTGCACGGAGCTGGGCTGCAGGTCGCTGACCAGCGAGGGGAAGGCGACGTTCAGGATCGTGGTGTCCATGGCGATCAGCAGCAGGCTGCCGGAAAGGATCGCGAGGACGACCCAGCGCCGGGGGTCGAGGGGCGGCGTCATGACACACTCCAGTATCGAATGAGACACCAGTGTCTCATATGGGATGGAGACGTGCATGCGCGTGGCTCCCGCACGGCTTCGGGGAACGACAGAACGGCCCCCGCCGCGATGTGCGACGGGGGCCGTTCTCGTACGACGGGCTACCGCAGGAAGTCGCGCGCGATGTTCTGGGCGACCTGCTCCAGGAGGGGACCCGCGTTGGCCATGCACCGGGGCGGGTCCGGCTCCAGCTCGGTCAGCGCGTAGGCGCGGCGGATGCCCGCCTCGCCGAGCTGCCCCGGCTGGAGCAGGAGGCGGCCGCACACCGCGACGACCTCGATACCGGCCGCACGGGCCGCCGCGGCGACGCCCGCCGGGGCCTTGCCGTGCAGGGTCTGCTCGTCGAGCGAGCCCTCGCCGGTGATCACCAGGGTGGCCCGGGCCAGCGCGGGCGCGAAGCCCAGCACGTCCAGCATGACCTCGATGCCGGGCCGGAACGCGGCGTCGAGGGCGACAAGGGCGCCGTAGCCGATGCCGCCGGCCGCACCGGCGCCCGGGGCGAGCGCGGCCTCGGCGGCCTTCGCGCCGAGCACGCCTTCGAGGACCTTGGCGTAGTGGGCCAGGGCCGCGTCCAGGGTCGCCACGTCCTCGGGCGATGCGCCCTTCTGCGGGCCGTAGACCGCGGGGGCGCCCTTCGGGCCGGTCAGCGGGTTGTCGACGTCGCTGGCGAGGACGAGTTCCACGTCCTTGAAGCGGGCGTCGAGGCCCGAGAAGTCGGCCGTGGCGAGGCCCGCGAGGGCGCCGCCGCCGGGGCCGACGGGCTCGCCCGCGGCGTCCAGGAAGCGGGCGCCGAGCGCGGCCAGCATGCCGGCGCCGCCGTCGGTCGTCGCGCTGCCGCCGACGCCGAACACGATGGTCCGCGCGCCCGCGTCGAGGGCCGCGAGCAGCAGCTCGCCGGAGCCGTACGTGGTGGCGGTGAGCGCCGCGAAGACGCCCTCGGGAAGGTGCTGGAGCCCGGAGGCCTCCGCCATCTCGACCACGGCCACACCGTCGCGTACCGCGTACGCGGCGGTCACCGGGGTGCCGACGGGGCCGGTGACCCGGACCTCGCGGCGCTCGAATCCGGCCGCCACCGCGGCCGCGACCGTGCCGTCGCCGCCGTCGGCGACCGGCAGGGTCTCCACCCGCAGATCCGGGACGACCCTCCGCAGCCCGGCCGTCACCCGCTCCGCGACCTGTACGGCCGTGAGCGAGCCCTTGAACTTGTCCGCCGCCACGAGTACGCGGGCGGTCTCCAAAACTGCGCCGTCCGTCACCTTGCTATCCCTTGCTTTCGAACAGGCAGTCGCGCCGCTTCAGACCCTATCCGCCCGGCGCGCACCTGCCCATAGCTGCCAGGGTCCACGGACGGCGCGCCACCCCACAAAATGCATAGATTCCACACCATAGTGGGCCGACATGAGGATGGATTCGATCGATCATTCCGGCTCCGGCGCCCCGTCGGGCGGTTCTCCCCCGGCCGCCGCCCCCTCCCCCGACCACACCGTGATCACGATCGGTGTGCTCGCGGTGGTGGCCGTGGTCGGCTGGGCGGCGCTCGGCAAGAGCTCGTTCGACAGCGCCTCCTCGACGGCGCTGGCCTGGGTCCTGGACAACTTCGCCTGGCTCTTCGTGGTCGCCGCCGACGTCTTCCTGGTGCTGTGCGTGGTCCTCGCGATCAGCCGGTACGGGCGGATCAGGCTGGGCGCCGACGACTCCGAGCCGGAGTTCACCAACCTGGCCTGGATCGCGATGATGTTCAGCGCCGGCATGGGCATCGGCCTCATGTTCTACGGGGTCGGCGAACCGCTCACCCATTTCCTGAGCCCGCCCCCGGCGACCGGCGCTCAGCCCGGCACGGGCGATGCCGCGCGCACCGCCCTGGAGTACTCCTTCTTCCACTGGACGCTCACCCCCTGGGCGATCTACGGCATCGCGGGGCTCGCGCTCGCCTACGCCGGGTTCCGCAAGGAGCGGGGCAACCGGCTGTCCTCCGCGTTCGTGCCGCTCATCGGGGAACGCCGGGCAGATGCCTGGCCCGGCAAGTGCATCGATCTGCTCGCCGTCTTCGCGACCGTCTTCGGCACCGCGACGAGCCTCGGCCTCGGCGCGCTCCAGGTCGCAGAAGGCCTGGACATCACCTCGGACGTCAACAACTCCCAAACCACCCAGCTCGTCATCATCGCCTCGCTGTCGGCGGCCTTCGTACTCTCCGCCTTCTCGGGCCTGCACAAGGGCGTGAAGTGGCTGTCCACCATCAACATCGTGCTCGCCGCGGTGCTGATGCTCTTCGTCTTCCTGCTCGGCCCGACCGTCTACGTCCTCGACACCATCCCGGCCTCGATCGGCGGCTATCTGCACGACCTGCTCCCGATGGCCAGCCGCACCGGCGCCTTCACGGACCGGGTGTGGCTCGGCGCGTGGACGGTCTTCTACTGGGCCTGGTGGCTGTCCTGGGCACCGTTCGTCGGCACGTTCATCGCCAGGATCTCCCGCGGCCGTACGATCCGCGAGTTCCTCATCGGGGTGCTGCTCGTGCCCAGCGGCGCGACGGTGATCTGGTTCTGCGTCATGGGCGGCACGGCGATCCGGCTCGCTTCCACCGGCGCGGCCGACCTCGCCGGCGCGGTGAAGGACGGCGCCGAGGCCTCGCTCTTCGCGATGCTGGACGCGCTGCCGATCGGCACGGTCACCTCGTACATCGCGATGGCCCTGGTCATGACGTACTTCATCACCAGCGCCGACTCGGCGTCGCTGGTGATGGGCTCGCTCACCAGCCGGGGGTCGCTCCACCCGCCGACCTGGCTCGTGGTGATGTGGGGCGTGCTGATGGCGGCCGTCGCGGCGGTCCTGCTCGTCGCGGGCGGCCTCAAGTCCCTCCAGACGGCGACGATCCTGGTCGCACTCCCCTTCGTCCTGGTGATGCTGGGCCTGTGCTGGTCCCTGGTGAAGGAACTGCGCGAGGACCCGGGCGCGGGGCCGTCCCGCCACGGCGCCCTGCACGGTCTGGGCGACGCGGTACGGGCGATGGTCGGCGACGCGATCACCGAGCAGGGCGCCGCCCGGCACTACCGACTGCGCCGGGCCGCCAAGTCCCGTACGGGTGAAGACGGTTCGGGCCCGCCGCAGGCCCAGCGGGGATGAGCCCCACTACGCCGAGGCAGCCCCCTGACCAGGCCCCCTACCCTTCACCTCATGACGACCGACAACGCCACAGCCGCCGACAACGACTACGCCGCCTACATCGCCGGACTCCCCCGCGTACTCTCCGGAGCCGCCGCGCTGTTCCTGGACGCCGAGAACCGGGTGCTGCTCGTCGAGCCCAACTACCGCGAAGGCTGGGCGCTGCCCGGCGGCACCGTGGAGTCCGACACCGACGAGACCCCGCGCGGGGCGGCCCGCCGCGAGACCCTCGAAGAGATCGGCCTCGACGTGCGATTGGGCCGCCTGCTCGCGGTGGACTGGGCGCACGGCAAGGCGCGCCCGCCGATCGTGGCGTACGTCTACGACGGCGGGGTGCTCGACGAGGACCGCCTGCAGGCGATCCGGCTCCAGGAGGAGGAACTCCTCTCCTGGCGCCTGGTCCCCCGCGAAGACCTCCTCGCCCACCTGCCCGGCGCCCTGGGCCACCGCGTACTGGCCGCGCTGGACGTCCTGTTGGAGGGGCGCGGGACGGTGGAGCTGGAGAACGGCCACCGCGTGGTGTGAGCGGCCTTCCGCTCCCGGAGGGGGCGCCGCGGGATCCCCTGAAGCCCCCTCCCGGACCTCCGAACGTCCAAACCTCCGAAACTCCGAACCTCCGGAACGATGCAAGGACCGCACCGCGCCCATGACCACCCCTGTCCCCGCGGACGACGACGGCGGCCTCCTCCGCGTGCTCATCGCCGTCCCCCTCACCCTGCTCACCCTCATAGCGGCGTACTTCTGCTGGACGGCCCTGACCATCCGCCCGTCCGGCACGTGGGACGACAGCGCGTACGCCGCGATCGTGCTGTCGTGTGTGTTCACGATCGGCGCGGCCGCCGGATCGGCAGCGATGTGGCTCGCCCCGTCGGTGCGGCGGGCGGTGCCATGGTGGTGGGCGTGCCCGGTTGTGGTGCTGGGGTTGGTCGGCGCGGTGCGGTGGGGGGTGGGCGGGTAGGTGGCCCCAGCGGGGCCCCGCGCCCGGAAGGGGCGTGCCGAAATCCGTTCGCTCCCTTCCCCGGAGCCCCCCTACGCTCCCGGCATGAGCAAGCCACTCGTCGCGATTCTGTCCGGTGCCGGCCTCTCCACCGATTCGGGGATCCCCGACTACCGCGGGCCGAACGGTCTGTGGCGGCGCGATCCCGACGCCGAGAAGCTGGTGACGTACGACTTCTACATGGCCGATCCGGAGATCCGGCGCCGGTCCTGGCTGATGCGCCGGGACAGCCCCGCCGTCCAGGCCGAGCCGAACGCCGCGCACCGGGCGGTCGCCGAGTTCGAGAAGTCCGGCGTGCCGGTTCGGGTGATCACTCAGAACATCGACGGGCTGCAGCAGCGCGCGGGTTTCCCGGAGCGCAAGGTCCTCGAACTCCACGGCACCGCGCGGGCGGTGAACTGCACCCGCTGCCACGCACGGTCCTCGATGGACGAGGCGCTGGCGCGGGTGGCGGCGGGCGAGGCGGATCCGCCGTGTACGGTGTGCGGGGGCATCCTCAAGGCGGCGACCGTCATGTTCGGCGAGCGGCTCGACCCCGAGGTGCTCGCCCAGGCGATGACGATCGCCAAGGCGTGCCAGGTCTTCATCGCGGTCGGCACGACGCTCCAGGTCCAGCCGGCCGCCTCCCTCGCGGGGATCGCGGCGGACGGAGGCGCCCGGCTGATCATCGTGAACGCCGATCCGACCCCGTACGACGCGCTGGCCGACGAGATCGTACGCGAGCCGATCGGCACCGCACTGCCCCAACTCCTGCGGGGGCTCGGTCAGTTGTCCCTGTGAAGGAGGAACGGGGGCGGGGGTGACCAGCGCCTCGCACACAACTACCCGACGTCAGCGCTCCCCGTGGATCCGCCACCGGTGCACCCGCGAGGACACTCGGCGTCTCCCTCCCCGATCCGGCGCAGTAGCTCCTCCACCGCGGAGCGGGTGATCGCGGGCGTGCTCGAAGACATGGCCGACCTCCGTTCGGAGTCCGCGCGTCGACGCGGAGTGATCACATTCTCGGCCGCCCCGACCGCCCACAGCGATTACCTCCCGGGTAATCGACAGGGCGTTCCCTCACCTCGCCCTAGAAGAGCGCGTCCTCCCCCTCACCCCGCTCGAAGGCCAGCAGCCGCTGCTTGCGGTCGAGTCCGCCGCCGTAGCCGGTCAGGCTGCCGTTCGCGCCGATCACCCGGTGGCAGGGGACGATGATGCCTACCGGGTTCTTGCCGTTGGCGAGGCCCACCGCGCGCGACGCGTTCGGGTTGCCGAGGGCTTCGGCCAGCTCGCCGTAGGAGCGGGTCTCGCCGTACGGGATCTGCTGGAGCTGGTGCCAGACGCGCTGCTGGAACGGGGTGCCCTGGAGGTTCAAGTCCAGCTTGAACTCGGTCAGTTCGGCGGCGAAGTACGCCGCCAGTTGGCGGATGACTTCCGGGAACGGGCCGTCCTCGTCCCGCTCGCCGAAGGTCTCCTGCGGGGGCCGGTGGCGCTGGCCTTCCATGTAGAGGTGGCTGAGGACGCCGTCCGTGGCGACCAGGGTGAGCGGGCCGTAGGGACTGTCGATGACGGTGTGGGTGGTGTGCACGGCTGAACTCCCTCAGGCGGGAAGGTGGTTGATGGCATGGGCTTCCGTCGCCCAGAGGTACTGGACGGCGTAGGACCGCCAGGGTCGCCAGGCGGCGGCGCGCGCAGTGAGGGCGGCGGGGGTGGAGGGCAGGCCCAGGTTCTGGGCGGCGCGGCGCATGCCGAGGTCGGTGGGCAGGAAGGCGTCCGGGTCGCCGAGGGCCCGCATCGCGATCGCCTCGACGGTCCAGGGCCCGAAGCCTGGCAGCTCCATGAGCTGGGCCCTGGCCAGGTCCCAGTCGCTGTCGATGCCGAGTTTGAGGGTGCCGTCGGCGAGCGCGGCCACCAGCGTGGTGAGGGTGGTGCGGCGGCTGCGCGGCAGGGCCAGCGTCTCCGGGTCGATCTCCGCCAGCCGGGCCGGCGTCGGGAAGAGGTGGGTGAGACCGCCCGCCGGGTCGTCGACGGCCTGGCCGTGGGCGACGACGAGACGCGCCGCGTGGGTGCGGGCGGCGGCCGTCGATACCTGCTGGCCGAGCACCGCCCGCACCGCGAATTCCGCGGCGTCGACCGTACGCGGCACCCGGCGCCCCGGCGCCTTGTCGACCAGCGGCGCGAGCAGCGGATCGGTGCGCAGGCGGTCGTCCACGGCGACGGGGTCGGCGTCCAGGTCGAGCATCCAGCGGCAGCGGCTGATGGCGATGGTGAGGTCGCGCAGGTCGGTGAGGTGCAGCACGCATCCGATGTGCTCGGGCTGCGGGGTGAGCTCCGCGATGCCGTGCCCGTACGGCAGGGACAGCGTGCGGCGGAACGAGCCGTCGCGCCACTCCTCGACGCCGGGCACGCCCGTCGCGGCGAGGTGGCCGAAGAGGTTGTCCGGGGTGAGCGGGGCGCGGAAGGGCAGCCTCAGGGTGATCGCGCCCGGTGTCTGGCGGGCGATGCCTCGCGCGGCGCGGGCCCGCAGCTCGGTCGGGGCCAGCGCGAACACCTCGCGGACGGTGTCGTTGAAGGTGCGGATCGAGGAGAACCCGGCGGCGAAGGCGACCTCGGCCATCGGCAGCGGGGTCGTCTCGATGAGCAGCCGCGCGGTCTGGGCGCGCTGGGCGCGGGCCAGGGCGAGGGGGCCCGCGCCGAGCTCGGCGAGCAGCTGGCGCTCGATCTGGCGGGCGCTGTAGCCGAGCCGGGCCGCGAGCCCGGGGACGCCTTCGCGGTCCACGACTCCGTCCCGGATGAGGCGCATGGCGCGGGCGACGGTGTCGGCGCGGGCGTTCCACTCCGGCGAGCCGGGCGTGGTGTCGGGGCGGCACCGCTTGCAGGCCCGGAATCCGGCCTGCTGGCAGGCGGCCGCGCTGGGGTAGAAGGTCATGTTCTCGACCTTCGGCGGCACGACCGGGCAGCTGGGCCGACAGTAGATGCGGGTGGTCAGGACGGCGGTGAAGAACCAGCCGTCGAAGCGCGCGTCCTTGGACTGGACGGCGCGTACGCAGCGCTCGGTGTCGGTGTGCATCGGGGCGGGAGCGACGGTGGGCATGTGTCAAGCATCGGGCACGGCCCCCCGCCCCGGCTGGCGAAAATCCGACATCGACCTCGCGGGGCCAGGGGCGGGGGAAGCCCCCGGTCGCCCGCGCCGCTGGATCAGATGCGGTCGGCGGCGATCAGCAGGTAGTGGAAGCTGCCCTCGCGGTACGCCGTCAGGAAGGGGTCCTCTACGCCGGTGGCCAGGGAGGACTGGGCACGCAGCTCCCAGTACGGGATTGCGTCGGCGGTGAGGTCGACGACGTTGATCGGAACGAGACCGTTGGCGGCCATCGCCTTGAAGTAGGCGCTGCGGGGGTGGATGTTGCAGGTGTAGTGCTCGTCGATGCGGCTGACCGCCTTGGAGCGGCCGCCGGTGACGTCGTTGTAGCAGCCCGTGATGACGACGTAGCGGCCGCCGAAGGCCAGCTGGCGGGCGTGCTCGGAGAAGAGCTCGAAGAGATCCACGTACATGGTGGACTCGTTGTTCCAGATCCCCTGGAAGGCGCCGGTCGGGAAGCCCGTGTCGAGCATGTTGCCGAAGTGGTAGCGCACCTTGCCGTCCACGCCTCGCTTGCGGGCCTGGCCGTTGGCGAAGTCGACCTGGGACTGGGAGATGGAGACGCCGTCGACCTGGCAGCCGAAGCGCGCGTTGGCCATGATGCTGCTGCCGCCCCGGCCGCATCCGGCGTCCAGGAGGCGCTGGCCGGGGGCGACGGGGCCGAGGTGGTCGAGGAGGACGTCGGCCTGCGCCGACTCCAGGCGGTGCAGCTCCTCGACGATGCGAGCGTCGCGGGTCTCCTGCGGGCCCTCCAGGACGGAGGGGTCGTACTCGCCGAGCCCGTAGTGGTGGTGGTAGAGGCCGTCGACATCGCCCAGGCGCAGGTTGACCGGGTCCTGCTCGTTGTTCCAGTACTCCGCGACGGCCTTCTGGTAGGCGGTGCGCAGCACGCCGGCGGGGGCTGGGGTGGTGGTCATGGAGGCTCCTTACTTGGGTGCGGTCGTACCGCGGGGGGACAAGAGTCGGGTGGCCGCGGAGGGTGGCGACGAGGTGGAGGGGGGCTCAGGCGTCGTTGTAGCGGAGGCTGCCGCTGTGCCATTCGCGGTTGCCGCCGAGCCAGGCCCACACCCCCGCGAGGAAGTGGCGCAGCTGGGGCGATCCGGTGACGGCGAGGGCCGCGGCCTCCGTCTCGTAGGTGCGCACCAGCTCGTCGTGGATCTCCACGCTCCGCTCCACCGCCTCGCCCGGCGAGCACCGCTCTTCCTCGGCGATCACGGTCGGCAGGTTGAACTCCACGCCCGAGGACTGGTGTTCCTTGGTCATCGAGTACAGGTCGTTGACGAGCGTGCCGGCCGTGCCCGCCATCGTCACGGCGCGGCGGACCCGGGGATCGGCGTACTCGGAGGCCGTCAGCGGATGGCCGCTCACCACATCGACCAGGGCGATGCACGGCAGGAAGCTGTTGATCTGACGGTGCGCCAGATATTCGCGGACGGTGGGCATGTGGCCCCGGGAGCGCCAGGAACCCTCCTGTCCGTAGCCGACGAACAGGACGGCGACCTCGTGCCGGAGCCGGGCCAGCTGGGCGGAGTCGGCATATCCGGCCAGGTGGTGGAGCGCCGAGCGCAGGGCGACCCGTACGGGGTCGGCGCCCAGGTCCGCTTCCCACCCGGACGCGTAACGGGCCGGGAGGTGGGCGGGGTCGAGGGCCGCGTGGGCGAGACCGAGCTGCGAGCCGAGGAGTTCGGTCCGGGACCCCATGGTCTCGTCGTCGCAGTAGTAGTCGTCCGTGGCCCACTCCGCCAGCGCGCACCGGGCGGCGGCGAGGAGCCGGTCCGGGTCGTCGGTGTCGGGGTGGGCCAGCATCATGAGCCGTCCGAAGTCCGCCGCGCGTACGCGGTCGAGCCGTCCGGCATAGAGGCCGGCCTCTTCGGCCCAGCTCACCAGGCGGTCGTTCACCTCCTGGCCGAGCGCCGGGTCGTCCCGCATCGCGGGCGGGCAGTACAGCTCGGGGACTCCGGTGGCGCGCGCTTCCGCGCTGCCGGCGGCCGCCTTCTTCGCGGCGATGCGGGCGGCGGACGTGCCGAGACCGGTCGGCCCCGTGGGCAGGGGTGTCGCGGTGCCCGCCGGGCGCGGGGCGGTTGCGGGCAGCACCTTCGGAGCGGCGTGTTCCTGGCGATGGCCGAGGAGCCCGGCCACGAGCCGCGCCGTGTGGTGGCGGGCCGTGGGCGCGGTCATCCGGGACAGCTGTGACACGGGTTCTGCTCTCCGTTCGCGCTGGTCGACGTCTTCGTCAGGGCGGCTGCGCCTTCCCGGTACGGGCTGACGCTGCATCAGGGCGGCCTGTCGTCAGGACGGCCTGTCGTCAGGACGGGCTGTGGAAGACCTCGACGCTTTCGAGGACACCCAGCGCGTCGGGCACGAGGACCGCGGCCGAGTAGTACGTGCTGACCAGGTAGGAGATCAGGGCCTGGTCGTTGATGCCCATGAACCGCACGTTGAGGCCCGGCTCGTACTCGTCGGGGATACCGGTCTGGCGCAGGCCGACCACCCCTTCCTCGGCCTCGCCCAGGCGCATCGCGAGGATGGCGGAGGTTCCCTCGTCGGAGACGGGGATCTTGCCGCAGGGCAGGATCGGCACGCCCCGCCAGGCGGGAACGGCGTGGCCGCCCACATCGGCACTGTCGAACGAGAGGCCCCGCTTGTTGCATTCGCGGGCGAACGCGGAGATGGCGCGGGGATGCGCGAAGAACGCCTTGGTGCCGCGCCGCATGCTGAGCAGCTCGTCCATGTCGTCCGGGGTGGGCGGGCCGGAGTGGGTGGAGATGCGCTGGCTGTGGTCGGCGTTGTGCAGCAGCCCGAACTCGGGGTTGTTGACGAGCTCCGACTCCTGCCGCTCCCGCAGCGCCTCGATGGTCAGCCGCAGTTGCTGCTCGACCTGGTCCATCGGGTCGTTGTACAGGTCGGCGACCCGGCTGTGCACCCGCAGGATCGTCTGGGCCACGCTCAACTCGTATTCGCGGGGCGTCAGTTCGTAGTCGACGAAGGTTCCCGGAAGGACCGGCTCGCCGGTGTGGCCGGAGGCGAGGGCTATGTTCGCCTCGCCCTTCTTGTTCTGCGGCCTTGCCTTCTCGTCCTGGCGCCGACGGACGTGGTCCCGCAACTGCTCGTTCCGCCCGGCCACTTCCTCGTACGCGGCCCGGGGCAGGGCCAGCACCGTGCACGCCGTCATCGCGCGTGCCGTGAACTCCCACTCCCCCGGCTCCTCGGCGACCGCCTGGCCGCCGAAGAACCCGCCGTCGGACAGCACGCCGCGCCGGGTCGCCTCGCCGTACGGTCCGGTGCCGGCCTTCTCCACCTTGCCGTGCACGACCAGATAGACGTGGTCGACGGCCCCGCCCTGTTCGGCGATCACCTGGCCGGGACCGTACTGCTGCTGCCGGCACCGGTCGGCGAGCGCGCGCAGCGCCTCGTCGTCGTCGAAGCCGCGAAGGAGCGGCAGTTCGCCCAGCTCAGCGGGGACGACCCGGACCGCGGTTCCCTCCTGGACGAAGGTGACCCGGCCGTCGCCGACCTCGTACACCAGGCGCCGGTTGACGCGGTACGCGCCGCCCTTCACCTCCACCCAGGGCAGCATGCGCAGCAGCCACCGGGAGCTGACGCCCTGCATCTGCGGGACGGTCTTGGTGGTGGTCGCCAGGTTCCGCGCGGCGGCGATCCCCAGGCTGAGCTGTGCCCGGCCCGTCGGCTGCTCGGGCTGTTGCCGGTACGCAGCGGTCGACATCCTGGTCCCTTCCGTCGGGGCGCATGCGCCAAAGAAGGAGCCCACGGATTCACCCGATCGGGTGGCGAGAGGCTCCTGCCGGGCAAGTGAACCAGCGGGTAATGATGTTGGTCGAAACGAGTGACGACATGTCGACGCATTTCCGCCAGCGGGGCGGCAGGGCTTCTGCGGCCCACCTCGGCGCCCTGCCACCGGAGCGCAGCGATCAACTCGACCGGGATACAACGACATACGGTGCTTTGATCAAGCCGGTTCGTGGGGGCGTGACAGCGGCGGGCTCACAAGAACCCGGTGGGCGAGGTGGCCGATATCGCGCGGTCGGGCTCAGCTCCCTGAGCGGATCCGGTCACATCGGAAGTCGGCGCGGCGGCTCTGCCGAGCTCGGCCTCTCAGCCGCCCAGGACCTGCGCAAACGCCTGGTACGCCGTCTCGTCGAACAGCACGAAACGGATCTCGCGCAGCGGAGCGCCACCGTGCTCGCGGGCCACGCGGATCGCGATCTCGGCCCCGTTGCCGATCGGCCAGCCGTAGATGCCCGTCGAGATCGCCGGGAAGGCGATGGTCTCGGCGCCCAGCTCTTTCGCGAGCGCGAGGGACTGCTCGTAGCAGGAGGCGAGCAGCGCGCTCCGGTCCTCGGTCTTCGACCAGACCGGGCCCACGGTGTGGATCACATGGCCGGCGTGCAGTCGCCCGGCCGTGGTGGCGACCGCCTGCCCGGTCGCCAGGCCTTTGCCGTACCGCGAGGCCCGGAGCTTGCGGCAGTCGTCCAGGATGGCGGGGCCGCCGCGCCGGTGGATCGCGCCGTCAACCCCGCCGCCGCCGAGGAGTGAGGAGTTGGCTGCGTTGACGATGACGTCCACGGTCTGCTCGGTGATGTCACCGCGTACGAGGACGATCTCGGCCCGGGTCGATGTCATCGCTGGTCGGCCTTCCGCAGGGTTCGGTACACGGGCGGCGGCGTGCGGTGGCCACGCATCAGCACGGCCGCCGCCCCAGCCATTGTCATCGCTGGTCGGCCTTCCGCAGCGCTCGCCATACCGCCTTCGCCGCATTGTGGCCCGACATGCCGTGCACCCCCGGGCCCGGCCACGCCGCCGACGAGCACAGGAACACCGACGGGTGGCGGGTCGCGTACGGGAACAGGGAGATCTTCGGGCGGAGCAGCAGCTGGATGCCGCGGGCCGCGCCGCAGGCGATGTCGCCGCCCACGTAGTTGGCGTTGCGCTCGGCGAGTTGGGGCGGGCCCGCGGTCGCGCGGGCGAGGATCCGGTCGCGGAAGCCGGGGGCGAACCGCTCGATCTGCCGCTCGATGGCGTCCGTGAAGTCGCCCTCCCACCCGTTGGGGACGTGCCCGTACGCCCAGAACACGTGCTTGCCCTCGGGCGCGCGGGACGGGTCGACGAGGCTGGGCTGGGCCGTGATCAGGAAGGGGGTGTCGGGAGCCGTGCCGCCGGAGGCCTGGGTCAGGGCGGTGGCGATGTCGCGGCTGGAGGGGCCGATCTGGACGGTCCCGGCGCGCCGGGGCTCCTGCGCCGTCCAGGGCACGGGCCCGTCCAGGGCGTAATCGATCTTGAAGACGGCGGCGCCGTACTTGTAGCCGTCGTACGCGCGGCCCAGGCCGGCGATCCGGGCGAGCGCGGTGGGCGAGGTGTCGAAGAGGTAGGTGCGGGCCGGCGGCAGATCGTCGAGCCGCTTGACCTCGAACCCGGTGTGGACGGCGCCGCCCAGCTCACGCAGGTACGCGGTGAGGGCGTCGGAGATCGACTGGGAGCCGCCGCGCGGCAGCGGCCAGCCGTTCTCGTGCGCGGCCAGCGCGAAGAGCATCCCGACGCCGCCCGTGGCCAGACCGTCGAGCGGGGCGATGACATGGGCGACGAGCCCGGCCATCAGGGCCCGCGCCCGGTCGTCCCGGAAGCGCCGCATCAGCCAGCTGTACGGCGGCAGGCCCACCGTCCCGAACCGGGCGAGGCCGATCGGGTCGCGCGGCAGCGCGGTCAGCGGCAGCGACATGAAGTCCCGTGCCAGGACATCCCACTTGCCGAGGTAGGGGGCGAGCAGGCGGCGGTACGTGCCGGCGTCGCGCGGTCCGAAGGAGGCCGCGGTCTCGGAGACCGAGCGGGACAGGACGGCGGCCGTGCCGTCGTCGAAGGGGTGCGCCATCGGCAGCTCGGGGTGCAGCCATTGCAGGCCGTACCGGTCGAGCGGCATGTTCCGGAAGGCGGGCGAGCCGATGCCCAGGGGGTGGACCGCGGAACACGGGTCGTGGCGGAAGCCGGGGAGGGTGAGCTCCTCGGTCCTGGCGCCGCCTCCCACGGTGTCCTTGGCCTCGAAGACCTCAACGCGCAAGCCTCTTCTGGCCAGTTCGACCGCAGCGGTCAGCCCGTTGGGTCCCGCCCCCACGACGACGGCATCGAGCATCGACGGCACCTCGGACTCCTCACGCCACGGCCAGGACCCCCAGGATATTCCGGTGCACCGACAATCCCGCCCGGGGTAGCGTCCGGCCGGTGAACTCGCACGCGGACACCGCCTTCAGCCACCGTATTTCCGCAGTCGCCGAGCGGCTCACCGAGGTGCCCGGGGTGCGGGCCGTCGCCCTCGGCGGCAGCCGCGCCCGCGGTACGCACCGGCCGGACTCCGACTGGGACCTGGGCCTCTATTACCGCGGTGACCTGGACGTTTCCGCCCTAGCCCGGCTGGCCGAAGAGACCACGGGCGCCCGGGTGGAGGTGGCCGGGCCCGGCGGCTGGGGGCCCTGGGTGAACGGCGGGGCCTGGCTGACGCTCGACGGCGTCGCGGTCGACTGGATCCTGCGCGACCTCGACCGTGTGGAGCGCGTCTGGGCGGACTGCCGGGAGGGCCGGTACGAGGTCGGCGTGCAGCCCGGCCACCCGCTCGGCTTCTGGTCGCCCACGTACCCCGGCGAGGTCGCCCTCGGTCGCGTACTGGCCGACCCCCAGAGCGAGTTGACGGACCTTCAGAGGGCGGTACGGGACTATCCGGAGCCGTTGCGGGAGGCACTGGTCGCGGCGTCCTGGGAGGCGGAGTTCTCGGTGACGGTCGCCCGCAAGTCGGCCGGGTCGGGCGACCCACTGCACGTCTCGCTCTGCCTGTCCCGAGCGGTCGGCATCCTGGCCCAGTCGTTGCACGCCCACC
Organism: Streptomyces mauvecolor; assembly: GCF_039532965.1. NCBI lineage: Bacteria > Bacillati > Actinomycetota > Actinomycetes > Kitasatosporales > Streptomycetaceae > Streptomyces > Streptomyces mauvecolor. The sequence goes on along the minus strand of NZ_BAAASQ010000009.1, from coordinate 316,662 downwards.
ACCGGAGCTGGCTCCTGAACGAAAAGGGAGCGCTGGCCTCGGCGGCGGCCCTTCCGGCGGCCCCGCGGGACTTCGCCGAGCGCGCGACAGCGGCACTGACCGGCCTCGACACCGGGGCAGTGGAGCTGGCGGCGACGCTGGTGAGCGAGGTACGAGCGGCACTGTCCTGACCGCCCCGCGGCTCCGCCCCGGACCCCGTCGGCGCCTCAAGGGCGCTCGTCCTCAAACTCCCCCAAGGTCGTAAGGGCCACGGGCCCCATGACAGGCCGGGGATGCCTGCACGGGCACCCCGCCCAGGACGGTCCTGTTCAGGGGCGCGGGGAACTGCGCGACCAGCCCGGCACGGCCCGCAGCCGAGAGCCGCCGGGCAGGGGGCGGGCCCCCGGAAGGCCCGGGCGGCTCACTCCCCCGCCAGCAGCCCCCGCATCCGCTCCGCCGTAGCGGCATCCCGGGCCGCGGTGAAGGGAAGCGCGTTCCCCCCAGCGATCCGGAACGGCTCACCCGCGATCGTGGTCTGGGCGCCGCCCGCCTCGGCGACCAGGAGCAGACCCGCCGCGTGGTCCCACGCGTACTCCCACGAGAAGGCGAGCGCGTCGAGCTCGCCGCGGGCTATCGCCAGGTATTCGAGACCGGCCGAGCCGCACGGACGCGGCTGGACTCCCTCGGTGCGCAGGCCGAGGAGGGCCCGCTTCTGCTCGGGCGTCGTGTAGTCCGGGTGGGACGTGGCGACCTCGAGAATCGCGCCGGGGTCGGGTGAACCGGCGTGCAGCGGCTCGCCGTTGAGGGTGGCGCCCCGGCCCCGTATCGCCACGGCCATCTCGTCGAGAGCCGGCGCGTACGTCCAGGACGCGAGCAGCTCGCCCCGGTGGGCGAGGGCGACCAGCGTGCAGAATCCGGCTTCGCCGCGGACGAACTGGCGGGTGCCGTCCACCGGGTCGACGATCCACACCGGCGCGTCGCCGCGCAGCGCGTCGTACACCGCCGGGTCCGCGTGCACGGCCTCCTCGCCGACCACGACGGAGCCCGGAAGTATCGCGGTGAGGGACGCGGTCAGATGCTCCTCCGCGAGCCGGTCTGCCACGGTCACCAGGTCGTGCGGGCCGTTCTTCTCGACGATCTCGTGCGCGGCGAGCTGCCGGAAGCGCGGCATGATCTCGGCGGCGGCCGCCTTGCGGACCGCCTCTTCCACCGCTGCCATGTCACCTGCGAGAAAACCTTCGTCGATCATGCGTCCAGCAAAGCACGCGCCACTGACAATCAGCGAGCCCCGTCCGAACCCCCGGCCAACACCACACGGCTTCGACGTGAACGCCCCAGCCTTGATCGAGCCCGGGTCCTGCTCCCTGTCCGCCCCTGTGAGGCCACCCGCCCCGGAATACCCCCCACCCGATTACCGTTGAGCCCGCTCGGAGCAGATGGAGGCAAATCGGTGCACGGTGAATACAAGGTTCCCGGCGGCAAGCTCGTCGTGGTGGACCTCGACAGCCGCGACGGGGTCCTGCGGGACGTGACGGTCGCGGGGGACTTCTTTCTCGAACCCGACGAGGCGATCCTGGCGATCAACGGGGCCCTGGAAGGCGCGCCCGCCGACACCGACGCGGCCGGGCTCGCGGCGCGGATCGACGCGGCCCTGCCGCCCGGCACCACCATGTACGGGCTGACCTCGGAGGGCGTGGCGGTCGCCGTGCGCCGGGCGCTCGCCCACGCCACCGACTGGAACGACTACGACTGGCAGCTGATCCACGAGGCCCCGCAGTCGCCCGCGCTGCACATGGCACTCGACGAGGTCATCACCGCCGAGGTCGCCGCCGGGCGCCGGCCGCCCACCCTGCGGGTGTGGGAGTGGGGCGCGCCCGCCGTGGTCATCGGCAGCTTCCAGTCGCTGCGCAACGAGGTCGACCCGGAGGGCGCCGAGCGCCACGGCATCACGGTCGTGCGCCGGATTTCCGGTGGGGGCGCCATGTTCATCGAGCCCGGGAACACGATCACGTACTCCCTTTCCGTGCCCGACGCCCTCGTGCAGGGCCTGTCCTTCGCGGACAGCTACGCCTATCTAGACGACTGGGTCCTGGGCGCGCTCGGCGACATGGGCGTCAAGGCCTGGTACCAGCCGCTCAATGACATCGCGACCGAGGCCGGCAAGATCGCGGGCGCGGCGCAGAAGCGGATGGTCGCGGACGACGGCGCGGTGCTGCACCACGTGACGATGGCGTACGACATCGACGCGGACAAGATGCTGGACGTGCTGCGCATCGGCAAGGAGAAGCTGTCCGACAAGGGCACCAAGAGCGCGAAGAAGCGCGTCGACCCGCTGCGGCGGCAGACCGGGCTGCCGCGCGAGGCCGTCATCGAGCGGATGATCGCTTCGTTCCGTTCCCGGTACGGTCTGTCCGAGGGCAAGGTCACCGACGAGGAGATGGCCCGGGCCCGCGAGCTGGCGGCGAGCAAGTTCAGCAGCGAGGAATGGACGGCGCGCGTGCCGTAACCCTGCCGGGCGGTCCGAGGCCCGGCGGCGGGCGGTCGACGGCTACGCGCCCGGCTGGGAGCCGGGCCCCGAGGACTGACGGCGCGTCCCCGCCGACAGCACGACGTACAGCAGCAGCGCCGAGCCGAGACCCACCGCCCAGCCGTAGTCCGCGAGCGGTTTCAGGAACGGGATCAGGCCGTCCGTGGGGAACGGGCCCGCCTTGGCGCCCTTGTCGTCGAGCGTGGAGTACGAGCCGCCGATCGCGAGCAGCCCGCCGGCCAGGAACGCGGCCACCGCCCGCCAGTTCCAGCCGCCCGTGTACCAGTAGCGGCCGCCCGGCCGGTACAGGTCGGCCACGTCAAGGACCGTGCGGCGCACCACCCAGTAGTCGGCGATCAGGATCCCGGCGACCGTGCCGAGCAGCCCGCCCACCACGCCGAGCCAGGTGAAGATGTACAGCTCGGGCGTCGACGTCAGCTTCCAGGGGAAGATCAGCACGCCGACCACGCCCGTAATGAGCGCTCCCCGGCGGAAGTTGATGTGTTTGGGGGCGAGATTCGCCAGGTCGTACGCCGGAGACACCACATTTGCCGCGATATTCACTGAAATCGTCGCTACCAGGACCGTCAGCAGCGCGAACAGCAGGCCGAAGACGTTGTCCGTCTTGGCCACCAGGTCGACCGGGCTCCAGATCGGCACCCCGTACACCGCCTGCGAGCCGGAGGTGACCAGGACCGACAGGAGTGCGAACGCTGTCATGGTGGTGGGCAGACCGAGCGTCTGGCCCCAGACCTGGGCCCGCTGGCCCTTGCCGAAGCGGGTGAAGTCCGGGATGTTCAGCGAAAGCGTCGCCCAGAAGCCGATCATGCCCATGAGGGACGGGAAGAAGACGGGCCAGAAGCCGGGCCCCCAGCCGTGCTTGGAGGGCTGGTCGAGGAGCGGGCCGAAGCCGCCCGCCTTGTGCGCGATCCAGACCAGCAGGACCAGCGCGCCGACGATCACAAACGGCGCCGCCCAGTTCTCGAAGCGGCGCAGGGTCTCCATCCCCCGGTGGATGATGGCGAGTTCGAGCGCCCAGAAGAGAACGAAGCAGAGCCACAAGGTCCAGGGCCGGCCGCCGATCGACGCCACGTCCGCCCAGCCGCCGAAGATCTTGCCGAGCAGTACGAAGATGCCCTGGCCGCCGATCCAGGTCTGGATGCCGAACCAGCAGCAGGCGACGGCGGCCCGGATCATCGCGGGAAGGTTGGCGCCGCGCAGCCCGAAGGACGCGCGGGCAAGAATGGGAAACGGGATCCCGTACTTGGGCCCCGCGTGCCCGGTCAGGAGCATCGGCACCAGGACGATCAGGTTGGCCAGGGCGATGGTGAAGACCGCCTGCTTCCAGTCCATGCCGAGCGCGACCAGACCGGAAGCAAGCGTCCAGGAGGGGATGTTGTGGGCCATGCCGACCCACAGGGCGGCGAAGTTGTACGTCGTCCAGGTGCGCCCCTCGGGCGGTACCGGCCGCAGGTCCTCGTTGGCGAACCGGCCCTCCTGGGGGCCGGCCGTGGCGGGTATGGCGGTGGTGTCGGTCATGGGCAGGCCATTCGTTCGGGGAGGGCGGTGAGGGGCGAACGGGCCGTGCGGGGGAGGAAGTTGGCGGTACGTCAGCGCAGGGCGGGGATGACGTGCCGGCCGTACGCGTCGATGGCTGCCTCGCGGGCGTCGTGCATGGCGTACAGGGCGAACTGGTCGACGCCCAGCTCCCGCAGCGCCTTCAGCTTCTCGATGTGGGCCTGGGGCGGGCCGAGCAGGCAGAAGCGGTCGACGATCTCGTCGGGTACGAAGGCGGTGTCCGGGTTGCCGGTACGGCCGTGGTGGCTGTAGTCGTAGCCCTGGCGCGCCTTGATGTACTCGGTGAGCGCTTCGGGGACGAGGCCGGAGTGTTCGCCGTAGCGGGACACGAGGTCGGCGACGTGGTTGCCGACCATGCCGCCGAACCAGCGGCACTGCTCGCGGGCGTGCGGCAGGTCGTCGCCGACGTAGGCGGGTGCGGCGACGCAGATCGTGATGGAGGCGGGGTCGCGGCCCGCGTCGGCGGCGGCCTTGCGGACCGCCTTCACCATCCACTCGGTGAGGAACGGGTCGGCGAGCTGGAGGATGAAGCCGTCGGCCTTCTCCCCCGCGAGCGCGAGCGCCTTGGGGCCGTACGCCGCCATCCAGACGGGCAGCTTGCCGTTCTTCACCCAGGGCAGCCTCAGGCGCTGCCCGTCGACGTCGGCCTCACGGCCCTCGGCGAGATCGCGGATGACGTCCATCGCCTCGCCGAGCCGGGCCAGCGTGTTGGGCTTGCGGCCCGCCACGCGCATGGCCGAGTCGCCGCGCCCGATGCCGCAGACCGTGCGGTTGCCGTACATGTCGTTCAGGGTGGCGAAGGTGGAGGCGGTGACCTCCCAGGTGCGGGTGCCGGGGTTGGTGACCATCGGGCCGACGGTCATTTTCGTGGTGTGTTCCAGGATGCGGCTGTAGATCACGAAGGGCTCCTGCCAGAGCACCGCCGAGTCGAAGGTCCAGCCGTAGCGGAAGCCGTTGCGTTCCGCGCGCCGCATCAGGCCGACGACGGCCGAGGCGGGCGGATCGGTCTGCAGGACGAGTCCGAAGTCCATGGTGCTCCTAGCCGAGGTACTGACAGGTGGCGCGCGGTACGTAGCAGCCGTGTCCGGCCCGTCCGGTGAACTGCCGGTCGTGGATGACGGGTTCGCCCCGCGAGAGGACCGTCTCGACGCGGCCGGTGACCCGCCTGCCCTCGTACGCCGAGTAGTCCACGTTCATGTGGTGCGTCTCGGCGGAGATGACCTGCTCGGCGTGCGGATCGTAGATGACGACGTCGGCGTCGGTGCCCGGCGCGATGGTGCCCTTCTGCGGGTAGAGGCCGAACATCCGGGCCGGGGACGCACAGGCGATCTCGATCCAGCGGCGGCGCGAGATGTGCCCGTCGAGGACCGCCTGGTGCAGCAGGTCCATCCGGTTCTCGACGCCGGGCAGCCCGTTGGGGATCTTGGAGAAGTCGCCCCGGCCGAGCTCCTTCTGTCCCGTGAAGCAGAACGGGCAGTGGTCGGTGGACACCACCTGGAGGTCGTTGGTGCGCAGGCCCCGCCACAGCGCGGCCTGGTGTTCCTTGGGGCGCAAGGGAGTTGAGCAGACGTACTTGGCACCCTCGAAGTCCGGCTCGGCGAGGTTGTCGGTGGACAGGAAGAGGTACTGCGGGCAGGTCTCGCCGAAGACGGGGAGCCCCTTGTCGCGGGCGCCGGCCAGTTCGGCGAGCGCCTCCTCGGCCGACACGTGCACGACGTAGAGCGGAGCGCCCGCGACCCGGGCGAGCTGGATCGCGCGGTGGGTGGCCTCGGCCTCGAGGAGGGCCTTGCGGACCTCGCCGTGGTAGCGGGGGTCGGTCTCGCCGCGCGCGAGGGCCTGTTCGACCAGGACGTCGATGGCGATGCCGTTCTCGGCGTGCATCATGATCAGCCCGCCGTTGGCGGCGGAGCGCTGCATCGCGCGCAGGATCTGCCCGTCGTCGCTGTAGAAGACGCCCGGGTACGCCATGAACAGCTTGAAGGAGGTGATGCCCTCCGCGACCAGCAGGTCCATCTCCTTGAGCGACGACTCGTCGACGTCGGAGAGGATCATGTGGAAGCCGTAGTCGATGGCGCACTGGCCGTCCGCCTTGGCGTACCAGGCGTCGAGCCCGGCCCGCAGGGCCTGGCCCCGCGACTGCACCGCGAAGTCGACGATGGTGGTGGTGCCGCCCCAGGCGGCGGCGCGGGTGCCGGTCTCGAAGGTGTCGGAGGCGAAGGTGCCGCCGAAGGGCAGTTCCATGTGGGTGTGGGCGTCGACGCCGCCCGGGATCACATACTTGCCGGTGGCGTCGAGGGTGCGGTCCGCGGTCCATCCCTGGGCCACGGCCGAGCCGTGTGCCGCTATGGCGGCGATCCGGCCGTCCTCGATCAGTACATCGGCGTGCGTCTCGTCGGCGGCGGTGATGACCAGACCGCCGCGGATGAGGGTGCGGGTACTCATGGGTGGAGCTCCCTTTCGTACACGTACAAGTGCTTGAGTTACGTGAACTACACGGTGCGCAGGGCGCGTTCGAGGATCGCGGCGCCCTCCTCGGCCTCCGCGACGGTGAGCGTGAGGGGTGGTGCGATGCGCAGCACGCTGGTGTCGTGGCCGCCGCCCTTGCCGATGAGGAGGCCGCCTTCGCGGGCGGCTTCGAGGACGGCTGCGGCGGCTTCGGGGTCGGCCTCGTCGGTGCCGGGCCTGACCAGTTCGATGCCGGCCATCAGGCCCCGGCCGCGTACCTCGCGGACGACGGGGAGCTGGGCGCCGATCGCGCGCAGCCGCTCGATGAGCAGGCCGCCGACCCGGCGGGCGTTGCCCTGGAGGTCGTGTTCGAGGAGGTAGGTGAGGTTGGCGAGGCCGGCCGCCATGGTGACCGGGGAGCCGCCGAAGGTCGAAATGGAGTTGGAGTCAAGGCAGTTCATGACCTCGGCGCGGGCGACGACGCCTCCGATGGACATGCCGTTGCCGATGCCCTTGGCGAAGGTGAGCAGGTCGGGCGGGCCGCTCTGCGCGTGTGCCTGCCAGCCCCAGAAGTGGTCGCCGGTGCGGCCCCAGCCGGTCTGCACCTCGTCGGTGATCCACAGGATGCCGTGCCGGTCGAGGACCTCGCGGAACGCGGCGTACAGGCCGTCGGGCGGCGAGGTGAAGCCGCCGACACCCTGGATGGGTTCGGCGATCAGCGCGGCCACGTTACGGGTGTGGCCGAGCAGGTCTTCGAGGTCGGCGACGCAGGCCTCGATGAACTGGCTGTCGCTGAGGTGCGCGTACGGGCCTCGGGCGCGGACGCCTCCGTGCACGTACAGCGTCTGGAGCGGCGAGAGGCTGGTCGGGGACCAGGCGTGGTTGCCGGTGATGCCCACCGCGCTGAACGAGCGGCCGTGGTAGCTGTTGCGCATCGCGAGGATCTGGTTGGAATTGCGGTACGCGGTCGCGAGCAGCAGCGCGGTGTCGTTGGCCTCGGTGCCGGAGGTGGTGAAGAAGACCCGGGCGTCGGGGATGCCGGACAACTGGGCGATGCGCTCGGCGAGTTCGACCATCTGCCGGTTGAGGTAGAGGGTCGAGGTGTGGATGATCCGGCCGGCCTGCTCGGCGACGGCCTTGGTGACCTCGGGCAGGGCGTGCGCGGTCATCGTGGTGAGGATGCCGCCGAAGAAGTCGAGGTACTTGTTCCCGTCGGCGTCCCAGACGTGCCGGCCCTCGCCGTGGGTGATCTCGACGGGCTGCTTGTAGTAGAGCGCGAGCCAGTCCGGCAGGACGGCGCGGTGGCGGTCGTGGAGGCGGCGGGTCACGGCTTCACCAGGCCTTCGTAGGCGTCGGGGCGGCGGTCGCGGTAGAACGCCCACTGCTGGCGCACTTCCTCGATGAGACCGAAGTCGAGGTCCCTGACCAGGAGTTCCTCCTCCTTGTCGCTGGCGACCTCGCCGACGAACTGCCCACGCGGGTCGACGAAGTAACTCGTCCCGTAGAAGTCGTTGTCGCCGTACTCCTCGCGGCCGACCCGGTTGATCGCGGCGATGAAGTACTCGTTGGCGACGGCCGAGGCGGGCTGCTCCAGCTGCCACAGGTACGCGGAGAGGCCGCGTGAGGTGGCCGACGGGTTGTAGACCAACTGCGCGCCGTTCAGGCCGAGTTGGCGCCAGCCCTCCGGGAAGTGGCGGTCGTAGCAGATGTATACGCCGACCTTGCCGACAGCCGTGTCGAAGACCGGCCAGCCGAGGTTGCCCGGTTTGAAGTAGTACTTCTCCCAGAAGCCCTTGACCTGGGGGATGTGGTGCTTGCGGTACTTGCCGAGGTAGCTGCCGTCGGCGTCGATGACGGCGGCGGTGTTGTAGTAGAAGCCCTCGCCCTCGATCTCGAACACCGGGACGACGATGACCATCCCGGTCTCGCGGGCGAGTTCCTTCATCCGGGTGACGGTCGGGCCGTCCGGGACGGGTTCGGCCCAGCGGTAGTGCTCGGCCTCCTGCACCTGGCAGAAGTAGGGGGCGTTGAAGACCTCCTGAAAACCGATGATCTTCGCACCCTGCCGGGCTGCCTCGCGGGCGTGTTCCTCATGTTTGGCGATCATGGAATCGGTGTCGCCGGTCCAGGTCGCCTGAACCAGTGCGGCGCGCACGACATTGGCCATGAGCTGCTCCTTCGACGGGTCGTCAGCCAGCCAAATCCACACGCGTAGATCCGTGTGTGGATGAGACCGTAAGGCGCGTCACGCACCGTGGCAAGACCATCGCAGTTACGGCGAGGCTAATTGCGGCGCCACAGGTCAACCCCGGGTGGACGGATCCACGGACCTGACGCCGCGTCACCTAGGCCGGGGCTCGGCGGCCGGGAGGCGGCGCCAGTTGCCGCGCCGGGCGTGCCGCAGCAGGACCGGGTCGTCGCCGACCACCACGGGGTGGCCGACCTCGGCGAGCAGCGGCAGGTCCGCGGCCTCGTCCGCGTACGCGTAGCAGCGGGCGGCCAGGATGGCGTGTTCGCGCAGCAGGGCGCGCGCCGCGTACCCCTTGCCCTGGCCGATCATGGGGGCTCGCGGGCGGGAGCAGAGCACGGCGTCGGGGGCGAGGTGCTGGACGACCGGTTCGAGTGCGGCGGCGCTCGCGGGCGAGACGAGCACGACGAGGTGGCCGAGTGCCGCGTGGCCGTGCAGCGCCGCGAGGACCGGGGGGTGCCACAGCCGGCCGAGCGGCCCGGTGGCACCGGCCAGGTCCGGCGCGGCGAGCAGGGTGCCCTCCACGTCGAAGAAGGCGGCGGCGGTGGGCCGCTGCGGGCGGTCGTCGGGCCGGAGGCGGCGGGTCGTGTCCATTGCTACGGACCATGCCCAGCCCACCGCTCGGCTCAATCCCCATTCTTCAACGTTCTGTTGAACTCGTCCGGAAACCTGCCCGTCCTACCCGGCCGTTCCCGGATTCAGCGCGTGGGTCAGCGTCTCCCAGGCGACGAAGAGGTCGTCGGTGCCGCCGGGGCGCTGCTGTTCGGCGAGTTTCCGCGTCTCGGGCAGCGTCAGGTGCAGCCGGTTCTGGAGGTGGTTGAGCAGGACCTCGACGTCCGGGCCCATGGTCCGCTGGACCTTGCCGCCGCACAACCAGTCCGGGGCCTCGGCGCCCAGCTGGTAGCGGGCGTGGAACTCCAGGGCCTCCTTCAGCCGTCGGGCCGTCGGCCCGTACAGGTCGACGCCCTGCTGCCAGGCGGTCTCGGCGATGTGGCCGGAGGCGGCGAGGGCGTACCCGATGTGCATGAAGTTGCGGCAGGTCTCCTGGCCGAGCCCGTCCTTGTACGTGCGCTGGCCGAACCAGTACGTCGCGAGCCGGTCCGGGGTGTTCATCGAGCCACCGGGCGGCGGCCTGGGCAGCTTGCCGTCCGAGGCGAGGTAGAAGTAGGCGGGGAGCCGCGCCCGGTAGCGGTCCAGGGCTTCCCTGAAGACCTTGTCGTCCTCGACGAACACGGCGATGCCTACGGCCGCGTCCGTCATCGCGAGTTCCCAGTTCCCGTTGTAATCGGGGACTTTGGCGGTCACGGCGGGCAGATACGCCTGGCGCAGCATCCGCTTGAAGCGCTGCACGGCCGGGCCCTGCCACTGCGGATAGCCCGCGTGCACGATGTCGGCGGCGCGTGCCCAGGTCGAGCCCGCCCAGGCGGTCTGGAGATCGGCGTTGCCCTCGGTGTGCTGCTTGATCACCTCGGCCCAGCCGTCCATGATCTCGACGGCCTTCCTGGCGTGCGCCTCGTTGCCGTTGACGGTCCACAGCAGCGCCTGGGTGTACGCGGCGATGGCGTCCTCGCGTTCGTCGAGACAGGCGGGCGGCCCCGCGTCCGGCGGGCACGGGACGACCTCGGCGGGGTGCGGGGTGTAGGCGAGCGAGCCGTAACGACTGGTCCGCATCTGCTCGTACGCCGAGCTCCACGGCTCCTGGCCGGCCCGCACCTTCGCCCGCATCGTGTCGAGCTGGCTCCTGCCGACTACGACGCCGGGGTGATGGAAGACCGGCGCCGCGGGGTTCGCGTGGCCCGCGGCGGAGGCGGAAGAGACGTGCGGGCCGGGCGCACAGGAGGCGAGCAGCGCGAGCGCGGCGAACGCGGCCACCAGCACGGGACGGCGGCGGCGCCGAGGGGACTGCGACGGATTGGCCACGCTCCAACGGTCGCCCCGGGCACCCATCCGCGCAGGATCTGTTGCGCCGAACAGGCAGCGCCGAGGCCCCTCTCCAGGACGCGGCGACCCGTCCGTGCGAGGTGCGGCCGGCTGTCTCCGCGTGGGTTCAGCCTCGGCCGGCGATGTCCGGCCGGCCCCGGACCGGGACGTGTCCCAGGTCGGCGGGGCGATCGCCGGGCGACCAGCCGTCGAGGAGGTCGTGCAGCCGGGGAGGCCAGATCTGCTCGTCCGTGTCGCGCAGTTCCCGGGGGGTCCACCAGCGCACGTCGAGGATGCCGTCCGCGAGGTGATCGGCCGCGACGTCGGGACCGAGCTCGCGGCGGGGTCCGGGGGCGTCGGCGAGGTAGATGTGTTCGTGCTGGCGGACGGGGATTCCGGCGCGGGTGAAGTCGTGGGTCCAGGTGCACAGCAGCGGGCCCGGTTCCAGATCGGTCCAGCCGGTCTCCTCGCGCAGCTCGCGGCGGGCGCCTTCGCGCGGGGACTCCCCCGGGTCGAGGCCGCCGCCGGGCATCGCCCAGTGGGGGCCGACCTCTTCGTTGTCGTACCGCAGGAGGAACACCGCGCCCAGCGGGTCCCGGACGACGGTACGGGCCGCCTGCCTCGGCGTGCGGGGCTTCGGCGGGTTCACGCGGCCACCGCGGGCGGCATCTCGCAGTCGCTCACGATGTCGTCCATGGACAGGCCGAGGACCGAGGCCAGGGCGGCCACCGTGAAGAACGCGGGGGTCGGGGCGCGGCCCGTCTCGATCTTGCGGAGGGTCTCGGCGGAGAGGCCCGCCGCGGCCGCGATCTCCGTCATGCTGCGCTCGCCCCGCGCCGAGCGGAGCAACCGGCCGAGCCGTTCACCGCGTTGCCGCTCTGCGGGGGTCAGGGGGGTGCGGACCATTCTGGGATTCTAGGCGCTCGCGTGCCGGTGCGGTGAGTCGTCCGCGGGCCGGGGTGACTGGGCTGTCACAGCCCCGCCCCCTCAAGGGCGCTCGTCGTCGGGCCCCTGCTCCGACCAGCCCGGTACCTCGAACCGGACGGTCATGTCCCTGCGGTGGACCTCTTCGCCGCAGTCCCGGCACGTCACCGCGGGCTCCAGGTCCGCGCCGCACTTGTGGCGCCACACCGTCGGCGGGACCTCGGCGAGGTGGCGGTCGCCCCAGTTCATGAGCATCAGGAGGACCGGGCGGAGCTCCTGGCCCGCCGGGGTCGCGCGGTACTCGTAGCGGGCCGGGCGCTCGCTGTAGAGGGTGCGCTCCAGGACACCGGCGTCCACGAGGGTGCGCAGCCGGGTGGTGAGGATGTCGCGGGGGGCGCCGGTGTTCTTGGCGATCGAGTCGAAGCGGTGCACACCGAAGAAGACCTCGCGCAACACGAGCAGGGAGTACTTCTCGCCGACCACCGAGAGCGCGTCGGCGATCGAGCAGGGCCGGGGGTTCTTGCCCCGCGCGGTACGCGACGGCTCGGGCTTCTGCTGGGGCTGCTCGGACACGTTCATGGGGCCACGGTAATCGAGCCGGACCCAGTCCGTTGGATTTTCCTACTCACGGAGTTACAGTGAGTCCAGTTTTCCAACCTACTCACGAGTAGAGCCGAGGGAGCGCATCATGCGTGACGCCGTGATCGTGGAAGCCGTACGCACACCGATCGGCAAGGAAAAGCCGGGCGGGGCCCTGTCGGGGACCCATCCGGTCGAGCTGCTCGCCCACACCCTGCGCACCCTGGTGGAGCGCAGCGGCATCGACCCGGCGCTCGTCGACGACGTCATCGGCGGCACCGTCGACCAGGTCGGCGAGCAGGCCATGAACACCACCCGGTACGCCTGGCTGTCGGCCGGGTTCCCGGACTCCGTGCCCGCGACGACGGTCGACCGGCAGTGCGGGTCCTCCCAGCAGGCGGTGCACTTCGCCGCCCAGGGCGTGATCTCCGGCGCCTACGACCTGGTCGTGGCCTGTGGCGTCGAGTCGATGAGCCGGGTGCCGATGTGGTCCAACGTGCCCGCCGGGAAGGACCCGTTCGGGCCGGGGGTGGCCGCGCGCTTCCCCGACGGGCTCGTCCCGCAGGGGATCAGCGCCGAGCTCATCGCCGCCAAGTGGTCGATCGGGCGGGAACAGATGGACGAGTTCGCCACCGCCTCGCACCAGAAGGCCGCGCACGCCTGGGAGAGCGGCCTGTTCGCGGCGGAGACCGCGCCGATCGCGGGCCTCACACGGGACGAGTCCGTACGCCCGGCCACCACCCCCGAGATCCTCGCCGGGCTCAAGCCGTCCTTCGTGGACCCGGCCTTCGCCGAGCGCTTCCCCCAGATCGACTGGTCGGTGACGGCCGGCAACAGCAGCCCGACCAACGACGGGGCGTCGGCCGTCCTGATCACCTCCAGCGAGACGGCCGCCCGGCTCGGGCTGCGCCCGGTCGCCCGGCTGCACAGCTTCGCCGTGACCGGCTCCGACCCGGTCCTCATGCTGACCGGCGTCGTCCCGGCGACGGAGAAGGTGCTCCGCAGGGCGGGGCTCGGCCTCGGCGACATCGACCTGTTCGAGGTCAACGAGGCGTTCGCCAGCGTGGTCCTGGCCTGGCAGCAGGAGACCGGCGCCGACCCGGCGAAGGTGAACGTGCACGGCGGCGCGATCGCGCTCGGCCACCCGCTCGGCGCGAGCGGCACCCGTCTGATGACCACGCTGGTGCACGCGATGCGGGAGCGCGGGGCGCGCTATGCGCTCCAGACCATGTGCGAGGCGGGCGGCCTTGCCAACGCGACGATCCTGGAAGCGATTTGAGGTGACCCGCAGGGGCCCGCGCACTCACCCCATTCAAATACCGGTATAGTAATTGGAATGGTGAAGATCAAGAGTAACGCTCAGATGGATGCGATGCGCGAGGCCGGCCGCGTGGTGGGCCAGGCCCTGGCGGCGGCGCGGGAGGCGGCCGACGTCGGCGTCAGCCTCACCGAACTCGACGCCGCCGCGCGGGAGATCCTGTTCAAGGCGGGCGCCACGTCGCCGTTCCTCGACTATCACCCCGAGTTCGCGCCGGTCCCCTTCCCGGCCACGGCGTGCATCTCCGTCAACGACGCGATCGTGCACGGCATCCCGGACGGCTACCGGCTGCGCGACGGCGACCTGGTGAGCGTCGACTTCGGGGCGCTTCTGGACGGCTGGGCCGGGGATTCGGCGATCAGCTTCACCGTCGGCCGGGCCCGGCCCGAGGACGTACGGCTCGTCGAGACGGCGTTCCGGGCGCTGGACGCGGGAATCGCGGCGGCGGTCGTCGGCAACCGCATCGGCGACATCGCGCACGCGATCGGAACGGTCTGCCGGGGCGCGGGTTACGGCATCCCGGACGGGTTCGGCGGGCACGGCATCGGCCGCCACATGCACGAGGACCCGGCCGTGCCCAACGAGGGGCGGGCCGGGCGGGGCATGGTGCTGCGGCACGGGATGGTGCTGGCGATCGAGCCGATGCTGATCGCCGACGGGAGCGATGCGTACTATCCGGCGGCCGACGGGTGGACTCTGCGCAGCCTGAGCGGGGCTCGGGCCGCCCATGCCGAGCACACGGTCGCCGTCACCGATGCGGGGCCTCGCATCCTCACCCTGCCCTAGCGGGCGGGCTCTTCGCTTCCGCGTGCTGTTGGTCGGGGGCGGGCCGGGTGTGGCCCGTCGCGCCCACGCGGCGGAGCCGCACATCGATACAGGACCGCGCCCCTTGAGGGCACAGAGCCGCGCCCGGCCCAAAGGCTGGGCTAGTTGTTGGCCAGGAACTGCTGGGTCAGGTCGTGGCCCAGGCTTCTTGCCGCGCTGTGGCTTTCGATCGGCTTCGACTGGGAGTTCTTGAACAGGATGTACGTGACGCCGGAGTCCGCGCCGCCCGTCTTCGGGTTGGGGTCCATGCCGAGCGCCTTGGCCGTGGCGTACGACGCCTCGCCGATGGTGTTGCTCGGGCCCGTGTCGCCCACGACGGCGTACTCGACCTTGTTGCGGTAGATGACGGCGACGACACCGCCGCCCTTGATGCCGGCCGAGGCGTAGTTCCAGATCGAGCCGGCGCTCGGCACCACCACGTACGACAGCTTCTCCGCGCTGAGCGGCAGGCCGTTCGACTGGTGGAAGCGGGTGTCGGACTGGAACCAGGGGTCCGTGTCCTTGTTGCAGGCCGGGGTGATCTGGCCGTCGCAGTCGATGCCCAGTCCGGCCTTCCAGAACACGGCGCCGTCCATGCCGCAGACCGGCACGTCGGCCGCGGCCGAGGGGTCCTGCCTGTATTTGCCGCGGGAAATCTGGGAACAGGTCTCCACCTTGGCGAGGAGTTCGGCCGCTCCGGTCGGGCCTTCGGCCGCCGAGGCAGGCGCGGTGACGGGGAACGTTGCCGCGGCGAGCAGGGCGGCGCCGGATGCCGCGGCGAGGGCGAGCCTTCTGGTACGCACCCGGGAACCCTTCTGTCAGAAACGTTTCCTTAGCTATTGCGCACGAGAGCTGCCGCCAACCAAGATCGCCGACCCCGCGCAACAAGAGGCCCATGGTTCCCGGCCGTTCAGGACGGG
The DNA here is from genome assembly GCF_039532965.1 of Streptomyces mauvecolor. Taxonomy (NCBI): domain Bacteria; kingdom Bacillati; phylum Actinomycetota; class Actinomycetes; order Kitasatosporales; family Streptomycetaceae; genus Streptomyces; species Streptomyces mauvecolor. The sequence goes on along the minus strand of NZ_BAAASQ010000009.1, from coordinate 301,420 downwards.
ACCATGGGCCTCACCGGCGGCGTCAGCCGGGGCTACTGCTTTCCACTCGGATGGACCACCAGCGCCGAGCCGCCGCCCCGCCGCACCTTCTCGGCCGCGGCGAGCCAGCGCCCGTCCGGCAGGCGCTGCACCCCGGTCGCCGCCCCGATCTCGGGGTTCAGCGAGAACGAGTGGCCGAGCGCCTCAAGGCGGGCCCTCAAGGGGCTGCCGTAGAGGGCGGGTTCGAGCTCGGTCCGGGCCGCGTTGCGCTGGCTGGCACGCGGTGCCGCGATCGCGTCGACCAGCGGCATCCCCCGGTCCAGATGGTTGATCAGCGTCTGGAGGACGGTGGTGATGATGGTCGCGCCGCCCGGCGAGCCGAGCGCGAGCACCGGCTTGTCGTGCCGGTCGAGCACGATCGTCGGCGAGATGGAGGAGCGCGGCCGCTTGCCCGGACCCGGCAGGTTCGGGTCGTGGACGGCCGGGTTGGCCGGGACGAAGGAGAAGTCCGTCAGCTCGTTGTTGAGCAGGAAGCCCCGGCCGGGCACGGTGATGGCGCTGCCGCCGGTCTGCTCGATGGTGAGCGTGTACGCGACGACGTTGCCCCACTTGTCGGCGACCGTCAGATGCGTGGTGTTGTCGCCCTCGTACGTGGTCGGGGCCGCCGGGCCCGACGTCCTGCACGCCGCGGGGTGGCGCGGGTCGCCGGGTGCGAGGGGGCTGGTCAGCGCCGCGTCGTCCTTGATCAGGCAGGCTCGCGAGTCGGCGAAGCGCTGCGAGAGCAGGCCCTTGACCGGCACGTTCTCGAAGTCCGTGTCGCCGACCCAGCGGCCCCGGTCCGCGAACGCGATCCGGCTGGCCTCGATGTAGTGGTGCAGGAACTGCACGTCCGAGGCCTTCGACAGGTCGGTGTTCTCCAGGATGTTGAGCGCCTCGCCGACCGTCGTGCCGCCGGAGGTGGAGGGGGCCATGCCGTAGACGTCGAGCCCGCGGTAGTCGACCTTGGTGGGAGCCTGGAGCTTCGCCTCGTACGCGCGCAGGTCCTTCTCGGTGAGGTCGCCGCTGCGCACCTTGCGGGTCGACTTGGGGTCGACGGGCGGCTTGCGGACGGTCTTGACGATGTCGTCGCCGAGGTCACCCCGGTAGACCGCGTCAACACCCTCGCGGCCCAACTCCTCGTAGGTGCGTGCCAGATCGGGATTCTTGAAGGTCGAGCCGACCACCGGGAGCTGGCCGCCCGGCAGAAACAGCTTGGCGGTGTCGGGGAAGTCGGCGAACCGGGCCTGGTTGCCCTCGGTCTGCGAGCGGAAGGTGTCGTCGACGGTGAACCCGTCGCGCGCGAGGCGCTCCGCGGGCTTCAGGAGCGTACGCAGCGACTTGCTGCCCCACGCGTCCAGAGCACGGTCCCAGGTGGCCGCGGTGCCCGGGGTGCCGACGCCGAGCCCGCTGGTCACGGCGTCCGCGAAGGGCAGTGGTTTGCCGTTCTCCACGAACAGCGAGGACGTGGCGGATGCGGGCGCGGTCTCGCGGCCGTCGAGGGTGTGCACGGAGCGGGAGGCGGCGTCGTAGTAGACGAAGTAGCCGCCCCCGCCGATGCCCGAGGAGTACGGCTCGGTGACGCCGAGTGCGGCCGCGGTGGCGACGGCCGCGTCCACCGCGTTGCCGCCGTTCTTCAGGACTTCGAGGCCGGCGGCGGACGCGTCGGCGTCCACGCTGGAGACCGCTCCCCCGTAGCCGACCGCCTCCGGCACCTTGGCCGGGGTCCGGCCGGGCGGCGCGGCCGTCGTGGGCGGGGCGGCGGCGACCGAGGCCGCGACGGCGGCCGCCGCGGCGAGGAGGGACAGGGTGCGGGCAGCAGGACGACGCATGCATACCTCCCGTTGGCGAACGTCCGCGCAGCGTAGCGCCGGGCCGGGGTTCGCGTCATGGGCATGTCGAACGTGAGCGCGAAGTCCCGCTAGCATGCCCGCCCATGAATGACGACGTACGCAACATCGTGCTCGGCGTGGTGGCGGCGGGCATAAGCGCCGCCCTGGGCTGGGTCACCCGGAACTACCTCTGGAAGCGCAGACTCCGCCGCAAGCAGGCCTTTTTCGGGCTGCCCGACCACTCGGAGTGCCTCCTTGTCGTCAACCGGGCCGCAGGGCACGAGGTCGCGGTGCACCGATTCGACGTCTTCGCACTCCTCGAACTCTCCTCGCTCATCAAGGACTGCGGAGCACACGCCCAGATCATCCAGCACGATCTCGCCCAGCAGGGCTTCGGCGAGCGCACCGAGTTCTGCCTCGGCGGGCCCTATTCAAATCGGCGGATGGGGGCCCACCTCGCCTCGCTCCTGCCCGGCGTGAAGATGAACGTGGACTCCGAGCCGAGCCCCGACCGCGGCGCCTTCCAGATCGGCTCCGAGCGCTACCGGCTTGAGAATGGCGTCTGCGAGTACGTGATCCTGGCCCGGGTCACACCGGGCCCGGACTCCCGCCCTGTGTTCCTGTTCTGCGGCCAGTCCGCGATCACCAACCAGGCCGCCACTCGCTATCTCGCCCGCAATTGCGAGAAGCTCGCCCGCAAGCACGGCAACCATTCGTTCTGCCTGCTCCTGAAGGTCGTCAACTCGCATGCGTACGGGCCCGATGTGGTGGAGCTCGTCGCCGATGTGACCCGGGTGGCCCAGGAGCCGGCCCCGGTGATCCGTACCTCGCACCGGGCAGGCGGTTAACCCACCTTCAGTGGCAGGGACTTGATGCCGTTGATGAAGTTGGAGACGAGCCGGTGCGGCGGGGCCGCGAGTTCGGTGCGGGGCAGGATGCGCAGCGCCTCCTCGTGCAGCACCCTGAGTTGCAGCCGGGCGAAGTGCGCGCCGAGGCAGACGTGCGGGCCGTCGCCGAACGAGACGTGCGGGTTCGGGCTGCGGGCGAGGTCCAGGCGGTGCGGGTCGGCGAAGACACGCTCGTCGTGGTTGGCGGAGGCGTGGAAGACGACGACCTTGTCGCCGGCCGCGACGGGCCGCCCGGCCAGGACGGTGGCCCGGTCGGCGGTGCGTCTGAAGCTCAGCACCGGCGGATGCCATCGCAGGAGTTCCTCGACGGCTGCCTCCACAGATACCTGACCATGGGTCAATTTCCGTTGCTCATCCGGGTGTTCGGCCAGCGCGAGCAGGCCGCCCGGGGCCGCGCTGCGTACCGTGTCGTTGCCCGCCACCGTCAGCAGGAAGAAGAACATCTCCAGCTCGGCGTCGGCGAGTTCGCAGTGGGCGAGCGAGGTCATGATGTCGTCGGCGGGGCGCTCGCGCTTGTACGCGGCGAGCTCCTGGGCGTACGCGAACATCTCGGCCAGCATCGCGGGCGAGCGCGGGTTGACCGGCCGCCCGTCGGGGCCGGGCACCGGCGGCTCGTCCGGGTCCTGGTAGGCGATGACGCGCTCGGTCCACTCCAGGAGGAGGCCCCGGTCGCCCGGCGGCACCCCGAGGAGGTCGGTGAGGTTGAGCAGCGCGTAGTCGTCGGTGACGTCGGCGACCAGGTCGGCCACGCCGTCCTCGGCGCCGTCGCGGGCCCCGGCGAGCAGGGCGCGGGCCCGCTCGCGGGCCAGCGCCTCGAAGCGGTCGATCCGGCCGGGCGTGAAGGCACGGCTGACCAGGCGGCGCAGCCTTCCGTGCCGCGGAGGGTCCTGGTTGAGCATCATGCGGCGGATGAACGGCAGGTCGGCCGGGTCGGGGTCGCGGATCTGGGTCGCGCCGAGCGCCGAGGAGAAGGTGCCCGCGTCCTTGAGGACCCGTACGACGTCCGCGTGGCGGGTGACCGCCCAGAAGCCGGGGCCGGCCGGCCAGCCGAGCACCTCGGGCTCCTCCTGCCACGCGACCGGGTGGTGGTCGCGCAGCTCGCGGTAGGCGGGGTGCGGCGGCCCGGCCGCGTACAGGCGGGGGTCGAAGACGTCGGGGGTGTCAGCAGCCATGGTGGGCATGATGGGGCCTGCCGAGGGCAGCGGGCGTGTCAGACATGGTCGGCCCGCAGGAAGTCCTCGACGGTGCGGATCAGGTCGAGCGGCGCCTCGTCCATGGCGTGGTGCCCGGCGTGGGGCAGTTCGACGAGCTGGCCGGCCGGGTACCAGCGCAGCCACGTGGCGCGCAGGAACTGGGCGCCCAGGGCCGGGTCGAGCGCGCCGGTCACCGCGAGCGCGGGTACCGGGGAGCCCTCGGTCTCCTCGTGGAAGTCCTCGCCGGACCAGGAGTCGAGCCAGGCGCGGAACGCCTTGGGGTCGCTGCGGTCCACCGAGCGCCGGGTCATCCGGTCCAGCCAGGCGTCGGGGCGGTTGCCGCCGGTGGTGAGGTCGATGATGGCGCGGCGGTTGGCGGGGTGCTCGGCGGCCCCGGTGAACAGGTCGCGGGTCGCCTCGTCCATGGGCATGCCGCTCGCCGGGACCGGCGATATGCCGACCATGCGGCGCACCCGGTCGGGGGCCGCGGCCAGGACGCGCTGGACGACGGCGCCGCCCATCGAGTGGCCGATCAGCGAGAACCGGTGCCAGCCGAGCCGGTCGGCGAGCGCCAGGACGTCCTCCGCTCCCTCGCTCGTGGTGAACGCGCCGGTGGCGTCTCTGGCCTCGCCGTAGCCGCGCAGGTCGACGAAGGCGTAGGTGAAGGCGGCGGCGTCCAGGTCGGGCAGCACGGCGGCGTAGTCGCCGCGGTCGGCGAGCCAGCCGTGCACGGCGACGACCCGGTGGGCGCCGTCGCCGTGGAGGGTGTGGGGCAGTGTGAATCCGGCCATGGGCACTCCGATTCCGGGCAGCGGTCGTCGGCGTACGGCTCGCTGGTGGTGCTGTCGGCGCGCGAGACGTACGCGTACACGGTGGCGCTCGCCCTGCCACCTGGCAAGAAGCCGGTCAGAACTCCCAGGGACTCTCGGCCGGTTCCACCGTGCGGTTCTCGACGGCGACCTCGGCGGGTGCGGACCCCCGCACCGCGTCGAGCAGTCCGGCCGCGTCGAAGTCGAAGATCTGCTCCTCGAAGCAGAGCCCGTGCGCGCCCTTCGCGCGGCCGAGGACGGGCGCCAGGCGCCGGTACATGGAGCGCGGGCGGCTGATGTAGGGCAGCGCGGGTGAGCGCAGGTCGACGACGAGGAAGCGGCGCACCTTGTGGCCGGTCCGTACGGCGACCGCGGTCACGGCGGTGATGTCGTCCCAGTCGATGCGGCCGGCCAGCCAGGTCGGCAGGCGCACGGTGAGCGCGTCGGCGTCCACGTCGAGTTGCAGCGGGCGCAGCAGGTAGCCCGCGAAGGTGGCCGCGGCGACCAGGACGGCCACGCCCGACACGGCCATCACGGGGCCCGCGAAGCCGCTGTTCGGCCCGTCGAAGACGGAGGCGGCGGCGATGCACCAGATCACGGCCACGGCGATCGCGGCGAGCGGGACCCAGATCAGGGTGCGCCGCAGCCGCAGGACGATCGGGGCGGCCCCGGGGTGCGTTGCGCTGGCTGAATTCTCCACACGCAGAGCTTGGTCTGCCGGCGGCCCGGACGCCAGAGTGTTACCCATGGGTTTACTGAATTGAAGTCAACAGCCCGGGACCGTGCCGGCACCTTTGTCGGGCCCGGCGCCTTTCTCCGGCCCGGCTCCTTCGCGGCCCGGCGCCTTATCCGGCCGGGCAGGCGAGGGGGCTGAGGGAGCTGTGGTCGTCGGTGCCGGTGATCGTCACCTTCAGGTCCGTACCCGGCGCCACCGACTGCAGCACGGTGCAGGCGATCTGCTGCTGGGCGAGCGGCGTGAGCCCCGCGACGTCCTGGTCGAGCGCGACCGTCACCATGCCCCGCGCCAGGCTCATCTTCGCCGCGCCCCGGCTCGGTGGCAGTTCCGTACGGATCCCGGCGGCCGCCTCCGCCTTCGTGGGCCCCGCGAAGAGGAGCGAGAGCTGCGGCCCTGAGCGGACGGACCGCAGCACGGGCATCAGCCCGTCCGGTCCCGCGAAGAAGAGCACCGTCCCGCCGGATTCCGCGTCGGGCGGGACGGCCTGGGCGCTCGCGGGTCCGCCCACCGCGATGACGTCGGTGGACTGGATGCCGCAGCCCGCCGCGAGGAGTCCGGCCGGGAGCAGGGCGAGCGCGGCCAGTGCCCGGGGCCCGGTGGTCCTGGGCCTCATCGCACCGCCTCCGCGGGTGCGGCCGCGGGCAGGCCGGTGGGCAGCTCGACCCTGAAGACGGCGCCGCCGTCCAGGCCGTTCGCCGCGCTCACCGTGCCGCCGTGCAGCCGTACGTTCTCCATCGTGATCGCGAGACCGAGGCCGCTGCCCGCCGAGCGGGTACGGGCCGCGTCCGCCTTGAAGAAGCGGTCGAAGATGTGCGGAAGGACGGCCGCCTCGATGCCGGGCCCGCTGTCGGCGACCTCCACCACCAGCGGCCCGTCGCCGGAACCCGGACACAGCCGTACGGTCACCGGCTCCGAGCCGTGCCGCAGGGCGTTGCCGACGAGGTTGGCCACCACGATGTCGAAGCGCCGCGGATCGATCATCGCCCGTACGCCGTCCGGGAGTTGAGCGACGACGCGGTCCTCCCAGCGGCGCCTCTGGAGGGTCTTGCGGATGGTCTCGGCGACATCGACCTCGTCGGCGTTGAGCTCGGCGGCCTTGGCGTCGAAGCGGGAGATCTCCATCAGGTCCTCGACGAGGGTGGCGAGCTTGCCGGTCTCGGCCGAGATGAGGCGCACCGCGCGCGCCGTGTCCGGGTCGAGCCCGTCCGCGTCCTCGTCGAGCACCTCGGTCACGGCGAGCATGCCGGCCAGCGGGGTGCGCAGCTCGTGCGAGACGTCGGAGGCGAACCGCCTGGCCCGCGCCTCGGCCTTCTGGAGCTCCTCGACCGAGCGCTCCAGTTCCTCCGCCGACTCGTTGAACGTCCAGGCCAGATCGGCGAGTTCATCCGATCCCTTGACCTCGATACGGGTGTCGAGCCGGCCCTTGCCCATGCTGCTCGCGGCCCGCCGCAGATCGCGCACCGGCCGCAGCACGCTGCGCGCGGCGAGCAGAGCGGGGACCACGGCGACGGCGAGGGCGGGCAGCGCCCCGTTCTTGGCCGCCGAGACCATGGCCTGGATGGTGACGCCCTCCGGCCTGAGGTCCATCACGGCATACAGGTAGACCCCGCTGCGCTGCTGGTGGCCGTACTGGTCGAACATCACCGGCATGCCGATGGTCAGATACGGGGTGCCGTCCTGGACCACCCGCTGGAACGAGGCGTGCGTGTTGGCATGGGTCCGGCTGCGCAGGTCGTCGCTGATCACGGTCGAGGTGGGCCGCATGGTCGAGGACGCGCGCAGGCTGCCGTACTCGGCGAACACGATCCAGGGGCGCGGCTTGCCCGCCCTGGCCAGCGTCTGGCTGACCTCCTTCAGCGCCGCGGTGGAAGGGGGCAGCCCGAAGTGCTGGTTGGCTATCTGCTCGCGGAACTGCTCGACGGCCTGGTCCTGGGTCTGCTGGAGGATGGCGGAGCGGGCCGACTGGTAGGTGAGGGCCGCGGTGGTGACCGCGCTGACCGCGGCCACCAGCAGGAACGCGGCGATCAGCCGGGTGCGCAGGCCGAGGCGCAGGGCCCGGCGGACGGGGAGTCTCACAGGGGCCCGAACCGGTAGCCGAAGCCGCGCACGGTCTGGATGTAGCGGGGGCCGCCGTCGGGGCCCGAGGTGTCGCCGAGCTTCTGCCGCAGCCGCCGTACGCAGGCGTCGACCAGGCGGGCGTCGCCGTGGTAGCTGTGCTCCCACACCGATTCGAGGAGCTGCTGGCGGCTGAAGACCTGCTCGGGCGAGGCCGCGAGGTGCAGCAGGAGTTTGAGTTCGGAGGGGGCGAGCGGGAGGCGCTCCCCGTTCTTGGCGGCGGTCAGGCCCGCCCGGTCGAGAGCGAGCTCACCGTGGAACTCGGGGCCCGGGCGGGCGGTGGCGGGGTCGGCGAGACGGCGCAGTACCGCCCGGATGCGGGCCTCGATGACCTCGGTGCGGGCGGGCTTGACGATGTAGTCGTCGGCGCCCGCTTCGAGCCCGACCACCACGTCGAAGTCGTCGCCGCGCGCCGTGAGCATGATGATCGGCAGCTGGCTGGTCTCGCGTATCCGGCGGCAGACCTGCACGCCGTTCATGCCGGGCAGCATCAGGTCGAGCAGCACGAGGTCGGGCAGGAAGGTCTTGAGCGAGCCGAGTCCGGCCTCGCCGGTTCCGGCGGCCAGCACCTCGTGGCCGCGCCTGCGCAGCCCGAGCTCGACCCCTTCGCGCACGGAGGGGTCGTCTTCTATGAGAAGCACGCGTGGCATGGAGGTCAGTATCCCAACCGTCTCTTTTGTCCCGTCACCGGGTTCGGCGGCGGCCGCCGCGGACCTTGGCGATCACGGCGTTGATGTCGGTGAGGCCGAGCGGCCGGGCCAGCACGGCGAGGGCGAGGGCGAGCGTGACGGCTCCGGCGCCGGCCGCCGCGACACTGCCGAGCGGGTCGGCCGCGCGGGCCGCCGCGTAGCCGAGCGCGGCCGCGGGCACACACCCCAGGAGCAGCCGCAGGTGCGCCAGCAGCGCCGGGGAGCGGAGCAGCGGGCCGCCACCGAGCTTGCGGTTCAGGGAGTACGCGGTGACCGCGAGCCCCGCGAAGAGGGCCGCGGTGTAGGCCCCGGCGATGCCGGTCACCGCCCAGCGCGCGGGCAGCACCACATAGGCGACGACGGTGAGGCCCGCGTTCACCCCGGCGATGACGAGGTTGAGCAGGAACGGGGTGCGGGTGTCGCCGAGCGCGTAGAAGCCGCGGGACAGGACGTACTGCCCCGACAGCGCGATCAGGCCCGGCGCGAACGCCATGAGCATGCCCGCCATCACCGTGATGTCGCCGGCGCCCGTCCTGCCGTACTCGTAGACCGAGCCGAGGATCCAGGGCGCGAGCGCGAACAGCGCGCAGGCCGCGGGGACGATCACCGCGGCACATGTCCGCAGCCCGTACGAGAGGTCCGCGCGCACCGCCGCGAGGTCGCCGTCCGCCGAGGCCCGGCTCATCCGCGGCATCAGCGCGGTGATCAGGGACACGGTGACGATGCCGTGCGGCACCATCCAGAGCACATACGCGTTGGTGTACGCGGTGTATCCCGCTCCGCCGACGCCCTCTGCCACGGCCTGGGCCCCCGCGATGGTGGCGAGCCGGGTCACCACCCAGTACGCGAGCTGGTTGGAGACGACGAGCAGCACCGCCCAGCCCGCCGACTTCAGCGGCCGGCCGAGCCCGCTGCCGCGCCAGTCGAACCGGGGCCGCCAGCGGAACCCGGCCGAGCGCAGCGAGGGGACGAGGGCGAGGGCCTGCACGGCGATGCCGGCGGTGGTGCCCCAGCCGAGCAGCCGGGCGTCGCCCGCGCTGAGCGTGCCCCCGCCGGACGCGGCCAGGGCGAGGTAGAGCCCGAACACCCCGATGACGACAAGGTTGTTGAGCACCGGCGTCCACATCATGGCGCCGAACCGGCCGCGCGCGTTGAGGACCTGGCCGAACAGGGTGAACAGGCCGTAGAAGAGGATCTGCGGCAGGCAGTAGCGGGCGAGCGCGATCGTGAGGTCGGCCTGGGCACCGGTGTAGTCGGTGTACGCGCCGACGATCCACGGCGCGGCGAACACCGCGAGTGCCGTGAGAGCGACCAGCGCGGTGGTGCAGGCGGTCATCAGCCGGTCGGTGTAGGCCGCGCCCCCGTCGGCGTGCTCCTTGGCGGCGCGCACCAGCTCCGGCACGAAGACCGCGTTGAGGGTGCCGCCGATGAGGAGCATGTAGAGGATGTTGGGGACGTTGTTGGCGACCGCGTAGCCGTCGCCGAGCAGCCCGACGCCGAGCGCTGCCGCGATCACCGCGGAGCGTACGAAGCCGGTCGCGCGCGAGACGATCGAGCCCGCCGCCATCAGCGCGCTGCTGCGCAGCAGGCCGGAGCTCTCGGCACGCTCGGCGCTCTCGGCGCTCTCGGCGCTCTTGTCCGCGGGCTGCGTGGCGGGCGCGGTCATCGGCGGGCCAGGTACGCCTGGAAGGCGCGGTACAGCGCGTTGTTGGTGGTCCCGCCCATGGATGTCTCCCACTCCCCCAGCGTCTCGACGACCTGTCCTCCGGTGCCGAGTTTCCAGCGCAGGAGGCCGAAGGGCCGGTCCCGCGGGTCAAGAGTGGAGGGTACCCCGCGCATGTCGTACACCTCGGCGCCCAGCGCTTGGGCGTCCTGGATCATCTGCCACTGGAGCGCGTTGCTGGGGCGGACCTCGCGGCGGTGGTCCGCGGAGGCACCGGTCTGGTACCACACCCGCCGGCCCACCGTGATCATGGTGTGCGCGGCGAGCACCTCGCCCTGGTGGACGGCGAGGCAGAGCCGCATCCGGCCGGGCTGTTCGGCGTTCAGGGCCGCGTACTGCTGCTCGTAGTACGCGAGCGAACGGCCGAGCCGGAATCCGTCGCGCTCCTCGGTGATCCTCAGCAGCCGGTAGAACTCGGGGAGGTCCCGCGCTCCCCCGGCGACGACCTGCACCCCGGCCCGGTCGGCGGTGCGGACGTTGCGCCGCCACTCCTGGTTGAGCCCGGCCCACAGCTCGTCGGTGCTGCGGCCGGCCAGGGGCAGCCGGAAGACGTGGCGGGGCTGGGCGTCCGCGTCGCCGTCGTCGTCCCCTCCGCACCGCTTCCAGCCGCGGGTCCGCAGGCGTTCCGCGACGGCGGAGCCGAGCGGGTCGACCTCGGTGGCCAGGACGTCGCCGATCCTGCGGCCGGCTCCGGTGGACGCCTTCAGGCGGGCGGCGTCCCAGCGGCGGTAGGCGGGCGTGGGCCCGATCCGTACCGCGAAGGCGCCCGCCCGGCGCAGGTGGCGCAGCAACGGCTGAAGCCAGCGGTCCATTTCCGGGTCGGCCCAGTCGGCCACCGGGCCTTCCGGAAGGTAGGCGAAGTATTTCCGGGTGCCGGGGAATTGCCGGTAGAGGATCTGGGCAGCCCCGGCCAATTCACCGTTGTCAAGGGACCATCCGACCCTTTCCGAGAACCATTGGTCCTTCACCTCGGCCCACGAGGGACATTGCAGAAAGCTGACGTCGGCGCGTCCCGCGAGAAAGGCGCGGTACTCGGCGGCGGTGAGACCGCGGACCCCGGCGTCCTGGTCGCGGTCACCGGTCACCAGCAGTGCGGACACGTCTGTGGCCTCCCAAGTGCGCCCCGCCGTCGGCCCGTCGGGGATGCACAGGATGCTCACAGCGGTCCGTGACCGCCCCGCACTACGAATGTGACGGGACCATGACCATGGTGCTGCGGTCCTCGTCACACAACGAATGGAGAGTTTCCCGGCACGCGCTGCAACCTAAAGTCCAGCTGGTGACTCTCACCTACGGAAAAGCATTTACAACGGAGGTTTTCCAGTTGAGCCGCATACGCCGTCACACCCTGCCTCGCCGACCGGTCCGCCTGGCCGCCATAACCGGAACGGCGTTGCTCGCCGCGGCACTGACCGCCTGCGGCGGCGGCAATTCCTCGTCCGGTGACGCGAAGTCCGATCTCAAGTCCGACAAGAAGACCGAGATTTCGGTGAATCTGACGGGCAAGCAGGCGAAGGCCGGCGAGCCGGTGAAGGTGACGCTCGCCGATGGCAGGCTCCAGAGCGTCACGGTCACCGACGCCAAGGGCGGCAAGCTCGACGGGAAGATATCCGCCGACGGCAAGACCTGGACCTCGGACCGCGTCGCCGCGCCCGGCGCGTCGTACGCGATCGAGGCCAAGGACGACAAGGGCGGATCCGCGAAGGCCGACTTCGCGACCGCGGCCCCCGAGAAGGAGAACAAGCTGAGCCTGGCGCCCGGCAAGGACTCCACGGTCGGCATCGGCCAGCCGCTCTCGATCGTGTTCGACCACCCGGTGAAGAACAAGGCCGCGGTGGAGAAGCAGCTGAAGGTGACGACCTCCGACAACACCGAGGGTTCCTGGGGGTGGATGGAGGACTACTCCGGCAAGTCCCGCATCGACTGGCGCCCCAAGGACTACTGGAAGCCCGGCACGAAGGTGACCCTGGAGGCCAACCTGAACGGCGTGGACTCGGGCCCCTCGGGCGGCTGGTTCACCAAGGACTACAAGACCGGCTTCACCGTCGGCAAGAACCAGCTCATCAAGGTCGACCTCGACAACCACCGCCTCAAGCTCTTCCGCGACGGCCAGTTGGTGAAGGACATCGCGATGTCGGCCGGCACCCCCGGCGGCGACAAGGCGTCCTGGCGCGGCAAGACCGTCCTCATGGCGAAGGAGGGGACGATCAACATGAACTCGGAGACGGTCGGCCTCGGCAGCTCGTACAACAAGATGGTCGACTACTCGATGCGGCTGACCTGGTCGGGCATGTACGCGCACGCCGCGCCGTGGAACTCCGGCTACTTCGGCTCCGCCAACAAGAGCTCGGGCTGCATCGGCATGAGCGACGCCGACGCCAAGTTCGTGTACGACTCCGTCCAGGTGGGCGACCCGTTCGAGATCACCGGCGACGACGCGAAGGGCACCCAGGCCCTCAACAACGGCTACGGCGAGTGGAATCTGTCGTACGACGCCTGGAAGGCCAAGAGCGCGCTCACGGGCAACACAGGCACCACCGGCAACTGACACCCCGTCCAATAATCGTTACCCTCGCGTAACTTACCGACCAGTTACCCCAGGTAAGCCCTCGCGGTTACCGTCGGGTCACTTTGCACCGGCGCGAGCGAGGAGCGATTCATGGCCCCCCACCACCTGTCCGGCCGGCCGTCCAAGGCCACGGCCGCGGCTCTCACCGCCGCGGCCCTGTTCGCCGGGGCCGCCTTCGGCCTCGCCCCCGCGGCCGAGGCGGCGCCCGCGAGAGCCGCGGCCACCGCCTCGGCGAGCAGTGGCAGCAGCCTGAAGTTCTACGACATCCCCGGCTCCGGCGGGATCACCCTCAAGGGCAATGTGTTCACGCCGGCCGGGGCCAAGGACGGCGACAGGTACCCGCTGATCGTCTTCCCCACCAGCTGGGGCATGCCGCAGATCGAGTACCTCGCCCAGGCCCAGAAGCTCGCCGACGCGGGTTACACGGTGGTCAGTTACACCTCGCGGGGTTTCTGGCTCTCGGGCGGAAACATCGAGGTGGCGGGCCCGCCGGACGTCGCCGACGCCTCCTCGGTGATCGACTGGGCGCTCGCCCACACCCCCTCCGACCCCGCGCGGATCGGCATGGCCGGCGTCTCGTACGGCGCGGGCATCAGCCTGCTCGCGGCCGGACACGACAAGCGGATCAAGGCAGTTGTGGCGATGAGTGGCTGGGCCGACCTCATCCAGTCCATCTACGGCGGCCGCACCCAGCACCTTCAGGCCGCCGCCCTGCTGGGCGCCGCGGGCCAGGTCACCGGCCGTCCGAGCGCCGAACTGAACCAGATCCTCAAGGAGTTCCTCGGCTCCGACCTGTCCAAGGAACAGGACATGATCGACTGGGGCCACAAGCGCTCCCCCGCGACCTATCTGGACCAGATCAACAAGAACGGCGCCGCCCTCATGCTGGGCAACGCCTGGGGCGACAGCCTCTTCCCGCCCAACCAGTACGCCGACTTCTTCTCGAAGCTCACCGGCCCCAAGCGCCTGGAACTGCGCCCCGGCGACCACGCCACCGCCGAGGCGACCGGCCTGCTCGGGCTGCCCAACGACGTGTGGAGCGACGCCCACCGCTGGTTCGACCACTACCTCAAGGGCGCCGACAACGGCATCGACAAGGAGCAGCCGGTCCAGCTCAAGTCACGTACGGACGGCTCCTACGAGGGCTACCCCAGCTGGCAGGCGGTCGGCGCGGCCAAGGAGAAGCTGGCGCTGAACGGCACGCAGAAGATCTGGGCGAACGTCGACTCGGGCGCCGACGGCGGGATCATCTTCCTGTCCAGCATCCTGGACCAGTTCGCGAAGCTGCCGCCGATGGCGTCGATCCCGCTGCTTCCGCGCTCGTTCGCGGCGGTGTGGCAGTCCCCGGCGTACGGCGAGGACCGCAGGATCCGGGGAACCGCCAAGCTGCACACCACGCTCACCTCGACCAAGGAGAGCGGCACCCTCGTCGCATACCTCTACGACGTGGGCCCGCTCGGCCTCGGCAAGCTGGTCAGCAACGCCCCCTTCACCTTCCACGGACAGACGCCCGGCAAGCCGTTCCCCGTCGACCTGGAGCTGTTCTCCACGTCGTACGACGTTCCGGCCGGCCATCATCTGGCACTGGTGGTGGACACCGTCGACCCGCTCTACATCGAGCACAACCCGCTCGGCGCGCAGCTGACCTTCTCCTCGCCCGCGTCAGACCCGTCCAGTCTGACGGTCCCTCTCCGCGAGAAGTGATCACCGGCTGCTGCCGGGCGGGCTCTTGCCCCTCAGCTACTGCTCCCCCAAGGACTTAATGTCCAGGGGGGACCCCCCTCGCCAGCAGCGTCCCTGGTTCAGCCGGTGCGACGTCCACGGCCTCCGTCTTGGGATTGCGCTTCTGTCTCCTGGCCATCCAGGTGGCGAACCAGGAGAGCAGCATGCACATCCCGATGTAGATCGGCGAGATCACCATCACCACGGGGATGAACGGCAAATCGTAGTCGAGATTCGATGCGATGAGTTTCCCCGCGTGCAGGAACTCCTCATAGGTGATCAGGTAGCCGAGCGAGGTGTCCTTCAGGGCGACCACCAGCTGGCTGATGATGGTCGGCAGCATCGCCCGGATCCCCTGCGGGACCAGCACGTACGTCATGACCTGCGTCTTGCGCATGCCGAGTGAGAATGCCGCCTCCTTCTGGCCGCGTTCCACGGAGTTGACGCCGGTTCTGAAGACCTCGGCGAGCACCGAGCCGTTGTAGAGCGTGAGCCCGGCCACCAGGGCGGGCAGCGGCTGCACCTTCAGTGCCACGAAGATGAAGAAGATCATCACGAGGACCGGCATCGCGCGGAAGAACTCGACGAGCAGGGTCGCGAGCCAGCGCAGCGGCCGGTGGTCGGAGAGCCGTCCGGTGGCGAGGACCGCGCCGAGCGCGATGGAGAACACCGAGGCGAACGCGAAGGCCCGCAGCGTGTTGCCGAGCCCGCGGAGCAGCAGCTCCTGGATGCCCTTGTACTCGAACGGCGACCACTTCGCGGAGGTGAACTGGTTGGTGTCGAAGAGGAGATAGACGACCCAGCCGACCAGGGCGAGGATCAGGGCCGTCGAAATGATCCCGTAGACCAGGTGCCGCTGCTGGGTCCTGGGTCCCGGGAAGTCGTAGAGAGCGGTGGATTCCTTGGCCAGTTGCGCGGTCATCGGGCGACTCCCCAGCGCTTTTCGAGGATGTTGAAGACGGCGCTGATGAAGAGGGTGATGATCAGGTAGCCGATCGCGATCCAGACGAAGGTCCAGATGATGTTGTAGCCGAGCTCGCTCAACGTCTTGTACGTGCCGAGGAGTTCGGTGACGCTGAATGCCCCGGCGATCGCGGAGTTCTTCGCGAGTGCGATCAAGGTGGAGCCGATCGGCGGGATCACGGACCGGAATGCCTGCGGAAGCACCACCGTGGACAGGGTCTGCCCGAAGGTCATCCCGAGGCTTCTGGCCGCCTCGCCCTGCCCCTTGGGCACGGTGTTGATGCCGGAGCGCAGCGCCTCGCAGATGAAGGACGAGGTGTAGCAGCCGAGCGCGATCACCGCGAAGAGCTGGAAGGGCAGCACAAGTCCGAAGCGCGGCAGGCCGAGCAGCACGGCGAAGAACAGCAGCGTCAGCGGGGTGTTGCGCAGCACGGTCACCCACACCGTGCCGAGCACCCGGAACGAGCCGACCGGCGAGACCCGGCAGGACGCCATGACGAAGCCGAGCGCGAGCGCCAGGACCGAGGCGTAGACGGTGAGTTCGACGGTGCCGAGGAAGCCCTTGCCGTACAGCGAGAAGTTCTTGGTGAGTACGTCCATTGCGGCCTCAGCTCGCCGGGTAGCGGTCGATGGGCGGGGCGGGGGCGGCGGGGCGCCCGGACAGGCCGAGCGTCGCGGCGTACGCCTTCTTCCAGTCGCCGTTCTTCTCGTGGGCCTCGATGGCGTCGTCGAGCGCGAACCGCAGCGTGTTGTCGCTCTTGGGCACGCCCACGCCGTACGGCTCCTTCGAGAACGGCTTGCCGACGACCTTGAGTTCGTCGGGCACCTTGGCCGCGTAGCCGCTCAGGATGGTGTCGTCGGTGGTGACCGCGGCGACCTGGAAGGTGAGCAGGTTGTCCACGCACACGGAGTACGTGTCGTAGGCGACCATGTCGACCTTCGGGTAGTCCTTCTGCATCCGCTGGTACGGGGTCGATCCGGCGGCGGAGCAGACCCGCTTGCCGTCGAAGTCCTGGGGCGCGGTGAGGTTTTCCTCGTCCTTGCGGACCAGGAGGCCCTGACCGGCCATGTAGTACGGGCCCGCGAAGCCGACGAGCTTCTTGCGGTTGGCGTTGATGGTGTAGGTGCCGACGTAGTAGTCGATCTGGCCGTTCTGCAGGGCGGTTTCGCGGTTCGCCGAGGCGATCGTCTTGAACTCGATGGTCTTCGGGTCGAAGCCGAGGGACGCGGACATCATCTTGGCGATCTCGATGTCGAAGCCGGTGTAGACGCCGGTGGCCGGGTCCTTCTCGCCGAGGTAGGGCTGGTCCTCCTTGGCGCCGACGATCAGGTGGCCGCGGCTCTTCGCCCGCCGCCACACCGGGGACCCGGGGAGGCTGATGTCCTTGGCCACCGTGTAGCGCGGCAGCAGTTCGGCCTTCGGGCCCTTCACCGGCGGGCTGCCGGACTTGCCGCAGCCGGCCACGGCCAGGGCGAGGAACAGGGCGGCGAGCGCGCGTCGTGTGGCGATCATCGTTGCGTACACCCCCGCTCAGTGCTTGAGGATCTTGGAGAGGAAGTCCTTGGCCCGGTCGCTCTGCGGGTTGGTGAAGAAGTCGTCGGGGGTGCGGTCCTCGATGATGCGGCCGTCCGCCATGAACACGACGCGGTTGGCGGCGGAGCGGGCGAAGCCCATCTCGTGGGTGACGACGACCATGGTCATGCCGTCGCGGGCGAGCTGCTGCATGACTTCGAGCACCTCGTTGATCATCTCGGGGTCGAGCGCGGAGGTGGGCTCGTCGAAGAGCATGACCTTGGGGTCCATGGCCAGGGCGCGGGCGATGGCCACGCGCTGCTGCTGGCCGCCGGAGAGCTGGGCGGGGAGCTTCTCCGCCTGGGAGGCGAGGCCGACCCGGTCCAGGAGCTCGTGGGAGCGCTTGTCGGCGTCCTCCTTCTTGCGGCCCCGGACCTTGATCTGGGCCAGCGAGACATTGGCGAGGACGGTCTTGTGCGCGAAGAGGTTGAACGACTGGAAGACCATGCCCACTTCGGCGCGGAGCTGGGCGAGGCCCTTGCCCTCCTCGGGGAGGGGCCGTCCGTCGATGGCGATCGAGCCGGACTCGATCGTCTCCAGCCGGTTCATCGTCCGGCAGAGCGTCGATTTGCCCGAGCCGGACGGGCCGATGACCACCACCACCTCCCCGCGCCCGACGGTGAGGTTGATGTTCTGGAGGACGTGCAGCGTCCCGTAGTGCTTGTTGACGTCACGCAGCTCGATCAACGGATCGACGGCCATACGCTGTCCTGCCCACTCATCGCTGTGTCGAGGTCAGCGCAAACTATCCAGCCCGGTAGGGCACTTCATCTCGACACGCATAAATAGGGCATAAAGCGTATTTTGACCGCATGGGATCACGGGGCACCCAGGGGCGGCCCACGGGACGCCCGGGGCGGCGCCGATCAGGCCTCCGAGGCCTCGGCGTACACCTGGAACAGTTCGGGAGCGCCCGTCGCGGCCCAGGTGAGACCCGCGTCCACGACGTCGATCTCGCGGCCTGAGGCGAGCCGCACCACCGGCTGGCCGCTGGGCCACACGTCCCAGCTCGCACCCGGGACGGTGCGCACGATGACGGTGCCCAGGTACAGGCCGGCGTCATTGCCGAGCCAGGGAAGCTCCTCCGGGTCCTCGCGCCAGCGCGGGGGCAGCTGGTCGAGGGCCTCCAACGATGTCGGGGAGTCGTCGAGTTCGAGCTTGTTCTCCCAGGCTCTGGTGCGCAGCAGCTCGCACTGCGAGAGCAGCTCCGCGACGCCCTCCGGGTCTTCCCGGACGGCCCCGTAGACCGCCACCCCGGGCGCCGTTGTGTGCCGCTTTCGCCAGTTCTGGAGGAAGTTCATACGATCCAGACTCCCATTCGAGGCTCAGTTGCACTACCAGGCACGCGGGGTGCCACGTCAACCCCGGGATGACCCGCGGCGCTCAGACCTCCAGGTCCACCACGACCGGCGCGTGGTCGGACGCGCCCTTGCCCTTGCGCTCCTCGCGGTCCACATAGCTGTCCTTGACGGCCTTGGCGAACGGCTCGTTCCCGTACACCAGGTCGATGCGCATGCCCCGGTTCTTGGGGAACGCCAGCTGGCGGTAGTCCCAGTACGTGTAGGGACGGTCGTACTTGAGCGGGCGGGGCACCACGTCGGACAGGCCCGCCTCGCGCAGGGCGGCGAGCGCGGCACGCTCGGCGGGGGTGACATGGGTGAGGCCCTCGAAGACCGCCGGGTCGTAGACGTCCTCGTCGGTCGGCGCCACGTTGAAGTCGCCGAGCACCGCGAACGGGCGCTGCCCCGCGGCGTCGTCGGCGACGGCCGCCTTGAGGGCCTCGAACCAGGTCAGCTTGTACGCGTAGTGGTCGTGCTCGACCTCGCGGCCGTTGGGCACGTAGACCGACCAGAGGCGGACGCCGCCGCAGGTCGCGGAGATCGCGCGCGGCTCCTCGGTCCCCTCGTAGTCGGGGCCGCCGGGCAGGCCGCGCACGACGTCATCGAGGCCGACGCGGGAGACCAGGGCCACCCCGTTCCACCGGCCGGTGGCGTTGACCGCGGACTCGTAGCCGAGCTCGCGCAGCTCGGCGGCGGGGAAGCCCTCGGCGGTGGTCTTGGTCTCCTGGATGCACAGCACGTCCGTGCCGGTGCTCTCCAGCCAGGCCAGCAGGCGGGGCAGCCGGGCGGTGATCGAGTTGACGTTCCAGGTGGCGATGCGCATGGATCCCAACCTACCGCCCGGCTGTGACACTCACAGCTGCGTCGAGTCCCCGGGCGTCAGACGCGCGTGGTCGGCGCCGCCGAGGCCGCCGATCTGCGAGTCGTAGATGGGCCGGGCGAGGTCGGTGAGCAGGGCGTCGTGGATGTCGATGGCACGGCGCGGCTTGACCTCGCGCACGTAGTCGATGACCTCGGAGATCTTGTTCCAGGGGGCCATCACGGGAAGCATCAGGGTGTCCACGGCGTGGTCGGGGACGGTGAGGGCGTCGCCGGGGTGGAAGACCGAACCGTCCACCAGGAAGCCGATGTTGGTGATGCGCGGGATGTCCGGGTGGATCACGGCGTGCAGCTCGCCGTGCACCTGGATGTCGAAGCCGGCCGCGCTGAACGCGTCGCCGTGGCCGACCGTGTGGACGCGGCCGGGAAAGGCCGCCGAGATCTGCTCCGCGACACTGCGCAGGGTCCAGATCTCGGCGGCGGGGTTGGCTTCGAGGCCGGTCCGCAGCCGCTCCTCGTTGAAGTGGTCGAGGTGCTCGTGGGTGACCAGGATCGCGTCGGCACCGAGCGCCGCGTCGCTCTCGCTGAACGTACCCGGGTCGATGACGAGGGTGCGGCCGTCCTTCTCCAGCTGGACGCAGGCGTGGGTCTTCTTGGTCAGCTTCAGGTTCATGGCCCCCATCCTGCTCCCGGCACCGCGCTCAGGCGCGGAATCAGGTCATCCGCGCGGGGTGGTCTCCTCCCGGATGACCGCGCCGGCGACCCGGAACGCGGCGTTCGCCGCGGGCACGCCGCAGTACACGCCGGTCTGGAGCAGCACTTCCTTGATCTCGTCCGGGGTGAGCCCGGCGCGCAGCGCGGCGCGGGTGTGGGCCGCGAGGTCGTCCAGGTGGCCGCCCGTGGCGAGCGCGGCGAGGGCCACCGCGGCCCGGGTCCGCCGGTCGAGGCCGCCGCGCGCCCACACCTCGCCCCAGGCGTGGCGGGTGGTGAGCTCGTCGAAGTCCGTGCCGAAGGCGTCGGCGCCGGCCGTCTCGGCGTCCACATGGGCATCTCCCAGGACTTCGCGCCGGATCTTCATCCCGAGCTCGTACGCGTCCGGGGTCACGGCCGGCTCGACGGGCGCGGGGGGTGCCTCCTCCGCCGGAGCCTCGGGCACTGCCGGGGCCACCGGCAGGGGCATGGCGGGCGGCGTCGGAATCGCGGTCAGCCCCGTAGTCGAATCGGGCGCGGCCTGCCAGGCCGTGGAGAAGTGGCGTACGAGGAGATCGGTGACGGCGGTCGGCTGCTCGACCGGGGCGAGATGGGACGCACCCGGCACCACGGCAAGGCCGGCGCCGGGTATGCCCGCGACCAGGGTGCGCGCGTCGCCGGGCCCGGTCACCCGGTCCTCGGCACCGACCAGGGCGAGCGTGGGGGCGGTGATGCTGCCGAGCTCGCCGCGGATGTCGAAGGCGGCGAGCGCCTCGCAGGCCGCGATGTAGCAGGCCGGGTCGGTGGTGCGGACCATCTGTACGGCCCACTCCACGATCGCGGGCTGGGCGGCGGCGTAGGCGGGGGTGAACCAGCGCTCGGGCGCGGAGCGGGCCATCGGGTCCATGCCGTTGGCGCGGACGATCACACCGCGCTGGCGGAACTCGTCGGCGGTGCCGAACCGGGGAGAGGCCGCGACCAGGGCCAGCGAGGCGACGCGGTGCGGGTGGCGCAGCGCCAGATCGGCGCCGATCGCCCCGCCGACGGAACAGCCCGCGTAGCCGAAGCGCTGGACGCCGAGGCCGTCGAGGGTGGCGATCAGCCGGTCGCCGAGCTCGGCTATGGAGTGGGCCGGCTGGGCGGGGGCGCCGCCGTGGCCCGGCAGATCGAACCGGACGACCCGCCAGCTGCCTGCCAGCTCGGGTATCTGGCGGTCCCACATGTGCCATGTGGTACCCAGTGAGGGGCCCAGAACCAGTACGGGAGCGTCTTCTGGCCCGTCAGAGCGGTATTGCAGGGTGTTCTTCGGTGTCTCGCTCACCTGCCCGACCCTCTCATCAGTCACGCCGGCCCCTGTGAGCGGGGTCCTGGCCGTAGCCGTCCGAGCAGGTGGAAGACATCTCGGGGCCGCCTGGCGCTTGAGGCAGTGGACGAGCTCGCGTCCGGTCCTGCCCTCCTCGATGCGGCGCGCGGGGCGGGACGGACGGTTTGGCGCGGTCGTCACGGTGCTTTCGTGGTCTCGCAGTGCTTCTTGATGAGGCCGTAGGAGCGCACGCGGGCGTCGAGGTCGTAGACAGGTGTGGTCAGCATGAGTTCGTCTGCTCCGGTCTCGGTGGCCAGTTGCGCGAGTCGGCGTACGACGGCCTCGGGCGTCCCGCACGCCTGCTGTGCGCGGAAACCGGCAAGCGCCTGGCGCTCCTCCGCCGTGAACGGATGAGTGGCGGCATCCGCGGGGGTGGGGAAGGGAATCTCGCTCAGGCCTTTGAGCAGCCCGGCCTTGACGACGTCCATGGGCCCGGCTCGCCACGCCGCTTCCTCCTCTGTTTCCGCGCATATCGTCTCCACGCACACCACAACGCGGGGCCGCTCGCACCAGCGGGACGGGACGAACGACGCGCGGTAGCGCTCCAGCACTGTGAAGGTGTTGTCGGGCTGGATGTGGTGGGCGACGGCGATCGGCAGGCCGAGTCGCGCGGCGAGGGCGGCACCTGCGGTACTGGAGCACAGCAGCCACGGCTCCGGCAGCGGGCCGAGTGCCACTTCGTCGACCAGGAAGGACAGGATCGCAGCGACGTCGTCCTGGTACTGCGCGTCCGTCGCCGGTCCGGCTCCACGGCGCAGTTCCCGCGCGGTCGCCTCGTCGAAGGTGCCGGGGCCGCGGCCGATACCCAGGTCGATGCGGTCCGGGTGCAACGCCGCCAGTGTTCCGAACTGCTCCGCCAGCGTGATGGGCGCGTGGTTGGGCGCCAGCACTCCGCCCGACCCCAGCCGGATGGCCGAGGTCGAGGCCGCCGCATGAGCGATCAGCACCACGGGCGGGAACGCGCCGATCGCGGGCGAATGGTGGTGCTCCGCGTACCAGATCCGGTGGTACCCCAGCAGTTCGAGGCTGCGAGCGAAGGCAGCGGTGTCGCGCAGGGTCTCCACGCCGCGGGTCCCTGACTCGACCACCGCGACTTCCAGCGCTGAAATCGGCACATCGATCATGCCGTCAGCATAGAGACGGCATCGGTGTTCACCTCAGGCGCGGTGGTCTCCACCACGGTGCTCGGGCCGCCGGGTGAGGTCTGTGCGTCAGTTGCCTCCGACCCGAGATCGCCACGCCTGCCGACCGCATCGGCCGCCGCATCCCACTGCCCTCCGGACACGAGGCCGACTCCGTCCGTGGGCCCCGGGGCTGTGAGGAGAAGCGAGAGCGGTTGCGCCTGGAGGGGGCCGGGCACGTACGGACCTCCCCCCTGCCCCGCAGCCGCTCAGACCGGCACCGGCTGCGCGTCAGGACCGACGAGGCGCCCGGTGCGGGCGAGCGCGAACACCGCACCGGCGCAGGCCATGCCGGTGGCGGCCAGCGCGCTCCATGCCAGCCAGCGTGCGTCATGGCGCTGGGCCGCGTCCCACAGGGCGCCCGTGGCCAGATTGCCCAGCGTGATCCCCAGGCCGGAGACGGTGTTGTACAGGCCGTAGTGCGTGGCGACCAGGCGGTTCCCCGACAGGGAGACCACGGTGTCCATCTCGAAGGGGTAGACCACCGCGCCGGCGGCGGCCAGGCCGACCACCGTCACGATCAGCGCGGTCAGCAGCACGGGCTGTGCCGTGCGCCCGCCTGCGCCGGAGATCACGGCCGGCGGAACGAAGGCCGCTCCCATCACTACGAGGCCGCGTACCAGTGCCTGCTGGGGGCTCCAGCGTTCGCGGGCCCAGCCCGTCAGCCGCAACTGCCCGAGGACCGCGACGGCGGCCGAGACGACGAAGAGCACGCTGGTGGCCTTCGTCCCGGCCGCCCCGAACCCGTCGCCCGCGGCGAGCGGCAGGGCCAGGTAGAGCTGGAAAGTAAGGACGTAGGAGCCGATCATGGCGCAGGAGAACAGCAGGAACGGACGGTTGGCCACCACCGTGCGCCACTGGGCCAGTACCCCGGACGGGCCGCTCTCCCCCGCGTCCGCGGTGCCGCCCCTGGCCGGCAGGGCCCGCCACTGCAGCACCGTCAGCCCGGCGAAGATCGCGGCCGCCACCGTGCACACGAGCCGGAAGTCGACGGCCAGCAGGGCCAGTCCGACCAGCGGACCGAGCAGCATCCCGCCCTGGTAGTAGACGTTGAACGTGGCGAAGGCCTCTACCCTGCGTTCCCCGGCGCCGGCGGCCAGGTAGGCGCGGACGGCCGGGTTGAACAGCGCACCGGCGAAGCCGGTAGCCGCCGAGGCGACGATCAGCGCGGGCAGGCTGTTCACCCAGCCCAGCAGGGCGAACCCGCCGGTACGCAGCAGGCATCCGGCCAGGATGGGCGCCTTGTAGCCGTAGCGGTCGGCGATCGTGCCGCCGATGAGGAACATGCCCTGCTGGGAGAGATTGCGTACGCCCAGCACCAGGCCGACCGCCCAGGCTGCCAGGCCCAGATCGCCGGAGAGGTGAGCGGCGAGGTAGGGCATCAGCATGTAGAAGGCGAGGTTGATGGCGAACTGATTGGCCATCAACAGCCGGACGGCGGGCGGGAATGAGCGGGTGGCGGCCCACAGGGTTTTCACCGGGCGACTCCCGTCAGGCCGAGGCTGCCCGGCTCGGGCCGGCTTGAAGCCGCCGGGGCCGGGTCCAGCACGGTCGCGCACTTCGTCCACCGGGACACGGTGCGCTCCTGGGGATGGCCGATCTCGTCGGGCACCTCGGCGGGTACGCAGCCGAGCAGGTCGTGCTGACGGCACCAGACGTCGTCGAAGACGGTGCCGATGTAGCGCTGCGGGCCGTCGGGAAACACCGCGGCGGTCTTCTCCTCCGCCGGGGACACAGCGGCGATGTGGCGGGCCACCAGGGCGACCGCGCCCACACTCCATCCCCCGCTCGCGTACCGGCAACGAGCCAGCGCCCGGGCGGCCCAGACCGCCTCACCGGCAGCGACCCAGTGCACCTCGTCGAACAGCTCGTAGTCGACGTTGCGCGGGTAGATGCTGCTGCCCAGCCCCCGCATGAGCCGGGGCCCCGCGGGCTGGCCGAAGATGGTCGAGCCGCAGGTGTCGACCCCGACGATCCGCAGCGAGGGGAAGAAACCGCGCAGCACGGCACCGATCCCGGCCGAGTGTCCGCCGGTGCCCACGCTGACCACCAGCGTGTCGATCCGCCCGAGCTGGGCGACGAGTTCGTGGGCCAGCGGCGCGTAGGCGGCCACGTTGTCGGGGTTGTTGTACTGGTCCGGGCACCAGGCGTCCTGATGGAGCGTGAGCAGTTCCTCGACCCGTGTCCGGCGGGCCTGCTGCCAGCCACCGACCGGATGCGGCTCCGCCACGACCTGGATGTCCGTGCCATGGGCGGTGAGCAGACCGGTCATCAACGGCTCCATGCCGGGGTCGGTGACCACCGTGACCGGATGCCCGAAGGCGACCCCGGCCAGGGCCAGGCCGAGCCCGAGGGTGCCGGAGGTGGACTCCACGATCCGTGCTCCCGGCAGCAGTTCACCGCGCTCGCGGGCACGGGCGACCATGTACAGCGCCGTACGGTCTTTGATCCCGCCCGGATTGTGGCCTTCGAGCTTGGCCCAGAAGCCCCGGCCGACGGACGTGAAAGGCTCGCCGATCCACAGGCTCGGTGTGTCACCCACCAGCCCCGCGGGGGTCCGGGCGGGCAGGGACGGCGCGGACAGCAGCTGCGCCGGCGCAGCAGGCGGTGGCGTCATGGGAAAGGTGTTCATCGCGTGGCTCTCCCGCGCCCCCCTGTTCCGCAGCGCGGACAGGTGGGACGCGTCGCTAGAAATGCGAGGTCTACCGACAGCGCAGAGCACCGCACGCGAGGCGGAGACGGCACACTCCCGTGAGCCGGTCCATGCGCGCGGAGCAGGCCCCGTCAGGTCCGCCACACCCCGAGCGCCGCCAGAGCCCGCCCCTGCCCCGGCACGGCCCGTGGCACCACGACCGGCGGCGCCGACTGCCGGACCGACGCGCACTCGACGGCCTGCGTCGCAGCACCGACGCCCGGAGTCGCCACCGCAGTCCCGGGAACCCAGCCTGGCGCGTCAACCCCGGCACACTCCGCATGTTCCGTATCGTGCGGCTGCTTCGCCGAGGAGTGTTCCAGGGGAACGGACGTCGCACTGAGGAGGGAATCCACCCCGCCGGCACCGACGTTCTGCGGCCCGTGCGCGCACCCCAGGACATGCACCAGCCCGGCCACGACCACAGCGAGAACCACTGTGGCCCAGACCGACGACTGCCGCCTCCGGAGCACCTTCCACACCGACACGACACACAGGGTATGCATGTCGCTACATAAGGTGCCCGTAAGGCGGGCTGGGTTTCAGCCAGCCTGGCGCCGGAGCCGCACCGCCGGCTCCGCGCTTGGACCGGGGGATGGCGGGTCGGGGAAACCCGGTGGGGGTATCGTCTGGCTCGTACCGCACCATTCGTACGAACGTGAAGGACGCCAGGCAGCGATGGACCGCAGACGGGCGCGGAGGCCGGGAGTGTCCCGGCTGCTCGTGCTGTGCGCCGTCCTGTTCGGGCTGTTCCTCATGCACGGGGCTCCCGCCACCGCCGCCGAAGGATGCCACGGCGTGATGTCCGCGCCCACAGGGATGCGCGACGGCCTCGCCACGACTTCGTCGGCGTCCGCCAGTTCCGCTGCGGCAGAGTCCGCGGCGGCGCCGGTGATGACACACACCGGCGTGCAGCGGGCTTCAGGCACGGCGGCGATGGGTGGGGAGACGTGCCTCTCGACGCCCGCCCGGGACGGAATCCCCCGGCCGATGGCCGCCCTGGCGGCCGTCATCACGGTGATGGCCGGTCTGTTCCTTGCCGGCCGGTCTCCAGCCGCGGGCCCGGCGGGGCGGCGCGGACCACCGCCCCCGGGCGGGCGAAGTCTGCTGCTCCAGGTGTGTATCGCGCGGACCTGACCAGGCCGCGCCGGAACCCGGGTGTCCTCCCCGGGGCCGGCGACGTGACCTGATCGCCTCCGCGCGCCCGCCCGGCGTGGTGCGCCCACCCGGAAAGACCACCATCGTGTTCCCTTCCTCCCGTCCCGCACGCCGCCGTGCTCTCACCGCGGCCGCTGTCGTCACCTCACTCGCCCTGACGTCGGCCGCTTGCGGTTCCTCCGACAGCTCCTCGATGCCCGGCACGGCCCACGGCGCCAAGCCGTCCGCGCCCTCCTCGATGAAGGCGTCACCCTCCATGGGAGACATGCCCGGCATGGACCACACGGCGTCCGGCAACGGCCTGTCCGACACCAAGGACGGCTACCGACTCACCAGCCAGGACATGACCCTGGCGGCAGGCACGCGAGCCGCCTACCGGTTCGCGATCACCGGCCCGGACCGCAAGCCGGTCACGCGCTTCGCCGTCGACCAGACCCAGCGCATGCACTTCTACGCCATCCGCTCGGACCTGACCGGCTTCCAGCACCTCCACCCCACCATGGCCGCCGACGGCGTCTGGACCGCAGACCTGGCCTCTCTCACGCCCGGCTCCTGGCGGATGTTCACCTCCTTCACGCCTGACAGCGGTTCCGGCAGGGGCACGGCGTTCGTCCTCAGCCGCACCGTCACCATCCCCGGAACCGAGACGACGACCCCGCTGCCCCCAGCCGCCAAGTCCACCGAGACCGACGGCTACACGGTCACCGTCCAGGGCGCCCCGACAGCCGGCATGACGCACCCGCTGACCGTCACCGTCACCAAGGGCGGCAAGCCCGTCACCGACCTCCAGCCCTATCTGGACACCTACGCACACCTGACCGCTTTCCACGAGGGCGACGTCGCGTTCGCCCACCTGCACCCGACCACCAGGGTCAACGGCGACCGCGGCGGGCCGGAACTGTCCTTCGACGCCGAACTGCCCACGGCCGGCAACTGGCGGCTGTTCCTGCAATTCCGGACCGGTGGGGAGCTGCACACCGCCGCGGTGACGTTGAACGTCGGCTGATCCGCGCCGGGGCGCCGCTGACAGGCGGTGCCCCGGCGTGACACCGGGTGGGGTCAGGGGGTCGCCGTGGATACCACGAAAACCACCGGCTTGTCCGGGTCCGTCTCGTCGACGGTGATGTTCTGGGTGGGGAGCGGGTCCTTCTGGGCGTGGGTGGTGCCCGCCCAGTCGTGGCCCGCCGGGAAGGTCCAGCCCACCTTCAGGGCGTCCTCGGGGGCGATCGTCACGTCGCCGGGCTTGAGCGCGGCCGTGCTGGTGCCGCCGTCCTTCATGAACTCCGCGAGGCCCGCCGCACTGGTCTTGAACTGGACGTACAGCTTGCTGACCTTCCAGCTGTTCGTCTCGTAGTAGGCGACGGAGACCGCGTCGCCCGGGACGGGCACGTCGTAGATGCGCCGCTGGGTCTTGGACGGCCAGTCGTTCTGGAGGCCGTGCGCCGAGGCCTCGGACTCCTTGTCGCGGCCGCTGGTGCGGCTCTGCTCGGCGGAGATCGCCAGATACCCGGCGGGCACCCCGATGAGCAGCACGATGATCACCGCGGTGATCCAGCGCCGCCTGATCATGTGCCGACGGGTCTCCGGGGGCTTCTCGTCCGGCGGCGGGGACTGGCGCGGCACCGCGGGACGGTCGGACGGTGTCATCAGTCGGATCCCTGGGTGGTGCGGGTGGTGCCCGTCCTGCGGACGGCTTCGGCGGCCTTGGCGTACCGCTCGTAGCGCTCGACGCGGCGGCGGTTGGCCCGGCGGAAGCGGCGGGCCACCAGGCGGGCGAGGTCGGCGGCGCCGACCATTCCCGCTTCGGGGCCCAGCTGGGCCTTGGCGATCCGCGCCTCGGGGCGGTAGCCGCGGCCGGTGAGGTGGCGCTTGAAGGCGTCCCTGGCGGGGGCGATCAGGAGGTCGTCGGCGGCGCTGACGCCCCCGCCGATGACGAAGCAGGAGGGATCGAGCGCGGCCGCCAGATTGGCGATGCCGACGCCGAGCCACTGGCCGATGTCCTGGAGCAGTTCGACGCACATGGCGTCGCCCTCGCGGGCCAGCTCGGTGATGAGCGGCCCGGTGATCTCGGGGATGTTCCCGCCGACCCGCTCGATGATGTTGTACGCCACCGGGGAGTCGGCCGTGGCGAGCTCGCGGGCCTCGCGGACCAGGGCGTTGCCCGAGCTGTACTGCTCCCAGCAGCCGCGGTTCCCGCAGGCGCAGCGGTGTCCGCCCGGCACGACCTGCATATGGCCGAACTCGCCGGCCACGCCGTACTTGCCGCGCTTGACCTGCCCGTCCTCCAGGATGGCGCCGCCGATCCCGGTGCCCAGGGTGATCATGACCAGGTGGTCCTCGCCGCGGCCCGCGCCGAAGCGCCACTCGGCCCAGGCGGCGGTGTTGGCGTCGTTGTCGACCATGACCGGCACCGCGAGGCGGGCCTGGAGGGCGTCGCGCAGCGGCTCGTTGCGCCAGGCGAGGTGCGGGGCGAACAGGATGGTGGAGCGGTCGGCGTCGACCCAGCCGGCCGCGCCGATGCCGACCGCGTGCACGTCGTGCCGGTCGGAGAGGTCGAGGACCAGCTCGGTGATGGTGTCCTCGACGACCTTGGGGCTCTTGGACTTGTCCGGGGTCTCCGTGCGGAGCTTCTCCAGGATGTTCCCGTCCGCGTCCACGACGCCGGCCATCACCTTCGTACCGCCGATGTCGATGCCGACGGTGGGGACCCGGGGAGCCGTCAGGTGCGAGCGGCGTTCCCGGGTGCCTACGGTGCGCAGCACGGTGGCCCGGGCGGAACCCCGGTGGGCTAGGGCGAAGTCGCGGTACGTGGTCATCGGGGCCGATTCTGCCACCCCTGGGGGTGGCGGACCGTGCGCCGGGGGCCGCCCCGGTGGCCCGGGGCGGCCCGCTCACTCCTTGTCGGCCGGGCCGCCGAGGTGGCCGGGGGCGGGGGCCCGCTGGAGTTCGTGGCTGAGCTCTTCGAGCTCGCTGCCGCCCGCCATCTGGCGGGTGAGCTCGTCCAGGGTGATGTCGGAGCGCAGGTGGCTGCCGGTCATCGTGCCGCGCTTGAGCAGCACGAAACGGTCGCCGACGAGGTAGGCGTGGTGCGGGTTGTGCGTGATGAGAACCACGCCGAGCCCGGCGTCCCGGGCGGCCGCCACGTACTTCAGGACGACACCGGACTGCTTCACGCCGAGCGCCGCGGTCGGCTCGTCGAGGACGAGGACCTTGGCGCCGAAGTAGACGGCGCGAGCGATGGCGACGCACTGGCGCTCGCCGCCGGACAGGGTGCCGATCGGCTGGTCGACGTCGCGCAGGTCGATGCCCATGCGGAGCAGCTCCGCGCGGGTGGTGGCGCGCATCTTCTCGACGTCGAGGCGCTTGAAGGGGCCCTTGCCCTTGGTGGGCTCGGAGCCGAGGAAGAAGTTGCGCCAGACCGGCATCAGCGGGACGACGGCCAGGTCCTGGTAGACGGTGGCGATGCCGCGGTCCAGGGCCTCGCGGGGGTTGTTGAGGGAGACGTCCTCGCCCTCGATGCGGAATCCCCCGGCGTCGTGCCGGTGCAGCCCCGCGATGATCTTGATGAGGGTGGACTTGCCGGCTCCGTTGTCGCCCAGTACGCAGGTGATCTCCCCGGCGTGCACCTCCAGGGAGACGCCTTCCAGGGCGCGGATGTTGCCGTAGTACTTGCTGACGTCGTCGAGCTCGACGAGCGCCGTCCGCTCGGCCGTCCTGTCCGGTGTGGTCGTCATGCTGTCGCCTCCGCCCGCTTGCGCACCCACGCGTTGAGGAGGGTGGCGAGCAGGAGCATCGCTCCGAGGAAGAACTTGAACCAGTCCGGGTTCCACTCCGCGTACACGATGCCCTTGCTGGTCATGCCGAAGATGAAGGCGCCCACGGCCGAGCCGATCGCCGAGCCGTAGCCGCCGGTGATCAGGCAGCCGCCGATGACGGCCGCGATGATGTAGATCAGCTCGTTGCCGACGCCCTCGCCGGACTGCACCACGTCGAACGAGAACAGCAGGTGCTGGCCGGAGACCCAGGCCGCGAACGCGACGCCCATGTAGAGGCCGATCTTCGTCTTGAAGACCGGTACGCCGACCGCGCGGGCCGCGTCCGCCTCGCCGCCGACCGCGAAGATCCAGTTGCCGAAGCGGGTCCGCAGCAGGATCCAGGTGGCGACCGCGACCAGCGCGAACCACCACAGGATGGTGACCTTCAGGTCGACGGAGCCGATGGTCAGCTGGGAGGCGAAGAGCTTCTTCGCCGATTCGAAGCCCTCCATGTCGGCGATGGACTTCGTCGAGACCGTGCCGCTGATCAGCTTGGTGAAGCCGAGGTTGAGGCCGGTCAGCATCAGGAAGGTACCGAGCGTGATGATGAAGCTCGGGAGTTTGGTGCGGGTCAGCATGAAGCCGTTGAAGGCGCCGATGGCGAGGGTGACCAGGAGCGAGACGCCCACACCCACCCAGACGTTCGCCGTCATCTGGTAGCTGAACATCGAGGAGACCAGGGCCGAGGTCGTCACCAGGACACCGGCCGACAGGTCGAACTCGCCGCCGATCATCAGCAGCGCGACCGGCACCGCCATGATGCCGATCGTCGAGGCCGCGTACAGGACCGTGGAGAGGCTGGAGGGCTGCAGGAAGCTTCCGGCGACGACCGAGAAGAAGAGGAAGACGGCGCCGGCGCCGACCACCGAGCCGAGTTCGGGACGGCCGATGATCTTGCGCCAGACGGAGCGGCGCAGCAGCCGTTCGTCCTCGGCGATGTCTGTCGCGCTCATCGGGTCCCCCGCTTCGTGTACTCCTCCAGCTTGGCGGCCTGGTCCTTGGTGATGATCTGCGGCCCGGTCAGGACCGGGAGCCCGCCGCCGAGGACGTCGGCGTTGTACTTGTAGAGCCACAGCAGGTCCACCGCCTCGTAGCCCTGGAGGTAGGGCTGCTGGTCGACGGCGAAGCCGAGCGTGCCGGCCTCCAGGGCCGTGGCCACCTTGGCGTTGAGGTCGAAGGTGTCGATCTCGGCGGAGCTGCCCGCCGACTGCTTGGCCTTGACGGCCGTGTCCGCGAAGGGCGCGCCGAGGGTGACCACCGCGTCGATGGACGGGTCGGCCTGGAGCTTGGCCTCGATGGAGGACTGCACGTCGGGCATGTTGGTGCCGGTGACGTAGAGGTTCTGGACCTCGCCCTTGAACGTCTTCTTGGTGCCCGCGCAGCGCTGCTCGTGGCCGACGTTGCCCTGCTCGTGCAGGACGCACAGGGCCTTCTTCCTGCCCCGCTTGGTGAGCTCGTCGCCGACCGCCTCGCCCGCGATGGTCTCGTCCTGGCCGATGTGGGTGAGCGCCCCGAACTCCTTGGACTTCTCCGAGCCCGAGTTCACGGTGATCACCGGGATGCCGGCCTTCTCGGCCTTGGCGACGACGTCTTTGAGGGCGTCGGGCTTGGCGAGCGTGACGATGAGGCCGTCGACCTTCTGGTCGATGGCGGCCTGCACGAACTGCGCCTGCTGCTGCCCCTGGTCGCTGTGCGAGTAGAGGAAGTCGATGTTGTCCTTGACGGCGGCCTGCTTGGCACCGTTCTGGACGATGTCCCAGAACGTGTCGCCGTCGCCCGAGTGGGTGACCATCGCGATCTTCCAGCGGGGCGTGTCCACCGCGGCCCTGCCCTGGGCCTGCGCGGACTTGCGCGCGTCCTCGGCGCGCTTGCCGCCGGTGCTGCTGCACCCCGCCAAGGAGGCCCCGAGCACCGCTGCCAGCACCGCGCCCATGACGCGTACCCCTGTCCGAACCCTTGCCACGACGCCGTGCCCTTCTTGCTGTACCACCGGGTGCCTCCGGGGCTGGTTCAGGCCTGCCCCGGCCGCCCAAGTATGGGTCACGCCGGGTCGCCGGGCGATCATCGGGTACCGCGGGCGGTGTACTTCTCCAGCGTCGGCACGTCCTTCTCGGTGACGATCGCGGGTCCGGTCAGGACCGGCCGGCCGCCGCCGATCACGTCCCCGTTGGTCTTGTTCAGCCACAGCTCGTCGACGGCGAGATAGCCCTGGAGGTAGGGCTGCTGGTCGACGGCGAAGCCGATCTCCTTGGCCTTGAACTGCTTGATCACGGCCGCGTTCAGGTCGAAGGTGTCGATCTCGGCGGAGCTGTTCGCGTCGCCCTTCGCCTTGACCGCGGCGGCCGCCATCGGCGCGCCGAGGGTGACGACCGAGTCGATGTCCTTGGCCGACTGGAGCTTGGCCTCGATGGAGGAGGTGGACGCGGGCGTGTTGGTGCCGTCGACATCGAGGTTCTCCACGCTGCCCCGGAAGGTCTTCTTCACTCCCGCGCAGCGCTGCTCCAGGGAGACGTTGCCCTGCTCGTGGATGACACACAGGGCCTTCTTCCTGCCCCGCTTGTTGAGCTCGTCGCCGACCGCCTCACCGGCCACGCCCTCGTCCTGGCCGATGTGGCCGAGCGCGCCGACCTCCTTCGAGTAGTCGGCGCCGGAGTTGATCGTGACGACGGGTATCCCCGCCGCCACGGCCTTCTTGACGACATCCTTGACCGCCTCGGGCTTGGCGAGCGTGACGATCAGCCCGTCCACCTTCTGGTCGATGGCCGCCTGCACCAGCTGCGCCTGCTGCTGCCCCTCCTTGTCGGCCGAGTACAGGAAGTCGACGTTGTCCTTGGCAGCGGCCTGTTTCGCACCGCTCTGGACGATGTCCCAGAAGGTGTCGCCCTGGCCGGAGTGGGTCACCATCGCGATCTTGAGGCGGGGGGTGTTCACGCCTTTGCCGCCGCCCGGCGATCCGGAACCCTGGTCCTCGGAGCTCTTGCCCCCCGAACTGCTGCAGCCGCCGAGCGCGAGCGCCAGTACGGCGACGGCCACGGCCGCCGTGGTTGCCGTGCGGGGTGAGTGCATGGGGTCCGCCTTCTGTCCCGGCCGCCCGGTTGCGGCACGTGAGTTCTAGCGGCGGTTCCGCGACACCGTCAATACTTTGTCCGAACATTCTTACTCAGGAGCGCTCCGGGTCGCCTGCGCCCCTCAAGGGCGTATCCCACGGGCGTACGAGCAGCTCTCACGGGCGTACGAGCAGCTGGAACTCGAAGGAGTAGCGCGAGGCCCGGTAGATGTGCGAGCCGAACTCGACGGCCCGGCCGGTGTCGTCGAAGGTGGTGCGCTCCATGGTGAGCAGCGGCGCGCCCTCGGTCTCGGTGAGGAGGTCCGCCTCCTGCGCAGTGGCCGCCCGCGCCCCCACCGTCTGGCGCGCGCTGTGCAGCGTGATGCCCGCACCCCGCATCAGCCGGTACAGGCCGGTGCCCTCCAGGTACTCCGTGTCCAGCGGGAGCAGCCCGGTCGGCAGGTGGTTGCGCAGCCGCGCCATGGGCTCGCCGTGCGCGTACCGCAGCCGCTCCACCAGGTGTACGTCGCTGCCCTCGGGCACCCCGAGGGCAGCGGCGACCTCGGCGGTGGCCGGCTCGAAGGTGTTGCGAAGCACGGTGGTGGCGGGCTTCTGGCCGGCCGCCTCCAGGTCGTCGTACAGGCTGCTCAGTTCGAGCGGGCGCTTGACCTGGCTGTGCACGACCTGGGTGCCCACCCCCCGGCGCCGGACCAGGAGGCCTTTGTCGACCAGGGCCTGGATGGCCTGGCGGACCGTGGGGCGGGACAGGCCGAGCCGGTTCGCCAGGTCGATCTCGTTGCCGAGGAGGCTGCCGGGCGTGAGGGTGCCCTTCTCGATGGCCGCCTCCAGCTGCTGCGAGAGCTGGAAGTAGAGCGGGACCGGGCTGGTCCGGTCCACGCTGAGCTGGAGCGGCTTGGGGAAGTCCATCGCTGGTCTGGGCTGCTTGGGCACGGAGCGAGCGTAATGCGCCGGGATGTTGACGGGAAGTCCAGAGGTTCGATTGTCAGGACAAACTCTTGACAGGACGAGTCTCCCCGGCCACGGTGTGCCCATGCGTATCGGACTGATCGGAACGGGACGGATCGGCTCATTCCACGCGGGAATCCTCGCCCGGCATCCCGGGGTCGAGCACCTGGTGGTCGCGGACACCGACGCCGCGCGCGCCGCCGAGGTGGCCGCGCTGACCGGCGCGACGGCGGCGGCCACGGTGGCGGACGCGTTCTCGGGGGTCGACGCGGTGGTGATCGCCTCGGCGACCTCCGCGCACGCCGGGCTCATCACGGCCGCCGCGCACGCCGGACTGCCCGCCTTCTGCGAGAAACCGGTCGCCCTGGACGTGCCGGGCACCCTGGAGGCCCTCCGCGCCGTCGAGGCTGCGGGCACCGAGCTCCAGCTCGGCTTCATGCGCCGCTTCGACGCGGGCTACCGGCGCGCCCGGGAGCTCGTGCGCTCGGGGCGGCTCGGCCGGCTGCACACCGTGCGGGCCGTCACCTCCGACCCGGCGCCGCCGCCCGCCGCCTATCTGCCGCTCTCCGGCGGGCTCTACCGAGACTGCCTGGTCCACGACTTCGACATCGTGCGCTGGGTGACCGGCCGCGAGGTCACCGAGGTGTACGCGATGGGCTCGGACGCGGGGCCCGCGATGTTCCGCGCGGCCGGTGACGTCGACACGGCGGCCGTCGTCCTCACCCTGGACGACGGCACCCTGGCCACGGCGACGGCCGCCCGCTGCAACGGGGCGGGTTACGACGTGCGGCTCGAACTGGCCGGAGAGCAGGACCAGTTCGCGGTCGGCCTGGACGACCGCACCCCGCTGACCTCGGCCGAACCGCACGGTCCCGGCCGCCCCGACAAGCCGTGGCCCGGCTTCCTGGAACGCTTCGCCCCGGCCTACGAGGCCGAACTGGACGCCTTCGTCCGGCTCGTACGGGGCGAGGCGCCGAACCCCTGCGACGGCCGCGACGCCCTGCACGCGCTGCGCATCGCGGAGGCGTGCGAGGTGTCGCGCCGGGAGCGGCGGGTGGTGCCGGTGGCGGAGATCCCGGCGGGCTGAGCTACCACCTGACCGGCAGCGTCTCCGGCCCCCGCACCAGCATCCCCGTACGCCACTGGATGGCCGCCGGGTGGATGTCCAGGGTCAGGTCCGGGCAGCGGTCGAGCAGCGTACGGACCGCGATCCGGGCCTCCAGGCGGGCCAGCGGGGCGCCCAGGCAGTAGTGGATGCCGTGGCCGAAGGCGACGTGGCCACGGGCGTCGCGCCGGATGTCGAAGGCGTGCGGGTCCTCGAAGCGCGCCGGGTCGCGGTTGGCGTCGGCCAGGGCGACGAGGACCAGCTGACCGCCGCCGGGAATGAGGGTGCCGCCGATCTCGACCGGATCCTTGGTGAAGCGGTACGTCGGCGTCTCCACGGGGCCGTCGTAGCGCAGCATCTCCTCGACGGCGTTGTCGATGAGCCCGTCGAAGTCGGCGCGCAGGGCGGCCAGCTGCTCGGGGTGGGACAGCAGGGCGAGCATGCCGTTGGAGATGAGGTTGACGGTGGTCTCGTGGCCCGCGACCAGCAGCAGCCAGGCCATGCCGAGGAGTTCGGGGCCGGACAGATGGTCGCCGTCCTCGTCGTCGACGGCCTGGATCAGCGCGCTGATCAGGTCGTCGCCGGGCTCGGCGCGCTTCTCGTCCAGCAGGCGTCTCAGGTACCCGTCGATCGCCTTCGCGGCGGCGAGCCGGTCTTCGAGTGCGGGCGCCGAGACGGAGATGTTGGACCACTGGCGGAACTGGTCCTGGTCGAGCGTGGGCACGCCGATCAGTTCGCAGATGACCGTTATCGGCAGCGGGAAGGACAGCGCCTCGACGAGGTCGGCCCTGCGGTCCGGGGCGGCCAGCATCGCGTCGACGAAGCCGTCGGTCATCTCCTGGACGCGCGGGGCGAGTTCGTCGACCCGGCGGGGCGTGAAGTGCCGCGTCACCAGCTTGCGCAGCCGGGTGTGGGCGGGCGCGTCGGAGCTCAGCATGGTGGGCGCGGGCGAGACCGCCTGCACCCCGAGGCCGGGCGCGGCCCTGCGCCACTCCTTGGAGAGCCGGTCGTCGGCGAGCGTGGCCCGCCCGGCCTCGTACCCGACGACGAGCCAGGCGTCGGCCCCCTCGGGCATCCGGATGCGGTGCACGGGGCCCTGCGCCCGCAGCCCGGCGTACACGGGGTAGGGGTCGCGGGTGAAGTCCTCGCCCAGTGCGGCGAGATCGACTATGACGTCGCTGGTCAACGCGTGTCCCTTCAGGACGGTCCGGTGGATACGGCGGACAGTACGGTGCCCTGGGCCACCGCGCACAGCTTTTCCCCGCCGTCGCCGTCCCGGGTGAACAGGTCGCAGCGGACCGTGGCCTGGCGGCGCCCGCCGTGCACCACCGTGGCGCGGGCGACCAGGGTGCGGCCGGTGGCCGGACGCACGTACTGGATGGAGAAGCCGCTGGTGAGGACGGCGGAGCCGAGCGCGGTCCCGGCCGCGAAGGTGAGGGCGTTGTCGGCCGCGTAGGCCAGGACTCCGCCGTGCACGAAGCCGTTCTGCTGGAGGAGCTCCTCGCGGATGTCCAGCTCCAGGACCGCCCCGCCGTCGCCGAACGCGGTGATCCGCGCGTCGAGGAGCCGGCTGAACGGCTGGCTCGCCAGCGTCCCGCGGGCCGATTCGAGATCGAGTTCCCCCATGCCCTGCACCTCTCGTCGAGCGATCGGCCACACCCTAACTCTCCAGTAGCTTACGAGGCTTCTACCCTGGTCGGAGCGAGGGAGGCAAGGGTGCTGAGGCGTTGGTGGTTCTTGGACAGGCTGCGCCCCGCCGTGCCCGTGCAGCGGCCCGGGGAGCTGTCGAAGGAGCAGCAGCAGCTGGTCCTCGACGAGTGGGCGACGGCCCGCGAGCGGCTCGACCGGCTGGTGTCGGAGCGGGTGACCGCGGTGGGCGATGTGCTGCGGACGGCCGAACTGCCTCTGTCCTCAAGCGGGCCGGCCGAACACGCCGGGTCCGATCCGCGGGCCGAGGGCGACTGCGCCTGGGCCTTCGACGCGTTCCAGGCCGCGGGCAAGCTGCTCGACGAGGCGGCCGATCTGCCCGACCTCGCGGCCGCGGCGGTGCTCGCCGACCGAGCGCTCGAACGGTTCGCGGCGGTCCGCGCCCGGGCGGCCGGGCAGCCGGTGCCCAAGGCCGCCCGGCGCTGCTTCTACAACCCGCTGCACACGGCGGCCGAGGACACCCACTCCCCCGTCCGCAAGCAGCACCGCAAGGAGGCGCGGCGCCGCACCGGGCCGCGCGAGGCGGCGGCCGACCGGCGCCCGGCCTGCCCGTCCTGCCGCCGCGCGATCCTGGCCGGCCAGACGCCGGACGTCCTGCCCGCGCTCGTTCCGGTGAAGCTGTCGCGGCTGCGGACGGCCAGGGTGCTCGTGCCGTACTACTCGGTGCCGCAGCAGTGGTCGCTGTGGTCGGTCTGCGCCTGCGGGGCGTACGGGGACGAGTGGCCCTCGCTCGTGCTGCGCGGCGAGCACCGCAAGCGGGCGGCGGCCGCGCGCAAGGCGTGAGTCACCGGCGCGTGCGCGTCACCAGCGCACCGGCAGGTGGCGTACGCCCCGGATGAGCATGCCCGGCAGCCACTCGAACTCGCTTGTTTCTGCTGCCAGTTGGAGGTCCGGGGCGCGTTCCAGGAGGCTGCGGACCGCGATCCGGCCCTCCATGCGGGCGAGCGGGGCGCCCAGGCAGAAGTGGATGCCGTGGCCGAAGGCGAGGTGACTCTGCGGGGTGCGGCGGATGTCGAAGCGGTCCGGGTCGGCGTGGCGCAGCGGGTCGCGGCCGGCCGAGGCGAGGGCGATCAGGACGGGGGCGCCGGCCGGGATGAGGGTGTCGCCGACGAGCACGGGCTCCTTGGTGAAGCGATAGGTGGCCGTCTCGACCGGGCCGTCGTAGCGGAGCATCTCCTCGACGGCGCCGTCGATGAGACCGTCGAAGTCGGCGCGCAGTGCGGCCAGTTGGCCGGGGTGGGTCAGCAGCGCGCGTACGCCGTTGGAGATCAGGTTGACGGTCGTCTCGTGGCCCGCGACGAGCAGCAGGAAGGCCATGCCGATGAGTTCGTCGTGCGACAGCTGGTCACCGTCCTCGTCGCGGGCGCGGATCAGGGCGCTCAGAAGGTCGTCGGCGGGGCTCGCGGAGCGCTTGGCCTCGATCAGCCCGGCCAGGTACTCGCCGATCTTCCGGACCGATTCCCCTCCGTCGTCCTCGATCGGCGCGACGGCCTGGTTGGACAGCACGCGGAAGGCCTCGCGGTCCAGGTCGGGCACGCCGATGAGCTCGGAGATGACCGTCATCGGGAGGGGGAAGGCGAGCGAGTCGACGAGGTCGGCGGTGCGGCCGGGCGCGGCCAGCATCGTGTCGAGGAGCCGGTCGGTGACCTCCTGGACGCGCGGGCGGAGCGCCTCGATGCGGCGCGGGGTGAACTCCCTGGCCACCAGCTTGCGCAGCCGGGTGTGCTGCGGCGGGTCGGTCTCCAGCATGTTGGAGCTGACGGGGAGTTCGACGTAGCCCTCCTCGGCGAGCGGCCGCCAGTCCTTGGCGAACCGGGGGTCGGCGAGCGCGGCCTTCGCCTCCTCGTGGCCGACGATCAGCCAGGTCTCCCCGCCTGCCGGGGTGCGGACCATGTGGGCGGGTCCGTCGGCCCGCAGCTTGGCGTACACCGGGTAGGGGTCGGCGTTGAATTCCTCGGCGTGCTGACTCAGATCGACAACCGGCATGGTCCCGCCCTCCGTTCGGTTCCGGTCAGCCTACGGTGCCGTCCGGATCGTCGAGCAGCCCGGCGTCGTGCACCAACAGGGCGATCTGGACCCGGTTGTTGAGGCCGAGCCTGGCCAGGACGCGGGAGACGTGGGACTTCACGGTGGGCACGCTCAGATACAGGCGGGCGGAGATCTCGGCGTTGGAGAAGCCCCGGCCGACGGCGACGGCGACCTCGCGTTCGCGCTCCGCGAGTTGCGCGATGCGCGCTCGGGCGCGGGATGCCCGGTCGCCGGGTGCCGCGGTCGACACCTGGGTCATCAACTGCCGCATGACGGCCGGGGACAGGACCGGATCGCCGTTCGCGACCTGGCGTACGGCGGCGACGATCTCGGCGGGCGGGGTGTCCTTGAGGACGAATCCGGCGGCTCCGGCGCGCAGCGCCCGCAGCACCTGTTCGTCGGCGTGGAAGGTGGTCAGGACGATCACCTCGGGCGCGTCGGGACGGGCGCGCAGCGTCTCGGTGGCGGTGAGGCCGTCGACGTGGGGCATGCGGATGTCCATCAGGACGACGTCCGGGCGCAGTTCCCGGGCCAGCCGACCGACCCCGGAGCCGTCGGCCGCCTCGCCGACGATCTCGATGTCCTCGGCGCCGCCGAGCATGAAGGTGAGTCCGGCGCGGACCAGGGGGTCGTCGTCGACGATGAGCAGGCGGATGGTCATGAGGGCCACGGTAGCCAGGCCACCACCGAGAACCCGCCGTCGGGCCCGCGCCCGTGGTCGAGCCGGCCGCCGGCCAGGGTGGCGCGTTCGGTGAGCCCGATGAGCCCCTGCCCCGATCCGGGGACCTCGGGTACGGGTCCCGGGGGCGCGGGGTTGCGGACCTCGACGGTGAGTCCCTCGCCGGGGCGGCCGGTCACGGTGACGGTGACCTCGGCGCCGGGCGCGTGTTTGCGGGCGTTGGTGAGGGCCTCCTGGGCGATGCGGTACGCGTTGCGCCCGGTGGCGGCGGGAACGCCCCCGGCATCCGGGATGCGGCTGTCCAGGGCGACCTTCATCCCGGCCGCGCGCGATTCGGCGACGAGCGCGTCGAGGGTGGCGAGCGTGGGCTGGGGCCGGTCGTCGGCGCCCTCGCCGGGGCTGCGCAGGACCCCGATGATCTGCCGCAGGTCCTGGAGCGCCTCGTGTGCGCTGTCCCGGATGACACCGGCGGCCCGGGCGACCTGGGCGGGCGGCGCGTCGGGCCGGAATTCGAGGGCGCCCGCGTGCACGGAGAGCAGGGTGAGCCGGTGGGCGAGCACGTCGTGCATCTCGCGGGCGATGGCCTCGCGGGCGAGGCGCTGCGCGTTCTCGGCCCGCAGCGCCGCCTCGGCCTCGGCGCGGGCGGCCCGCTCGCGCAGCGCCAGGACGAGCTGGCGCCGGGAGCGTACGAGCATGCCCCATCCGGTGACCAGCAGGATCAGGACGGTGCCCACGACGGCGTTGGTGAGGAAGCTGGTGGTCGGGTCGGGGCGGACCACGGGCTGGAGCAGCGAGCTCGCCACGGCGAGGGTGCCCACCACCAGCACGGCGGGCTTGAACGGCCGGTGCACGGCAAGGCTGAACAGGGCGACCAGGAACCCGCCCGAGGCGACCGGCGCGACGACCGACACCACGGCGAGCACCGCCGCGAGCCCCACCGGCCGGCGCCGGCGCAGCCACACCGCGCAGCAGGCCGCGGCGCCCGCCAGCTGGTCGAGGAGCAGGACGGTGTCGGAGTGGCCGGGCGTCTTGTCGAGGGCGTCGGCCGTGAGCATGCCGATGAGGGCGGCGGCCAGGAAGGCGCAGATGTCGACGACCCAGTCGCGTACGGTGCGCCGCGGCCGGGCCCGGTCGCCGGGCAGTTCGGGGTCGGCCACCGCCGACGGCAGCAGCCAGTGGAACTCGGGTCCGGCTCGTGTCATGTCGACAAAGTTACGCAGCCCGGCGGGCCCGCGGCGTGATGCGGGCGCGGGACGCTACCAAAGTCGTACGGACACAGACTTTGGGCGCGGGGGCGGTGTCCCGATGGCCGACGCGGTGGCCCGGCCGACCGGCGCAGGCTCGGGCCATGAGGAAGTTTCTGGAGGTCGCCGGGTTCCTTCTGCTGCTCCAGGGTGTCGGAGGCCTGGTGCACGAGTGGACCGGATGGTTCAGCCTGTGGACACTGGTGCACCGTCCCGATGCGCTTGAGGGCCACGAGGTGTTCGCGAGCATCGTCCTTGCGGTCGCGGGCATGGCGGTGCTCATCGCGTCGGAGCGGGCCGCGAAGAAGTAGTCAGGCCGCGGCCCGGCGGCCCCAGCTGGTGCCCACGAGGACCAGGACTCCACCCAACAGGCCGAGTGCGCCCAGGCGTTCGCCGCCGAGCGCGATGCCGGCGGCCGCCGCCCACAGCGGTTCGGTGCCGAGCAGCAGGCTGACGCGGGACGGGGAGGTGCGGCGGACCGCCCACATCTGCACGAAGAACGCGAACAGCGTGCAGAACACGGACAGGAACAGCAGCCCGCTCCACTCGCGGACACCGAAGCCCGCGGCCACCGTCCAGGGTGCGTCCCCCGTGCCGGGCGCGGCGGCCAGGACCGCGAACACCGCGACGGCGCCGCCCAGTTGGACGGTGGTCAGCGACAGCGAGTCGGCGTCCTGGACCGCCTTGACGCGGGCCATGAACAGGACGTGCGCGGTACGGGCGAGCGCCGCGAGCAGCATCAGGAGGTCGCCCGCCGAGGGTGCGGTGAAGCCGCCGCCCTGGGTCAGCAGGACCACGCCCGCCACCGAGAGCGCGGCCGCCGCGAGGAAGGCGCGCGGCGGCCGGGTGGGGGTCCCCCCTGCCCGAGCGAAGCCGAGAGCTCGGTGGCGGGTGACGGCGGCCTCCGCGAGCGGAGTGAAGATCATGGTGAGGCTGATGATGAGCCCGGCGTTCGTGGCCGAGGTGTGCACGACGCCGTACGTCTCCAGGAGGAAGATCCCGCTGAGGACGAGGCCGAGCAGACCCGCGCCGCGCCACTGGGCGGCGGTCAGCGCACGCAGGCCGCGCCATCCGGCGGCCACCAGGACCGGCACGACGAGCCCGAAGCGCAGCACCAGGACGGCGGTCACGGTGTGAGCGGTGGTGATGTCCTTGGCGGCGAGGTAGCTGGCGCCCCAGACGACGGCCACGAGGAGGACCGGCAGGTCGGTGAGCCAGGCGCGGCGCGGGGCGAGGCCTGCGGAGGGAACGGCGATCGACGACACGGGACCGGTCTCCAGACGGTACGGGGGTGTGGAGACGTCGGCGGCTCGCACGGGGAACGATCACCGTACCCGTACATGATCGGCCCCGGAAGGGCGGTTCCGGACACCGGCCCTCACTCGTCGGTGAGGTCGAAACTCCCGTACTGGGGACGGCCGGTGGGGCGATAGCTGTTGACCATGACGCCGGTGGGGGTGGTGCGGGTGTCGGCCAGTTCGAAGGAGGTCGGCGGGACGCCGTCGGTGAACAGGCGGCGGCCGTGGCCGAGCACGACGGGGAAGGTCCACAGGCGGTACTCGTCGATGAGGCCGTGGCCCATCAGGAACAGCGCGAGGGTGCCGCTGCCGTGCACCTGGAGCTCGCCGCCCGCCCGGTCCTTGAGCGCCTGGACCTCGTCGACCACGTCGGCCTCCGCTCCCGCGATGACGGTGGTGTTGTGCCACTCGGGGTTCTTGAGGGTGTTGGAGACGACGTACTTGGGGCACGCGTTCAGCCGGGTCGCGACCGGGTTGTCCGGGTCGGTCACGCGCGGCCAGTACGAGGCGAAGATGTCGTAGGTGCGCCGGCCGAGGAGGAACGCGTCGACGTCGGCGAACCACTCGGCGACGTACCGGCCCGAGGTGTCGTCGGCGAACGGGACCAGCCAGCCGCCCTGGGTGAACCCGTTGCCGGTGTCTTCCTCGGGCGCGCCGGGGGCCTGGACGACGCCGTCGAGGGTGAGGAACGAGGTGAAGGTGAGCTTCATGGTCCGAGCCTTCCCGAGGGGTGCTCCGGCGCGGTCGTGCCGCGCCGGTCGCATCAGGTGAGACCCCGCGCTCGCCCGGAACTCATCGCCCGGCGCCGCGCCTCATCCGGCGTGGGTGGAGAAGAGCCCGCCCGTGGGGCCCTGCTTGTCGCCGCCCTGGGCCTTCTTCAGGGCGTTGGCCAGACCTTCGATGGTGAGGGACTGGAGGATGACGCGGCCGTTGCCCTCCAGGGTGGCGAGCGAGAGGCCCTCGCCGCCGAAGACGGCGTTCATCAGGCCCTGGCGGTTGAGGCCGCCGATGCGCTGCACCCCGTACTCGATGCCCTCCTCGAAGGCGACGATGCAGCCGGTGTCGACCTCGATGCGGCCGCCGAAGTCCGCCGGGTTGAGGTCGATGAAGTTGCCCGCGCCACAGATGATCACAGTGCCGGTGCCGGTGAACTTCTCCAGGATGAAGCCCTCGCCGCCGCTCATTCCGGTGCGGCCGCCCTGGAAGGCGATGCCGAAGTCGACGGTGGACTCGGCGGCCACGAAGGCGTCCTTCTCGGCGAACCAGGCGCGGTTTCCGGTGAGTTCGAGGGCGCGCATCTCGCCGGGCAGCACGCCCGCGAAGCCGACCGTGCCCTCGCCGCCGGTGGAGGTGAAGTACTGGAAGGCGAGCGATTCGCCGGCGAGTGCGCGCTGGCCGACCTGCATCGCGGTGCCCATGGCCTGGCGCAGCATGCCGCCCATGCCCCCGCCCAGGCCTCCGCCGCCCTGGCCTGCCTGGTCGCGGCCGCCCCGGTCGGGGCCGGAAAGACGGGTCTCCATCGACACATTGGCGGTCTTGAAGAGGAACTTCCCGGCCTCGCAGTAGACGGTCTGGCCGGGGGTGAGGTTCACGACGGCCATCTGCATGGCGTTGCCGACGATCTCTTGCTGAAGGGTCACGGCCGGTCTCCTGAGGCGTGCGGGGGTGGTGGTGCCGGTGGTCAAGGTACGACACGGAGGGACAGATTCCGATCCCGGGGACTCGGTGTCCGAAGCCCGCCAGCGTGGGGGCCTCGCGACGGCTTTGCTTGAACCCGCAACCAAACACGGTTCAGGAAAATCCGACGAAAAGGACCTCATCATGAACGCGCTCAATGGCAAGAAGGCCCTGGTCACGGGTGGCAGCCGGGGCATCGGGGCCGCCACCGCGCTGCGGCTCGCCGAGCAGGGTGCCGATGTCGCCGTCACCTACGTCCAGGGCGAGGAGGCGGCCCGCGAGGTCGTCGCGAAGATCGAGGCGATGGGCCGGCGCGGGCTCGCCCTGCGCGCGGATCTCGGCGCGTCGGCGGATGCGGCCGACGCCGTCGAGCGGACGGCCGAGGCCTTCGGCGGCCTCGACATCCTCGTCAACAACGCGGGCGTGGGCGTTCTCGCCCCGCTCGACCGGCTCAGCCCGGCCGATGTCGACCGGGTGCTCGCGGTGAACGTACGCGGTGTCTTCCTCGCCTCCCAGGCCGCGGCTGCCCGCCTGCCGCGCGGCGGCCGCATCATCACGATCGGCTCCTGCATGGCCCAGCGCGTGCCGGGTCCGGGCGGCACGCTCTACGCGCTGAGCAAGTCGGCCCTCATCGGCCTCACCAAGGCGCTGGCGCGGGAGCTCGGGGGCCGCGGGATCAACGCGACGGTCATCCACCCGGGTCCCATCGACACCGACATGAACCCGGCGGACGGGCCGACGGCCGCCGACCAGGCGGCGATGACCTCGCTCGGTCGGTACGGGACGGCCGACGAGGTCGCCTCGATGGTGACGTACCTCGCGGGTGACGGCGCGGCGTATGTGACGGGCGCGGAGCTGTCGGTGGACGGCGGCTACGCGGCCTAGCGCGCACGCACAAGAACGCGAGGCACCCCGGTGCTGTCGGGCCGGGGTGCCTCGCGGCTGCGGGCGGGTGTCGTGCCGCCCTGTTCTTGGGGGAACGGGCCGGGTCAGCCGCCCAGTTCCTGGTGGCGGGCGGTGAGCCGCGCCGAGCCCTCGGCGGTCAGGGAGCCGAAGAGGCGCAGGCGCGAGATGCCGCCGTCGGGGAAGATGTCGATCCGCACATGGGTTCCCACGGCGGGGGCGTCCAGGACGAAACGGTGGTTGGTG
This sequence comes from Streptomyces mauvecolor, assembly GCF_039532965.1. NCBI lineage: Bacteria > Bacillati > Actinomycetota > Actinomycetes > Kitasatosporales > Streptomycetaceae > Streptomyces > Streptomyces mauvecolor. The sequence continues at coordinate 256,616 of NZ_BAAASQ010000009.1, read as the reverse complement.
TCGGGCTGCAGGCGCGTGCGGGGCAGCACCTCGGCCCACTCGCCCGACTCGCCGTCGCGGACCGAGAGCGCCGCCCAGCCCGCCGAGTTGCCCTTCAGGTACGCCGTGTCGATCTCGATCGCGCGGATCTCGGACTGGGCCGCCAGCTGGTAGCGGATCCAGTCGTTGCCCTTGTCACGGCGGCGCCGGGTCTCCCAGCCGTCGTCCATCTTGCGGGAGCGGCCCGGCTGGATGGTGTTGGTGGCGGGCGAGTAGAAGCGGTCGGAGGCGTCCTCGACCTGGCCGCCGTTCTCCAGGGCCGCGAGGTCGAAGGTGCCGAGCGTGGCCAGCCAGCGCGGGTCGGGGGCGACCTCGCCGTGGACGCGCAGGCGGGCCACGCCGCCGTCGGGGTGCTGGTTGAGGCGCAGGTGGGTGAAGCGCTGCTCGACGTCCACCGCGAAGCCGTTGGCCGCGTGGCCGCCAACCGCCGTACGGGGTACGAGAGTTACCCACTTCACGTCGGGGGCGAGCAGCTCCTCGGGCGAGGGGGAGCCCGCCACCGAGGTGGCCTCGACCGAGACGGCCTGCGGGTAGTTGCCGCGGAAGTGGGCGGTGTCGACGACGATGCCGCGGATCACGCCGGGCGCGCCGAGGCGGATGAGCGCCCAGTCGTGGTCGTCGTCGGTGGGGTGCGGCTGCGCGGCCGAGACGCCGCGGCGGCGCCGGGTCTCCCAGCCGTCCATGATCTTGCCCTTGTGCCCGAAGTGCTCGGGGTCGAACTCGGCGGCCTCGGGCTTGAGCAGGTTCTCGCGCTCGGCGAAGAACTCGTCGTTGGCGGCGATCACGCCCGCGCCGAGGCGCCGGTCGGCGAGGTCGGCGTACTGGGTGAAGCCGAAGTCCGCGGTGCGGTAGTCGGCGTACGGGTCGCCGCCGCCGAAGGGGCTGGCGTCACCGGTGAAGGAGGGAAGGGTGCTCACGGTGTCAGTTGTTCCTTTCGAGCAGGCGGCCGGTGGGCTCGGCGATGACGCCGTCGTGCTGGATGCGCTCGCCGCGCAGCCAGGTCGACTTGACGACACCGTGCAGCGTCTTGCCGGCGTAGGCGGTGACGCGGTTGCGGTGCTGGAGTTCGGCCGGGTCCACGGTGAAGGTCTCGTCGGGGGCGAGCACCGCGAAGTCGGCGTCGCGGCCGGCCTCGATGGCGCCCTTCTGGGTCAGCCCCACCAGGTTCGCGGTCGCGGTCGACATCCAGCGGACGACGTCCTCCAGGGTGTAGCCGCGCTTGCGGGCCTCGGTCCAGACCGCGGGGAGGCTGAGCTGGAGACCGGAGATGCCGCCCCAGGCGGTGGCGAAGTCGGCGGTCTTGAGGTCGGCGGTGGAGGGCGAGTGGTCGGTGACGATGCAGTCGATGGTGCCGTCGGCCAGCGCGTCCCACAGCAGGTCGCGGTTGGCGTCCTCGCGGATCGGCGGGCAGCACTTGAACTCGCTCGCCCCGTCCGGGACTTCCTCGGCGGTGAGCGTGAGGTAGTGCGGGCAGGTCTCGACGGTGAGCCTGACGCCCTCGCGCTTGGCGGCGGCGATCAGGGGCAGCGCGTCCGAGGAGGACAGGTGCAGGACGTGGACGCGGGCGCCGACGCGCCTGGCCGCGTTGATCAGGCCCTCGATCGCGGTGTTCTCCGAGACGCGCGGCCGGGTCGCCAGGTAGTCGGCGTACTTGGGCCCTGTCAGGTGCGGGGCGGCATCCAGCTCGTGCGGGTCCTCGGCGTGGATGATCATCAGGCCGTCGAACCCGGCGATCTCGGCGAGCGAGCGCTCCAGCTGCTTCTGGTCGAGCTCGGGGAACTCCTCGACACCGGAGGGCGAGAGGAACGCCTTGAAGCCGAAGACGCCGGCCTCGTGCAGGGGCCCCAGGTCCCTGACGTTGTCGGGCAGCGCGCCGCCCCAGAAGCCGGTGTCGATGTGCGCCTTGCTCGCGGCGACCTCCTGCTTGACCCGCAGGTTCTCGACCGTGGTGGTCGGCGGCAGCGAGTTGAGCGGCATGTCGACGAGGGTGGTGATGCCTCCGGCGGCGGCCGCGCGGGTGGCCGTCCAGAAACCCTCCCACTCGGTGCGGCCGGGGTCGTTCACATGCACATGGGTGTCGACGATGCCGGGCAGCAGCACGTCGTCACCGAAGTCCTCCAGGCGCGCGCCGGCCGGGACCTCGGCCTCGTACGGCAGTACGTCCGCGATCTTCCCGTCGGCGACGGCGACGGTCGCCGGGCGCGTCCCCTCGGGGGTGATGACGCGCGTCGAGCGCAGTACCAGGTTGACGTCGGACACCCGAGCCCTCACTTCCCAGCGGAAACTTCCGTACTCCGGAACTTTTCCGTACACCGGAATTCAACGATCTGTTGAAGGAGTTTGCGCCGCCGTCGACGAAGCCGTCAAGAGTGGCCGACGAGTGACGGCCGACACGGACGCGGGTCTTGGAGGTTTCCACAGAATGGAATTAGAATTTCACCCAGCAAAATGTAGGTATCGCCACGGGGTGCCGCGAACGAACGGACAAACCCGCTCTGACCGGCCAGGACACCTGACCTGTCCAGGGTAGGCCGGACAACCGCCCGATAGTCTGCTCCTTCGCCTGCCAGTACCGAAAGGAACGCGCCGTGCCGACGTCAAGCGCCAGCACCACCGACGCCTCCAAGCCCTCCGCCGCCAGCGGAGGAGTCCAGTCTCTTGAGCGCGCCTTCGATCTCCTCGAGCGGATGGCCGACGCCGGGGGCGAGGTCGGCCTCAGCGAGCTCTCCGCGAGCAGCGGCCTTCCCCTGCCGACCATCCACCGTCTGATGCGCACGCTGGTGGCCTGCGGCTACGTACGCCAGCAGGCCAACCGTCGGTACGCGCTCGGCCCCCGCCTGATCCGCCTCGGCGAGTCGGCCTCCCGTCTGCTCGGCACCTGGGCGCGGCCGTATCTGACGCGCCTGGTCGAGGAGACCGGCGAGACCGCGAACATGGCGCTGCTCGACGGCGACGAGATCGTGTACGTGGCGCAGGTGCCCTCCAAGCACTCGATGCGGATGTTCACCGAGGTCGGCCGCCGCGTGCTGCCGCACTCCACGGGCGTGGGCAAGGCGCTGCTCGCGCACACCCCGCCGGAGGAGGTCCGCGCGCTGCTCGCCCGTACCGGCATGCCGGCCGCGACGGAGAAGACGATCACCACGGCGGACGGTTTCCTCGACGCCCTGGAGCAGGTGCGGCGCGCCGGGTACGCGGTGGACGACAACGAGCAGGAAATAGGGGTGCGCTGCCTCGCGGTGTCGGTGCCCAACTCCCCCACCGCGGCGGCCATTTCGATCTCGGGCCCGGCCGGCCGGGTCACCGAGGCGGCCACGGACCGGATCGTCCCGATCCTCCAGGGCATCGCCCAGGAGCTCTCGACGGCGCTGGCGAACACGGGCGCGCAGGCCTGAGCCGCCCCGGTGGGCCCCCTGTCGACTGCGGCAGGGGGCCCACCGGCGTTTCAGCGCACGGGCAGCACGCGGGTGTGCTCGCGCCGTACGGCCTCCAGGTCCCGCGGATCCAGGCCGAGCAGGGCCAGGATGGTGGGCGCGATCTGCGTCGTGTGGACGCGGCCGGTCTCGCGCACCCCGGCCGGGGTGCCCGCGCCGGAGACGACCAGCGGGACGTCGAGGTCGTCGGCGTTCGCGCCGCCGTGCTCGGCGATCTTCTTGGTGCCGCCGGTGTAGACGACGCCGTTCTGTGCGACGCCGAAGACGTCCGGGACTCGGGCGTCGCCGGTCGGCACACCGAAGTAACGGGCCGCCTCCTTGCCCGCGTACGCCTTGGCCAGACCACTGGCGGTGAAGGCCTTCGGCTTGGCGTCGATGTCGGTGCCGGTGCCGTCCTTGGCCAGCAGGTAGGCCTTGGCGAAGTCGGCGGCGGCCTGCGTGCGGTCGTTCAGCCACAGCATCACGCCGTCGTCGTCCGCGGAGTGCGCGACGAGGTCGCCGGCGCCCGGGTGAGCCTTCTTCCACGCCGCGTCGAGTCCGGCGAGCAGCGGCGCGTCGTCGATACGGGTCAGCGCGGCCGGGTCGGTCGGCGACTGGCCGTGCTTGGCGGACAGGACGATCGTCGTGCTCGTGTCGAGGTGGCGGGCCTTGAGCTCGGCGACCAGCGAGCCGAGCTCGGAGTCGACGAAGTCGATGCTCTTCTCGACCAGCGGCCCGGGCACGCCCTTGGCCGCGTACCCGCCCTTGAGACCGTCGGATGCGGGCAGCTTCTGCGCGGTCGACACGGACTGGAAGTTCAGGCCGAAGACCGCCGGGGTGCCGGTGCGGTGGCTGCGGCTGTGGTCGTAGCCGTCGATCTCGTTGCGGACGGCCTGGACCTTGTAATGGTCGTACTGCTGGGTGGCCTTGTTGTCCTTGGTCCAGTCGGTGCCCTTGGGGTAGCCGATGGCGTCGGAGTTGATCTCGGGCGTGAACAGGTCCTGGATGCCGTTCCCCGAGGGCCCTTCGAGGATGTCGTACGCGGCGTGCTTGTCCGACCAGGCGGTGCGCAGCCCGGCCCGGCGGGCCACGTCGAAGACGGTGTTGACGCGCAGGTAGGAGTGCGGGGCGAGTGGCTTGCAGGTCTTCGGGTCGACGGGCAGCGCGGCGGGGTTGAGCAGGGTGGCGGGCCGGCCCGTCATGTTCAGGATGCTGCCGGGCAGTCCGGTCAGGCCCTGGCCGGCGTCGAGGGCCGACTTGTCCTTGTCGAGGTCCTCGGTGAGGTCGACCTCGGCGCCCGGCTCGGTGTTCTTGCAGTCGGTGGTGCCGGCCGGGAGCAGGGTGCGGTCGTAGGAGTCGTCGTAGTAGACCCCGGTGGTGCCGGGGCCGCCGCCGGTGACCTGTGCGGTCATGCCGGGGAACGAGTCGGAGGGCGTGGTGGTGCTCGCGTGCGTGTACTGCACGCCGCCGTGCGCGAGCCGGGCGAGCGCGGACTGCGGGTGCTCGGCGGTGTACCGGTCGAGGTCGGCCTGGTGCAGTCCGTCCACGGAGATGAGCAGGACGTGCTGGGCGGCGGCTCGGTGCGGGCGGGCCGGGGTGGCGTCGGCGTGCAGCGCGGCCGTTCCGGCGAGCGCGCCGGCCGCGCCGAACGTGGCGGCCAGCCGGAGGAGCGGGCGGTTCACAGGTGTCCCCTGACGTTGGTGGAACCGGGGTTTGGGGGGTGCGCGCTCATGAGTAGTGGCGCCCTGTGTACCGCCGTGGCCGCGGAGGTGAACCTCCGGCGCACGGGCGGTATGGAGCAGCCCATGCGCAGGCCAATGTTGTGCCGCCCCGGATCCCGGGCGTCAGCCCGCTGCCGCGCGCGCCGCGCTCAGGCGACCGTCGGCCATGGTCACGACGGCGTCCATGCGTTCCAGGTGGGCGCGGTCGTGGGTGACCAGGACGGTGGCCGTGCCGCGGTCGCGGGTGAGGGTGAGCAGGAGGTCGAGTATCGCGGCGCCCCGCTCGTGGTCGAGGGCGCTGGTGGGCTCGTCGACCAGGAGCACGGCGGGGTCGTTCATGAGGGCGCGGGCGATGTTGACGCGCTGGCGCTGGCCGCCGGAGAGCTGGTGCGGGCGGCGGTGGGCCTGGTCGGCGAGGCCGACGGCGGCCAGGAGTTCCAGGGCGCGCCCGCGCACCTCGCGCGGCCCGCGGCCCGCGAGGTGGGCCATCACCTGGAGCTGCTCGGCGGCCGTGAGCGAGGGCAGCAGATTGGGCTGCTGGAAGACGATGCCGATGCGGTCGCGGCGCAGCGCCGCCTTCTCGGCGGGGCCGAGCGTGCCGGTGTCGGTCCCGGCCACGACGACGCGGCCGCTGTCCGGGGTGACCAGGGTCGCGGCGACCGCGAGCAGGCTGGACTTGCCGGATCCGGAGGGGCCGACGCAGGCCGTCACGGTGCCCGCGTCGACCGCGAGCGAGACCGCGTCGAGCGCGGTGAGGCGGCCTTCGCCGTCCGGGTAGGTCAGTGTGATGTCGTCGAGGAGCAGGGTCGAGGCAGTCATCGGGCACTCCCGAGCGCGGTCAGCGGGTCGACGGCGGTGATGCGCCGGATGGACAGGGCGGCGCCGATCACGCCGAGGACGATCAGGACGGCGGCGGGCCCGAGCGTCGTGGTGAGGTCGAGCACGAAGGGCACGGCGCCGCCGACGAGCCCTCCGGCGAGCGAGGCGAGCCCGGTGCCGACGAGCGTGCCGACCGTCAGCATCACGACCGCCTGGCCGAGCGCGTCCTTGAGGAGGTAGGGCGTCGAGGCCCCGAGCGCCTTCAGTACGGCGATGTCGCCGCTGCGCTGGATCGTCCACACGGTGAAGAACGCGCCGACGACCAGCGCCGAGATGACGAAGAGGAAGCCGCGCATCAGCTGGAGCGAGCCGTTCTCGGCCTTGTACGAGGGCAGCGCCGCGAGCGCGTCGGAGAGCGTCAGGCTCAAGGTGCCGAGTTCCTTGTCGGTGGCCGCGAGGTCCGCGCCGCCGTCGAGGGTGAGCGCCACGACCGTGGCGGGCGCGTCGTCGGCGAGCGCCGTCCAGGCGACGGGGGTGTGGCTGTAGGAGTCCTCGCCCGCCACCGCCGAGACGGTCAGCCGCTTCCCGCCGAGGGTCACCGTGTCGCCCGCCTTCGCGGCCAGGTCCTTGGCTGCGCCGCGGGAGAGGACGACGGATCCGGCGCGCACCGCGGCCGGGGCGAGGTCCGAGCCGGGCGGCACCGCGAACGAGGACACCGCGGCCGTGCGCTCGCCCGCCTTGGCGTTCAGCGTGGAGACACCGATGGGCTGGGCCTCCTTCACGCCCGGAGCCTGGCGCCACTTGTGCCAACTGCCGCTCTGCACGACGGAGTTGGTGAACGACACCGACTGCCCGGTGGGTGGCGCGGCGAAGGCGAGCCGGTCGGCGGGCAGGGCGCTGACGGCCGAGGTGTTGTCCCGGGCAAGGCCCGCGGTGAGCCCGGAAAGCAGCCCCACCAGCAGGGTGATCAGCACCACGACCGTACCCATCAGCGCGAACCGGCCCTTGGCGAACCGGAGGTCTCTCCATGCGACGAACATGGGGCCAAGCCTTCCGTCCCGAGCCGCCCGGAACATCGCGCCCGGGCATGTGTCGCCGCATCGAAGGATGCATCCGCACATCAAACTTTCGGTTGACCGGGGCCGCCCGCCTCACCCGTACGCTGGAAGGCCTATGGATTCCGCACGCCCCCACACCCCCGTCGCCGCCCTGCTGCGCCTGTGTCTGCACGCGCTGCTCGGCGGGCTGCTCGCGCTCGCCGCGGTACGGGCCGTCAGCGACGGCGCGCCGCACGCGGGGGCCGTCGTGGCGGCGGTCGTCCTGATGGCCGCGGTGTACGCGGCGGGCGTGGCGCTGCCCGCGGTGCGGCCCGGGACGTCGGCGGCCGCGGTGTGGCTCGGGGCGCTCGGCGCGTCCTGGCTGGCGCTGCTCGCCCTCTCCCCCGAGGCGCTGTGGGCCGCCTTCCCGCTCTACTTCCTGCTGCTCCACCTGCTGTCGCTGCGGTGGGCGCTGCCCGCCGTGCTCGCGACGGCGGGCGCGGCCATCGCGAGTTTCCTGCTGCACGGGCAGCAGGTCACGCCGGGCGCCTTCATAGGGCCGCTCCTTGGAGCGGCGGTCGCCGTCGCCACCGTGCTCGGGTACGACGCGCTGTACCGCGAGAGCGAGCGGCGCCGCGAGCTGATCGACGAGCTGGTGGCGACGCGGGCCGAGCTCGCCGCGGCCGAGCGCACGGCCGGCACCCTTGCCGAGCGGGAGCGCCTGGCCCGCGAGATCCACGACACGCTGGCCCAGGGCCTCTCCTCGATCCAGCTGCTGCTTCGCGCGGCCGAGCGCGCGCTGCCCGCGGGAGATCCGGCCCGCGAACATGTCGAGCAGGCCCGGCGGGCGGCCCAGGACAACCTGGCCGAGGCGCGCCGGTTCGTGAAGGCACTGACCCCGCCGGACCTGGAACACGGCTCGCTGTCCGGCGCCCTGGAGCGGCTGTGCGCGGCGGCGCCGGGCCCGGCCGTGCAGTTCGGCGTGAGCGGCACCCCGGTCGAGCTGCCGACGCCGTACGAGGTGGCGCTGCTGCGCATCGCGCAGTCGGCGCTCGCCAACACCGTGCAGCACTCCGGTGCGGGGCGCGCCGAGATCACGCTCAGCTTCATGGACACCTCGGTGGCCCTGGACGTCGTCGACGACGGGCGCGGGTTCGACCCGGCGAGGCGGCGGCCGAAGGAGGAGACCAGCGGCTTCGGCCTTCCGGCCATGCGCTCGCGCGCCCAGTCGCTCGGCGGCACGCTGAGTGTGGAGTCGGCGCCGGGCCAGGGCACGGCCGTCGCGATCACACTGCCGCTGCCCGTGGCGGGTGCCCGGTGAACGCCGCTCCCATCCGGCTGCTGCTTGCCGACGACCACCCCATCGTGCGGGCCGGGCTGCGCGCGGTCCTCGACACCGAGCCGGACTTCTCGGTGGCCGGGGAGGCCGCCACCGCCGAGCGCGCCGTGGAGCTCGCGTCCTGCGGTGCGTACGACGTCGTTCTCATGGACCTCCAGTTCGGGGCCGGGATGCACGGCGCCGAGGCGACCGCGAAGATCACGGCGCGGCCGGGCGCCCCGCGCGTCCTGGTGCTCACGACGTACGACACCGACGCGGACATCCTCGCCGCGGTGGAGGCGGGCGCGGCGGGCTATCTGCTCAAGGACGCCCCGCCCGAGGAGCTCGCTGCGGCGGTGCGCACCGCGGCCGCGGGCCAGTCGGCGCTCGCCCCGGCCGTGGCGCACCGACTGATGGACCGGATGCGTACGCCCGCCGAGGCGCTGACCCGGCGCGAGCTGGAGGTGCTGCAACTCGTCGGCGACGGGCTCTCCAACCAGCAGATCAGCAAGCAGTTGTTCCTCAGCCAGGCCACCGTCAAGTCCCATCTCGTCCATATCTACGCCAAGTTGGGAGTGGACTCGCGCACAGCGGCGGTCGCCGCCGCGAGTGCGCGCCGTCTGATCCGCCAGCCGGGCTGAATGCTCCCGTCCCTCGCGGTCACCGGCCGCAAGGCAGGGTCCGGGCGCCCCGGGTTCCGGCATGCTGCTGACTTGTCCCCGGCATGACACGGACAGCAGGGAGGCCCTCATGCCCCAGACCTGCCGCCAGTACTGGTGGAACCTGCAAGGGCGGTGCAGGCTCAACTTCAACTGGGCCGCCATCAACCACGACTCGACGGTCGTGGTGACCGCGTCCGAGTACAACGTGGACGGCAACGACCCCCGGCACAGCCCGCGCTTCGTCGGCGCCGCGACCATCACCGTCGAGAACATCAGCCCCCACGCGCCGCCCTACGACCCCAACCACGGCGTCAGCTTCGTCGTGAACGTCGACTGGGGCGCGCCCCTGCACGTCGTCACCGACATCACGGTCCTGGACGGTCCGCCGGTCGACATCGAGTACCAGAACGGCTGAGGGGGTCCGATGCCACGCACCGTGCGCCAGTACTGGCACGGCCTCAAGGGCCGTACCGTGCTGAACTTCAACTGGAACGAGATCGACCACGACTCGACGGTCTGGGTCACCGCGTCCGAGTACTCGGTGGACCCGAACGACGTCAAGCACAGCCCCCGGTTCACGGGTGACGCGGGCGTCCGGGTCGGCAACATCAGCCCGCACTCGCCTCCGTACGACCCCAACCACGGCGTGACGTTCGTGGTGACCGTCGACTGGGGCGCGCCCCTGAACATCGTCACCGACATCACGGTCCTGGACGCCAAACCGGACTACCGGCTCTGGGACTACCAGCGCCTCGCGTTCAACATGCAGAAGCAGACCCAGTCCAACTGGTGCTGGGCGGCGGTCGCGACGAGCATCGCGCTCTACTACAACGCGAACAGCACGTGGACGCAGTGCCAGGTCGCCAACTCCCAGACGGGTCAGACCAATTGCTGCACACCGGCGGGTGCGTCCGGCACCGCGTGCAACAGCCAGCAGCCGCTGGACAACCCGCTGAGCATCGTCGGCCACCTGGACCGGATGGTCACCAACCGGGTCGAGTTCGCCGAGGTGGAGAGCGAGATCAAGGCGGGGCGGCCGCTGTGCGTCCGGATCGCCTGGAAGGCGGGCGGCGGGCACTTCTGCACCGCGATGGGCGTGGACGCCCCGGCGGACCAGGCGATCGTGGCCGTGGACGACCCGATCTACGGCAAGTCCGACCAGGTGTACAACACCCTCGCCACCAGCTACCAGGGCAGCGGGACCTGGACGCACAGCTACTACACGAGGGGCTAGGACCGGCCATGACACTGCAGTCACCACAGCCCCCCGAGCAGTCGCGCGAGGCGGCCGAGGCCGGTCTCCGGCTCCTGGCCGGGCTCGGCCGGGTCCGCACCGAGACCCTGCTGCCGGCCGCCCCGGACGAGCTGCGCCTCGCGGACCCGGTGCTGATGTACACCGTCGGCCCCGCGGGCCCGCTGGCCGATGCGGAGCCGGTCGCCTGGCGCTATCTGGTCCGGCACGGCAGCGATGCGGTGGCGCTCGCCGAGACCGTACGGGACGCGTCGGGCGAGCACGTCTTCAGCCAGCTGGGCTACGGCCCGTTCGTGGCCGGCACGGCGGCCGCGCTCGCCGCCGCGAGCGGTCACCCCGGCGACGCCGAGGTGCGGCTGCTGCACATTCCGGCCGTGCACCTGATCGCGGTCTGGCTGCACACGGAGGCGGCCGACGCCCTGATCCCGGCGGCCCCCGCGCCCCCGGGCACCGAGGCAGGACGCACCTATCCGGCGGACGAACTGCTCGGCCTGGTCGCGCAGTCGGCGCCGCCCGCCCTGGCTCCGGACGACGACCGGGGCGGCGGCTGACCAAGGGCGGGGACGGTCCGGTGGGGGCCGGGCCGTCCCCCGTACGGCCCGGCCCCTGCTCTGTTCACCCGTGCAGGGCGAAGTCCTCGGCCCGGGCGTGCCTCAGGGCCCGCACCGTGTGCCTGGACAGGCGCGGCGCCGGTGCGGTGAGGACGGCGCTGCGCGCGTGCTGCTGTACGTAACGGCGTACCGGAGCGCGCCGCACGCCGGGCCGCGCGCCGATGACCAGCAGGTCACCGGGCCGCTCCGCGAGCGCGCACAGCATCCGCCCCGCCTTGCCGCGTACGACGAGTTTCCGCACGGCCACGTCCTCGGGCAGTGCGCCGAGCGCCTCCTCGACGGCCCGGTCGAGCGTCTCGCGCGCCAGGCTTTCGTGGTACGCCGCCCACGCGCTGTCCGGGTTGCGTGCGTAGAGGATCTCGCCCTCCGGCGGCTCCCACGTGGTCACCGCGACCAGGGCGCGGCCGCTGTTGCGGGCCTCGTCGACCGCGGCCCGCAGTGCCGCGAGGCTGCCCAGCGAGCCGCTGACGCCCACGACCACCCGCCCCCCGGTCACTTCGCGCGCCCCTTGCGCAGCCGCAGCCCGCGGAACCAGACGAGCGAGATCCCTCGGGGGCCTTCCTCGCGACGCCGCTGCATCTCCCGCTCGAACCGGTCCGTGACCGCCACATCGCGTTCCATGACAACTCACCCTTCTCGGCCTTCCAGGCCAATGCGCTGACAGGGCTGGAGTCTGTACCCTGATTGGCCTGGAAGGCAGGGCCAATTCATGGAGGTTGGTATGGCAGGCATGCGCGTGGTCCGCTCCGTGGACACCGTCAGCAGTACCGCGCGTACGCTCGGCAGCCGTCAGCTCGCCACCCAGGTCACCGCCATCACGGGCCCGCACCCCGGCTACCGCGCCCTCGCCCAGGGCGTGCGCACCCTGCTGCTCGACGGCCGCATCCCGCTGCACACGCGGCTGCCCGCCGAGCGCGAGCTGGCCACCGCCCTGGAGGTCAGCCGGGCCACCGTCACGGCGGCGTACGACCTGCTGCGCGAGGGCGGGTACGCGCTGAGCCGGCGCGGCTCGGGCACCTGGACCGAGCTGCCCGAGGGCACGACCCCGGCCAGCCTGGCCCGCTACCAGGCGCCGGACGGCGTCATCGACCTGGCGATGGCCTCGCCGTGCGCCCCGGCCGCCGAGCTGGCCGCCGCCTTCGAACTGGCCGGGCCCGAATTGGCCTGCCACGCCGCCACCAACGGCTACCACCCGCTCGGCCTGCCCGAGCTGCGGGCCGCCGTCGCCGAGCGCTACACCCGGCGCGGGCTGCCCACCCTGCCCGAGCAGATCCTGATCACCACCGGGGCCCAGTCCGCGGTCTCCCTGGTGGTGAACCTCCTCGGCCGCCCCGGCGACCGCGCCCTGGTCGAGAGCCCCTCCTACCCCAACGCCCTGGACGCGGTGCGCCACACCGGGCTGCGGATCACTCCCGTACCGGTGACCGAGGACGGCTGGGACATCGAGCTCCTCGAATGCACCCTGCGCCAGACCGCGCCCCGGCTCGCCTACCTCATCCCGGACTTCCAGAATCCGACCGGCGCGCTGATGAGCGCCGAGCAGCGGACCCGGCTCCTTCGCGCGGCCAGGGCCACGGGCACCTGGCTGCTCATCGACGAGACCATGGCCGAGATGTCCCTGGAGGGACCGGCCCCGGCGCCGTTCGTGTCACTGGCCCACCAGGGCGAGTCCGAGCAGATCGTCACGGTCGGCTCGCTCAGCAAGACCCACTGGGGCGGGCTGCGCATCGGCTGGGTGCGGGCGGGCTCCCGGCTCGTCAACGAGCTGGCCGCGCTGCGCATCCATGTGGACCTGGCGCCCTCGCTGGTGGACCAGGTGCTCGCCAAGACGCTGCTGCCCGGCATGGACGACGTCCTGGCCAAACGGCTGCCCGAGCTGCGCGGGCGGCGCGACGCGCTGGCCGATTCGCTGAGCCGTCATCTCCCGGAGTGGCGCTGGCAGGTGCCGGTCGGCGGGCTCAGCCTCTGGGTCGACCTCGGCCGCCCGATCGCGGGAGCGCTGGCCCAGGCGGCCCTGGAGCACGGCGTGAACATCCAGCCGGGTTCACGCTTCGCCGCCGACCCCGGCACGCACGAACACCGGCTGCGCATTCCCTTCGTGCACGAACCGGAGCGGACGGACGAGGCGGTCCGCCGCCTTGCCGCGACCCTGGACGCGGGCCTGCCCGCCGTCACGGGCGAGCAGAACCGGCCGCACTGGGTGGCGTGAACCCGGCCTGAATTTGGGGGAGTTCAGGCCGAGCCGCCACAGGAAGACCTCCAGGTGATCAGTACCGCCCCGGCGGCTCACCGAATAACTCGACCGCTTTCCGTACGTCGGTGACCGCGCCCGCCAGCGCGCTGACCGAGCCGATCGAGCCCGCGATCAGCAGCAGCGAGCGGCGCAGCCGCGGCACCTCCGGAACGCCACTGATGGCCATCGCGTCAAGCGCCGCCAGCTCGTCCTCGGCCACGGCCCGGTCGGGAAACTCCGCCGGATGACCGGCCAGCTCCCGGCGCAGCCGGGACACGGCCGCCCGCAACTCGCTCACTCTGGGGTCCTCACCACTGCCGGCCACGGCCCTCTGCTCCACGCTTCGCAACAAAAGTCCTCCCCCACGCACGTCCTTGTGCAGGTGTCAAAAACCCGTGCAGCGAAGGTCAACTGCCGGGATTCGCGGGCCAGTTAACGCCATCCGGTGTGTCGTGCGCCACTGCGCGGACGGAATTCGACAGAAGCATTAGGTATATGTGGGGGCATGACGCAACCACCGACAAATGCGGCAGAGGCCACGGGACTGCTGCTCGCGGCGGGCGGCGGGCGGCGGCTCGGCGGCCGCCCCAAGGCCCTGCTCCCGCACCGCGACCGCCCGCTCGTCGAGAACGCGGTCCGGGTCCTGCGCGAGGGAGGCTGCCGCACGGTGTACGTGGTGCTCGGCGCCGCGGCCGAGGAGGTACGGGCCCGCGCGGACCTGGCGGGCTGTGTGCTCATCGACAACCCGGACTGGGCGGAGGGGATGGGCTCCTCGCTCCGGGCGGGCCTCGAGGCCCTGACCGCATCGGACGAGGCGTCGGGGGCCGCCCTCGTCTCGCTGGTCGACCAGCCCGGCATCGGCCCCGAAGCGGTGGCCCGGGTGCTCTCCGCCCACCGTTCGGGCGATTCCCTGGCGGCGGCTTCGTACGACGGAAAGCGGGGCCATCCGGTCCTTTTCGGCGCGGACCGCTGGGCGGACATCGCGGCGAGCGCCACGGGCGACCGGGGGGCACGCGCCTATCTGAAGGCCCACGAGGCGGAGATCACGCTCGTCGAGTGCGGGGACATCGCGGAGCCGTACGACATCGACACGGAGGCGGACCTCGGCCGCCTCCAGTAGACCTGGAGTACACGGAGCACCCGGGAAACAGCCGGGACAGCATGGAGTGAACGGGGTGGCACCCAGCGCCATGGTCTGTCGACCCGGAGAATCTCGACATCAACAAACCATTGAACTTCCACTATGAGGAAACTAGTATCCACTGTTCAGAAGCGCCCGTCAGATCAACCGGCGCCCGCAGTCGTACCTCGGAGCCCTGGCACTGAGTGCCATTCATGGCGACCCGGCGGCCGTCAGGGCACCGCCCGCGAAGGAGTGACAGCTCATGTCCGCACCAGCGCCGTCCCCGCTGGCCATCGTCGATGCCGAGCCCCTGCCCCGGCAGGAGGAGGTACTCACCGACGCGGCCCTCGCCTTCGTGGCCGAGCTGCACCGGAACTTCACGGCCCGCCGTGACGAGCTCCTCACCCGCCGCCAGGACCGCCGCGCCGAGATCGCCCGCACCTCCACGCTGGACTTCCGCCCCGAGACCGCCGAGATCCGCGCGGCCGACTGGAAGGTCGCGCCGGCCCCGGCCGCGCTGAACGACCGCCGTGTGGAGATCACCGGTCCGACCGACCGCAAGATGACCATCAACGCCCTGAACTCGGGCGCGAAGGTCTGGCTCGCCGACTTCGAGGACGCCTCGGCCCCCACCTGGGAGAACGTCGTCCTTGGCCAGCTCAACCTGATCGACGCCTACGAGCGTCGCATCGACTTCACCGACGCCAGGTCGGGCAAGTCCTACGCCCTGAAGGACGCCGACCAGCTCGCGACCGTGGTCATGCGCCCGCGCGGCTGGCACCTGGAGGAGCGCCACCTCCAGTTCGACGGCCGCCCGGTGCCCGGCGCGCTCGTCGACTTCGGCCTGTACTTCTTCCACAACGCGCAGCGCCTGATCGACCTCGGCAAGGGCCCGTACTTCTACCTCCCGAAGACGGAGTCGTACCTGGAGGCCCGCCTCTGGAACGACATCTTCGTCTTCGCGCAGGACTACGTGGGCATCCCGCAGGGCACCGTCCGCGCCACCGTCCTGATCGAGACGATCACGGCCGCGTACGAGATGGAAGAGATCCTCTTCGAGCTCAAGGACCACGCGGCCGGCCTGAACGCGGGCCGCTGGGACTACCTCTTCTCCATCGTGAAGAACTTCCGGGACGGCGGCGCGAAGTTCGTCCTGCCGGACCGCAACGCGGTGACGATGACGGCCCCCTTCATGCGGGCGTACACCGAACTCCTGGTGCGCACCTGCCACAAGCGCGGGGCCCACGCGATCGGCGGCATGGCCGCGTTCATCCCCTCGCGCCGGGACGCCGAGGTGAACAAGGTCGCCTTCGAGAAGGTCAAGGCCGACAAGGACCGCGAGGCCGGCGACGGCTTCGACGGCTCGTGGGTGGCCCACCCCGACCTGGTCCCGATCGCGATGGCCTCCTTCGACGCGGTGCTCGGCGACAAGCCGAACCAGAAGGACCGCCTGCGCGAGGACGTGTCCGTCGCCGCCGGCGACCTGATCGCCATCGACTCCCTCGACGCCAAGCCCACCTACGCGGGCCTGGTCTCCGCCGTCCAGGTAGGCACCCGCTACATCGAGGCGTGGCTGCGCGGCCTCGGCGCGGTCGCCATCTTCAACCTGATGGAGGACGCGGCCACCGCCGAGATCTCGCGCTCGCAGATCTGGCAGTGGATCAACGCGGAGGTCGTCTTCGAGAACGGCGAGAAGGCCACGGCCGAGCTCGCCCGCAAGGTCGCGGCCGAGGAGCTCGCGGCGATCCGCGCCGAGATCGGCGAGGAGGCCTTCGCGGCCGGCAAGTGGCAGCAGGCCCACGACCTCCTCCTGAAGGTCTCCCTGGACGCCGACTACGCCGACTTCCTGACCCTCCCGGCCTACGACCAACTGGTCGGCTGACCCCAGCAGTTGCCCCCCCCTGACTCCGCCCCCGGTACCGCACAGCACCGGGGGCGGAGCCATTGCCCCGTGAACGCCGCTGCTAGGTGAAGGCCGCCCCCACCGCCACGAACGCGCAGATCAGCACGAACAGGATGGCGAGCAGCGGAGTCACGAAGCGGAGGTACTTGTTGTAGCCGACCTTTGCCAGGGACACGCCGCCGATCGTGACGGCCGTTGTCGGGACCCACAGGTTCATCCAGCCGCTCGCCGCCTGCCAGGCCGTCACCACCACCGCACGGGAGACGCCCGCGAAGTCGGCCAGCGGGGCCAGGATCGGCATCGCGAGGGTGGCGTGGCCCGAGGTCGAGGGGATCAGGAAGGCCAGGGGGAGGTTCACCACGAAGACGAGCACGGCGAACACGGCGGACGGGGCACCCTTCACGACGCCCTCGATCGAGTGCAGCACCGTGTCCGTGATCTGCGAATTGTTCATGATCACCGTGACGCCCCGGGCGAGCACGATGACCAGGGCCGGAGAGATGAAATCGGCGGCGCCCCGGATGATCGTCGCGCTCAGTTCGGCCTCGCCGAGGCGAGCCGCGACGCCCACCAGGACAGCGGCCACCAGGAACAGGGCCGCCAACTGCGGGAAGGACCAGCCCAGTTCCCAGCCGTACGGAGTGGCGTCCGCCTTGCCCGTCAGGGCGCTGGACCACGGCACCACCGAGAAGATCATGAAGGCGAAGACGAGGGCGAGGAGGGTCAGGACCAGTTTGTGGGTCCGGGTCAGCTCCGGGGGCCCGGTCCGGGGGGACTCCTCGGTCGGCCCGGTCGGCCCGTCCGCCGGACGTACCTCCGCCTCCCGGTGTTCCAGGTCCCCCGGCAGGAAGCCCGTCAGGGATTTCGACGGGTCCCGCTGGACGCGCCGCCCGTAGCGGACCACGTACAGGATCGACACCGCCGTCAGGACCACCCACATCACGAAGCGCAGGACGATGCCGTCACCCAGGGAGATTCCGGCGGCCGAGGAGGCGACTCCCGTCGCGAAGGGGTTGACCGTCGAGCACAGCACGCCGATGCCCGCGCCCACGATGATCGTGCCGGTCGCGACCAGGCGGTCGTAGCCGAGCGCCAGCATCAGCGGCACGATCAGGCCGTAGAAGCCGAGGGTCTCCTCGGCGAAGCCCTCGACCGTGCCGAGCACCGAGAACACCGTCATCACGCCCGCGATGAGCAGCGCGCCGCGCTCGCGGAGGCGGTGGGCGAGAAGGCCGATGCCGCGGTCGAGCGCGCCGGTCGCGAAGACCACCGTGATGAATGCGCCGATGGCGAGCACGAAGAGGAACACCCCGGCGCTGCCGTACAGTTCGCCGGCCATGGATGGGCCGACCCGGCCGGACTTCGCGTCCTGGATGCCGTACAGGCCGTTGACCGGCGAGAGGAACAGGTCGTTCAGGCGGTCCACGAAGCTCTGGCCGTTGCCGACCCGGTGGTAGGTGCCCTCGACGGGCGCCCCGTCGGCGTTTCGGTCGTACGCGCCGGACGGGATGACGAACGCCAGGATCCACACGGCGACCGTGACGATCGCGAGGATCGTCAGCGCGCTGGGGAAGCGGAATCCCCCGGTCTTGGACGACGACCCCGGATCCTCGAACGGCGTTTCCGGGGGCGGGACTTGGGGTGACTGCCCCGGACTCGCGGCGGGAGGCGGCGTCGTCATGACCGGCCCCCGAACGCCGCCGCAGACCCGCGCAGGAACGCCGCCTCCGCGAGTCCCCCGCCGCGCAGTTCGGAGAAGAGTACGCGTTCGTTCGGGGCGTGCAGGGCGCACATGCCTTCCTGCACGCCGAAGAGCAGCACCTCCGCGCCGGGCGCCGCCTTGGCCAGGCCGTCGACCAGCGGGATCGAGCCGCCGCTAGCCACGAAGTCGGGCTCCGCGCCCCAGCCCTCGCGCAGTGCGCTGAGCACGGCGCGACGGGCCGGGCCACCGGTCGCGGGCTCGAAGCCGGGGCCGGCGTCGCCCGGGGTGACGGTGAGCGGAATTCCGAAGGGCCGCAGTGCCTCCACATGGGCGACGAGCGCGCCCTGCGCCTCCCTCGGATCCTGCTGCGGAGGGAAGCGGGGGTTCGGCTCGTGCCGGGCGTACGGAACGAGCGCGGGCGCGGCGTGGTCCACGCTCGGGGCGTCCACGCCGATGCCGGTGACGGCGGGCCCGCTCCACAGGCGCTCGCCCAGGCTGCCCGTGCCGATGAGCGGTACCCCGTCACGCACGGCCGCGAGGTCGCGGAACTCCTCGTCGGCGCAGGAGGTGCCGGACCAGGCCTCGCGGCGCAGGCCGGCGACGGCCACATCGCCGTCGGCGTGGTGGAGGGTGGCGAGCGCGTGCAGCAGGACCGGCAGGGCGTCGGGGGCGGCGCCGCCGCACTCTCCGCTGTGCCGCGCCTCGGCCGGCGTGCGCACCTCGACGACCACCTCGCTCGCGCCGCGCAGGCCGGTGGTGAGGGTGGGTGAGCCGGGGCGGATGTTGCCCAGGTCGGCGATGATCACGGCGTCGCGGGCGAACCACTCGGAGTCGGTGGGCGGGCAGTCGTCGAAGGCGCTGCCGTACTCCTCCTGGCCCTCGGTCTGGCCCTCGATCACGATCTTGATGCCGGTAGGCGGACGGCCGCCGTGAGCGCGGAGCATGCCGAGGTGGACGACGATGTTGGACTTGTCGTCCGCGATGCCGCGGGCCCGCAGCCCGCCCTCGACCGGGGTCGGCTCGAACGGCGGCGAGCGCCACAGCGACGCGTCGCCCGGCGGCTGGACGTCGTAGTGGGCAGAGAGCAGCACGGCTGGGGTGGGCGGGGGGATCTCGGCGTAGGAGACGGGCGCCGTGACGGGCAGGTCAAGCTGCTCGATGTGCTCGACGCCGGCGCCCCGCAGCAGCTCCACGACCAGGCCGTGGGCCCGGCGCACCTCCGGAGGGAAGCCGGGGCAGGCGATCGAGGGGATGCGGGCCAGCCGTTCCAGGTCTGACCGCAGCCCGTCCATCAGTGCGTCGACCGTCGATCGCAGGTCCTGGTCCGCGTCCATGGGCTCAATGGACCATGCGGGGCACGGCGCCGCATCCCGTGATCGACCGAGTGCCCTCCTGCGCCCGGCACCGGTTGCTGCGACAATCCCGCGGGGGGCGTCCGCCGGGCCGGGGAGGCCCGGCACTCTGTGTGACGAGGACTGCGAGGGCGTTGGGGATGCGTGGAGGGCGAGTTGCCATTGTGGGCGGGAGCGTCGCGGGGTGTGCCGCGGCACTGGCCGCGCACCGCGGTGGCGCCGAGGGGATCACGGTGTACGAGCGGGCGGCGGGGCAGCTGGCCGACCGCGGGGTGGGACTCGCGATGCACAACGACCGCTATGCCGAACTGGAGGCCGCCGGGTACGTGGACACGGCGATGCCGTGGATCCAACTGGCCAGGCGCTGCTGGTACGTTCGCGACGGAGGGGCCCCGCTGGGCCGCCGCGTCGGGATCCTGCCCTTCCCGTTCCGCACGTACAACTGGGGCCCGCTCTGGCGCGAACTACGGGCACGCGTACCGGAGTCGGTGGAATTCAGGGCGGGTACGTCGATCGAGAGCCTCGAAGTCGGGCCGGACCGCGCCGAGTTGAGCACGGCCGACGGACGGTCGGAACGGTTCGACTTCGTCATCGGCGCCGACGGCTATCGCTCGGTGGTCCGCACCGCCGCCTACCCCGAGGTGCGACCGGAGTACGCGGGCTATCTCGCCTGGCGCGGCGCCTTCCCCGTCGAGCGGCTGCCCGATCCCGGGCTCTGGCCGGTGGAGGACTGCGTGTACGCCGTCTTCCCGGGCGGGCACGCGATCATCTACCGCATCCCGGACGGCCGGGGCGGCCACCGGGTCAACTGGGTGCTGTTCGCGGCGCCGCCGGCCGGCCACGGACTGCCCCTCGACTCCCCCACCAGCCTGCCGCCCGGCACCCTCACCGAGGCGCTGCGCGCCTGCGCCCTGGAGATCGCGGACACCCGGCTCGCGCCGTACTGGGGCCAGTTGATGCATCTGACGAAGCCGGAGGAGCTCTTCATCCAGCCGATGTACGACTTCACCGCGCCCCGGTACGCGGTCGGCCGGCTCGCCCTGGCCGGGGACGCCGCCACGGTGGCCCGCCCGCACACCGGCGGAGGCGCGGTGAAGGCGCTCCAGGACGCGACCGCCCTGGGCTCCGCGCTGGCCTCGGCCGAGAGCTGGCCCGAGGCCCTTGCCGCGTACGACACCCGGCGGTCCACGGTCGGGCGCAGCATGGTCGACCTCGGCCGCCGCCTGGGCCTCGGACTCGTACAGGAGAGCCCCGACTGGAGCGCCATGGACCAGGGCGGCCTGGAGAAGTGGTGGCAGCAGGCGGACGGATCAGGCGCGTTCGGCGGCCGGAAGCTCACCTGACGGGCCGGCAAGGAACGTCCACGGCCGGCCGCGCCGAGAAGTCGCCGGGTGGCCGCGGCCACGGCAAGGGGCGGGCGGTCAACTACCCCTCGTTTCCGCCCTGTTGACCCCACCTGAGCCCCTCGCCGAAGCCGGGCGACACCCGGGCCATGACCCCCGTACGGATTCGTGGCGCAACCGGCGATGAGTTCTCGTTCCCCGTACCGTCTCCCTTCCATGAGCAGCGAATTCATGAGCAGCGAAACGAACGCCCAAGCACCCCTCCCGGACCTCGGCCCCGCGGCGGCCGAGCTGACACGCCTGCTCGAAGGCGTACGCGACGATCAGCTGGGGAGCCCGACACCCTGCCCCCAGTACGTGCTGCGGGATCTTCTCTCGCACATCGCGGGCCTCGGCGTCGCCTTCAAGGATGCCGCGCACAAGGAGTTCGGCCCGTCGACCAGCACCGCCCCCGGCAGTGTCCGGCCGCCCGAGCTGGCCGCGGACTGGCGCAAGTCCATGCCCGAGACCCTCGCCGCGATGGCGGACGCCTGGCGGGATCCGGCGGCCTGGGAGGGCGACACCCAGGCGGGCGGCCTCACGTTCCCCGCGGCGATCGCGGGCCGCGTCGCCCTCGACGAGCTGGTCGTCCACGGCTGGGACGTGGCGCGGGCCACCGGCCAGACATATCGGCCCGCCCCGGCCGACCTGGAGGTCTCCTACCAGCTCCTCGCCCCGTCGAAGGACGACCCGGCCGCGCGCGGCGAGGCGTTCGGCCCGGCCGTCGACGTACCGGACGAGGCGCCGATGCTGGACCGCCTGATCGGCATGAGCGGGCGGGACCCGGGCTGGGGGCGCTGACCGCTTCGCCGGGTGTGATCCTTACCAGTGCGCAGGCCGCACCAGCGACGCCGGGAGCCGAGTGGTCGCGTCCCCCTTCGCCGCGTTGAGCTGGGCCTGGGTGAGGAAGAACGCCTCGGTCAGATCGGCGCCGGACAGCCGCGCGTCGCGGAAGTCCGCGCCGATCAGGTCGGCCATCCGCAGGTCCGCGCCGCGCAGGTCCGCCGCGATCAGGAAGGCGCCCCGCAGGTTCGCGCCGCGCAGGTCGGCGCCCTTGAGCTTGGCGCCCATGAGGTCGGCACCGCGGCGGTCCTTCTTCTTGCCCTTGAAGTCGGCCCTGACCAGCTCGCTCGCCTTGAGGAGCAGCTGGTTGACCTTGTCGCGGTGGGCAGGAACGTCCAGGTCGGCGAGGGCCTCGGGGGCCAGAGCCGTGAACGCCTCGGTCTCCTCCAGGGCGGCGCGCAGCTCGGCGTGGACGGGCCGCGCCTTCGGCAGGGCGAGCGCCTCGGTGACGTACCAGAGCAGCTCGTGGAGCTGGCGCATCACCGGGAAGACCTCGAACATCGAGGCGGCGGTCTCCGGCGCCGTACGCCAGTCGCGGCCCTCGAAGGTCCCCTGGGAGACCTTCTGGCCGGCGCCGAAGCAGTCGTACACCGTGCAGCCCTGGAAGCCGCGTCCCCGCAGGTCGCGGTGGATTCCGCAGCGGAAGTCCTGCTGGAGGTTGGGGCAGGGCTTCCCGGCCGGCTTGTTGATCGCGAAGTCGGCGGAGGCCGCGTAGGCGAGGGCGACACAGCACAGGCCGAAGCAGTTGCCACAGTCGGAGACGAGGGTGAGGCGGGTCACACCCGGGGCCGGGACGGCTGCCTCGTGGTTCTCGGACAACGTGCGGGACTCCTTCTGGCTGGTCTTCTGACGTGCGGCAACGGCAGCCCGTCAGTCTAGCCCGGCCTCGGCGACCGGCACCTTGAGCTGGTTGAAGCCGTAGTACACGGCGAGCAGGCCGTGCGCGGCGAGCGTCAGCGGGGCCGAGACGAAGGCGAGGCCCACGGTCGCCGGGTAGGCGAGCGAGCCGATCGCGAACCTGGCACGGGTGGCGCGGGCGGCCGCGCTGTCCACCCGGTCGTCGAAGAGGTGCCCGGTACGGGTCAGGTGCCACCACAGCGCTTGGTAGTTGAGGGCCATCACGACCATCAGGCCGCTGTAGACGACGGCCGCGACGTGCGAGGCGCCGGGCTCCCGCAGGTACTCCGCCATCAGCGCGGCCGGCCAGGGAATGGCGACCACCGTCATCAGGAGCAGCAGGTTGAGGAACATCAGGGTGCGGTCGATGCGGGCCACATAGCTGAACAGGGTGTGGTGGTTGACCCACATGATCCCGATGATCAGGAAGCTCACCACATAGGCCGCGTACGAGGGCCACATGCGGCCCAGCTCCCGCCACAGATGGTCGCCCGCGTGCGGCGGCACCTTGATCTCCAGGATGAGAAGGGTGATCGCGATGGCGAAGACGCCGTCGCTGAACGCCTCGACGCGGCTCGACTCGGAACGGCTGGTTTCGGTCACCCGGGAAAATGAACCCCACAACCGCCCCGGCTGCAAGGGCGGTTGTGGGGTCCTCGCGTGTCGTTCGCTCAGGGCGTCGACGGGTCCGTCGCCCAGCGACGCGAAGAGCAGCAGGTCCGCCACGGTGAAGGTGCCCCGGCATGGCGAGATCGGGCCGGCCCGCCTCGGTGAAACCCGCAGAGCCACTTCAACTTCCTTGTGCCGCAGGGGTGTACGGCCGCTTCGCGACAATGGTAGGAAAGTTTCCTAACAGAACACCGGAGCGACGAACTTCCTCATGGAGGTCCAGGTGCACACCCCCCACCGCAAGACCACCGCACGTCGTACCAAGATCGCCGTACGCGCCCTGCTCGGCACCGCTCTCCTCGCGGTTCCGGTCACGGCGTACGCCGCCGACAACCCGGCCACCACCACAGCGGACAATGCGACGGTGAACAACGCCGCCGCGACCGGGCTCGACGACCCGGCGAAGAAAGACATAGCCATGCAGCTCGTCTCCAGCGCGGAGAACTCCTCGCTGAACTGGAAGGCTCAGTACAAGTACATCGAGGACATCAAGGACGGGCGCGGCTACACCGCCGGCATCATCGGATTCTGTTCCGGCACCGGCGACATGCTCGACCTGGTCAAGCTGTACACCGCCCGCAATCCCGGCAACGTCCTCGCGAAATACCTGCCCGCCCTGGAGAAGGTCAACGGGACCGACTCGCACAAGGGGCTCGACCCGAACTTCACCAAGGACTGGAAGACCGCGGCGTCGGAGACGGCCTTCAAGGACGCCCAGAACGACGAGCGGGACCGGGTGTACTTCGACCCGGCCGTCAAGCAGGGCAAGTCCGACGGTGTCGGCACGCTCGGCCAGTTCATCTACTACGACGCCATCGTGATGCACGGCGACGGCAGCGACCCGACCAGCTTCAGCTCCATCCGCAAGAAGGCACTCGCCAAGGCGAAGCCCCCGTCGCAGGGCGGCAACGAGACGACGTACCTCAACGCGTTCCTGGACGCCCGGGTCTGGGCGATGAAGCAGGAGGAGGCGCACAGCGACACCAGCCGCGTCGACACCGAGCAGCGGGTCTTCCTGAAGAAGGGCAACCTGAACCTGGACACCCCGCTCGACTGGAAGGTGTACGGCGACCCGTATCACATCGGGTAACAGCCCCCGCAGGAACGGCGGGTACGGCAGCGGAGGGCTGTCGTACCCGCCTTTTCGTGCGTTCTCCGACCGCACGGCGGCCGAATTCGGCCGAGTTGGCCGAACTCAACCAAAGATACTTTTTCGCCCCGTACTCTCTCTTCACCAGATCATTACAAGCAGTCGATCGCCCGAAAGAGCCGCCGCATGCGCATATCCAGCCCAGCCGTCCGCACTCTGCTCATCTCCGGCCTGCTCGGTGCGCTCGCGTTCACCACGACCGGCTGCCAGGACGACAAGCCCGAGAAGGTGAAGCCGCCGGTGGCCAGCGCCTCGGCCGTCACGCCTCCCGCATCCACTTCACCTTCGCCGACGCCGTCCGCCAGCCCCAGCGCCACGCCGTCCTCGACGCCCCCGGCCCCGACGCCGCCGGCCCCCAAGCTCCCCCCGCAGCCCAAGCCCAGGACGAACGGCCCCAGCCTGCCGCCTCCGATGAACGACGGCGGGGGCAACGGCGGAGGGGACAGCGGCGGTAGCAGCAGTGGCGGAGGCGGAGGCAGCGTCTACTACAAGAACTGCGCCGCCGTCCGCGCGGCCGGAGCCGCCCCGCTCCACCGCGGCGACCCCGGCTACGCCGCCCACCTGGACCGCGACGGGGACGGCATCGCCTGCGAGAAGTAGCGAGGGGGTTGCCGTGCCGGGGGGCGCAACACCCCGAAGGGCCGCATCCCGTGGGATGCGGCCCTTCCGTTCTCACACCGTGATGCGCGGACAAAGGGGCTGAGCGGTCAGTGCAGGGCGACCGCCGGTTCGGCCGACGGAAGGTCGTCGTCGGTCTCCGCCTCGGCGCGCTTCTTGCCGAAGTGGTTGAAGGCCAGGTTGAGGACGATGGCGACCACACAGCCGGTGGAGATCCCGGAGTCGAGGACCACCAGCGCCTTGTCGGGGAAGGCGTGGTAGAAGTCCGGCTTGGCGATCGGGATCAGGCCGATGCCGACCGAGGCCGCCACGATCAGCGCGTTCTCGCCCTTCTCCAGGGCGGCCGTCGACAGGGTCTGGATGCCGCTGGCGGCGACCGAGCCGAACAGCACGATGCCCGCGCCGCCGAGCACCGGCAGCGGCACGAGGGAGATCACCGAGGCCGCGACCGGGCAGAGCCCGATGACGATCAGGATGAGCCCGCCGGTCGCGACGACGAACCTGCTGCGCACCTTGGTCATCGCGACGAGCCCGATGTTCTGGGCGAAGGCGCTGGCCATGAAGCCGTTGAAGACGGTGCTGAGCACGGATCCGAGGGTGTCGGCGCGCAGGCCGGCCGCGATGGTCTCCTGGTCGGCCGGACGCTCGACGATCTTTCCGAGGGCCAGCATGTCGGCGGTGGACTCCGTCATGCAGACCAGCATCACGATGCACATCGAGACGATCGCGGCGATGTCGAACTGCGGCGCGCCGAAGTGGAACGGCGTCGGGAAGCCGATGACGTCCGCGTTCTTGATGGCGTCCAGGCTGGTCTTGCCCATCGGGATCGCGACGGCCGAACCCGCCACCAGACCGAGCAGGATCGCGATCTGCTGCATGAAGCCGCGCAGTAGTTTGCGCAGCGCGAGCACGATGACCAGGGTGATCCCGGCGAGTGCGAGGTTGGAGAGCGAACCGTAGTCGGCGGCCTTCTCGTTGCCGCCGGAGGACCAGTTGAAGGCCACCGGGAGCAGCGAGACACCGATCAGGGTGATCACGGTTCCGGTGACGACCGGCGGGAAGAAGCGGACGAGCTTGCCGAAGTAGGGGGCTGCTATGAAGCCGAGCAGTCCTGCGACGATGACTCCGCCGAGGATGACGGGGATCGCGTCGTGACCGTGCTCCTTGCCGATGGCGATCATCGGGGTGACCCCGGCGAACGAAACCCCGTTCACGAAGGGCAGCTTGGCGCCGATCTTCCAGATCCCGAGGGTCTGCAGAAGGGTGGCGAGCCCTGCCGTGAACAGGCTCGCGGCGACCAGAAAAGCGGTTTCCTTGGTGTCGAGCCCCACAGCGGGACCGACGATCATGGGCGGGGCCACCACACCCGCGTACATCGCGGCCACGTGCTGGAGGCCACTGGTGAACATTTTCAGCGGGGGGAGCGTCTCGTCGACCGGGTGCTTCTCGCCGGTCTGGGCGGGGGTGACTGCGAAGTTGCGAAACCTGGGCTGTGCGGCCACGGCGGTTCCTCCGGTCGGTTACACGTCGGCGGTGGACGCGGATGTCAGGGAGGTGGTGCGGTGTGGTGCGGTGAGCAGCTGGAACAGGTGGTGCAGGGCAGTGCGAACAGCACGGCTGGCTGTGTGACGCGGGGTGCCACCGATCGGGTTGCGGGTCGAGCCGAACGGCTGGGGCTGGGCCGGGTGATGGCCGGTGGTGTCGGGCGGTGCGGGCAGCGCGGGGATCACGCTTCCGGTAGGGCCGGCGGTCGGCGCGGCTCGCGCCGACTCACGGTATGCGTGCGGGGATTGACACGCTCACCGTTCCGGGGGGTGCGTACGTCCTTGTAGTACGCACCCCCCGGTCCAGCTGCCGTGAACCCCGCTCGGGTCCACGGCGACCGGCCGAGGGCCGTCCCCCTCGGCCGGACTCCTTGGGGTCAGGCCTGCGCGGCGATCCGGGCGAGGCGCTGGGCCTCCTCGCGGGTCGCGACCGCGATGGCGTCCTCGTCGACCGTGGTGAGACGGCTGTTCTCGACGATCTGCTTGCCGTTCACGAACGAGGCGGTGACCGGGGCCGCGGCACCGAAGACGAGCGCGGTGACCGGGTCGGCGATGGAGGCGTGGGCCAGGGTGTCCAGCTTCCACAGCACGAAGTCGGCGAGCTTGCCGGCTTCGAGGGAGCCGATCTGGTCGGCGCGGCCGAGCACCTGGGCGCCGCCGTAGGTGCCGAGCCGCAGCGCCTGGCGGGCGTTGAGGGCGGCCTCGCGGTGCTGGGCGTTGAGGCGGTTGATGAGGAGCGCGTTGCGCAGCTCGGTGTGCAGCTCGCCCGACTCGTTGGACGCGGTGCCGTCGACGCCGAGGCCGACCGGGACGCCCGCCTTCAGCATGTCGGGAACGCGGGCGATGCCCGCGGCCAGGCGCGCGTTGGAGGACGGGCAGTGGGCGACGCCGGTGCCGGTGCGGGCGAAGGCGGCGATGTCGGAGTCGTTCATGTGGACGCAGTGCGCCATCCACACGTCGTTGCCGAGCCAGCCGGTCGACTCGAAGTAGTCGGTGGGGCCCATGCCGAACAGCTCCTTGCAGAACTGCTCCTCCTCCACGGTCTCCGAGCCGTGGGTGTGCAGCCGTACGCCCTTGGCGCGGGCCAGCTCGGCGCCCTGCTTCATGAGTTCGGTGGAGACCGAGAACGGCGAGCAGGGGGCGACGGCGACCTGGGTCATCGAGTCGAAGGAGGCGTCGTGGAAGCGGTCGACGGTCTCGGCGGTCGCGGCGAGCGCGCCTTCGAGGGTCTCGACGGCGAAGTCCGGCGGCAGGCCGCCGTCCTTCTCGCTGCGGTCCATGGAGCCGCGGGCCAGGGTGAAGCGCACGCCCATCTCGGAGGCCGCGCCGATGATCGCGCCGGACAGGTCGCCCGAGTTCCGCGGGTAGACATAGTGGTGGTCCATCGCGGTGGTCACACCGCCGCGGGCCATCATCGCGAGCGAGCCCTGGGCGGCGACGCGGCCCATCTGCTCGTCGATGCGCGCCCACGTCGGGTAGAGGGCGACCAGCCAGTTGAAGAGGTTGTGGTCGGTGGCCAGACCACGCGTGATCCACTGGTAGAAGTGGTGGTGCGTGTTGATCAGGCCGGGGGTGACCAGGTGGCCGGTGCCGTCGATCCGGCGGACCACGTTCTCCAGGCCCTTCGGGGCCTGGCCGGCTCCGATCGACTCGATCTTGTTGTCGGCGACGACGAGGTACCCGGAGGCGTACTCGGTGTCATTCGCGTCCACGGTGGCGATCGCACAGTTCTCGATGACGATGCGCTGGGGGGCTGCCGAAGGTGCCATGGTGCTTCCTTCTCAAATCAGTGGCGGCGGTGATGTGACTTGGGCACGGCAGGACCCTACGAGGATTTGAGTACCGGGGCGGTGACGCTGCTCCGGGTGCCGAGATGGTGGAAGAAAAGGTTCAGCAGGACCGCGGTGAGCGCTCCCGCACTGATGCCGGACCCGAGCACGGTCTGTGCCCAGGCGGGGAATCCGGCGTAGAAGGTGGGCGCGGCGAGCGGGATGATGCCCGCTCCCAGTGCCACGGCCACCAGGATGATGTTGGAGCTGTCGTCTAGCCCGGCCTCGGAGAGGGTACGGATACCGCTCACCGCGATCGAGCCGAACAGGACGATTCCGGCGCCGCCGAGGACGGGCATCGGGACCAGCGAGACGACGGCTCCGAGCACGGGGAAGGCGCCGAGCACGAGCAGGGCGCCGCCCGCGACGGCGACAACGAACCTGCTGCGTACGCGAGTCAGCGAGACGACGCCGACGTTCTGGGCGAACGCGCTGGTCGGGAAGCCGCCGAAGACCGGGCCGAGCAGGGTGGCGATGCCGTCGGTGCGCAGGCCGCGGGCGATGGTGCGCCCGTCGGTGCGGCGTTCGCAGATCTCGCCGATGGCCAGCATGCCGGCGCTGGACTCGGTCATCAGGACCAGCATCACGATGCACAGCGACAGGACGGCCGCGGGGTGGAACTCGGGGGCGCCGAAGGAGAACGGCGTCGGCAGGGCCGCGACGGGCGCGGACTTCAGGGCGGAGAAGTCGGCCATCCCGAAGGGGATCGCCGCGAGCGTGCCGATCAACAGGCCGAGCAGCAGGGCGACTTGACGCAGGAAGCCGCGGGCGAAGCGCTGGAAGAGCAGGATCACGACGAGCGTGAAGGCGGCGAGCGCCAGGTGGTTCATGGACCCGAAGTCGGCGGCGTTCTTGTCGCCGCCCTGGGCCCAGGACACGGGTACGGGCATCAGCGTGACGCCGATGAGCGTGATCACGACACCGGTCACCAGCGGCGGGAAGAAACGCAGCAGCCGGCCGAAGAAGGGCCCCACCAGGAGGCAGAAGACTCCGGCGACCATCACCGCGCCGTAGATGGCGGGGAGTTGATGGCCTTTGGCGCTGGTTTCGGCGATCGCGAGCATGGGCGCGATACCGGCCGACGAGGCGGCGTTGACGAACGGGAGCCGGTTTCCGGCGAAGTTCGCGACGCCGAGGGTCTGCAGGACAGTGGCGAGCCCGGCGATGAGCAGGCTGGCCGCGATCAGACGGGTCTGTCCCGCGGTGTCCAGGCCGACGGCCTGGCCGATGATGAGCGGAGGGGTGACAACGCCCGCGTACATGGCGGCGATGTGCTGCAGCGCCGCGGGAACGAGCCGCGCGGCAGGAAGCTTTTCGTCCACCGGGTGCACGGCACCTTCAGGTGGGGTGGTACATGGGCCGTCGGCTGTTGCCGGCCCCATTGCGGGCTGTGCCATGGGATGTCCCTCCGGTCTGGCCGGCCCCCGCCCGACTGGGGCCGGGCGGGGGCGGGCTCAGTGCCGCGTCAGAGGTTGGTCATGTCGACCGGGATCTGCGGCTCGACGCCGTCGCGCAGGACGGTCGCCTCGATCAGACCGTACGGACGGTCCGCCGCGAAGTAGACCTCGTTGTCGTTCTTGAGCCCGAACGGCTCGAGGTCCACCAGGAAGTGGTGCTTGTTCGGCAGCGAGAAGCGAACCTCGTCGATCTCGGACCGGTTGTTGATGATGCGCGAACCCATCTGGTACAGGGTCTGCTGCAGCGAGAGGGAGTACGTCTCGGCGAAGGCCTGGAGCATGTGCTTGCGCACCTGCTCGTAGGACTTCTCCCAGTTCGGCGCCTTCTGCTCGTCATCGGTCCAGCTGAAGCGCCAGCGGGCCGAGACCTGCGTCGCCAGGATGCGGTCGTACGCTTCCTGGAGCGTCGTGTACTTGTCCTTGACGTAGCCCCAGAACTCGGAGTTCGTCGAGTTCATCACCACGAGATCCTTGAGGCCCGAGATGACCTCCCACTTCTCACCGTCGTAGGTGATCTGGGTGACCCGGGTCTCCTGGCCCTTGCGGACGAAGGAGTGCTTGACCTCGTCGGAGCCGATGAACTTCGAGTTGGCGTCGGAGGTCTCGATGCGCTCCCACGAGTATTCCTCGATGCGGATGCGCGCGACCTTGATCGGCTCCTGCGAGGTCACGAAGTGCCGCGCGAGGTGGATGCCGAACTGCTCGGCGGACTCGATGCCGTACTCCTTGGCGAACGCGTACACCGTGTTCTTGGTGGTGTCGGTCGGGAGCACGTTGGCGTTCGAGCCGGAGTAGTGCACGTCCTCCATGTCGCCGGACAGGGCGACGGAGACGTTGAGGTCCTTGATGTGGTGCGTGTCGCCGTCCCGCGTGATCTTGACGACGCGGTTCTCTGCTTTGCCGTACTGGTTCTGGCCGAGAATCGTGGGCATGTCTGCTAGCTCCCTCGGTAAACGGAGTAGCCGAACGGGTTGAGCAGCAGCGGTACGTGATAGTGCTCGCCCGGGGTGACGGCGAAAGTGATCGCCACCTCCGGGAAGAACGCACCGCTGTCCCTTACGCGGGGGGCGTCCTGCTGCGCCTCGGCTTGCTTCTTGGAGAAGTAGGACTCGACCTCGAAGTCGAGTCGTACGTGGGTGGTGCCTTCCGGCAGGGCCGGCAGGTCCTTGCAGCGCCCGTCCGCGTCGGTCGCGGAGCCGCCGAGCGAGATCCACTCGGCGCCGGAGCCCGAGCGGGCCGCGAGCGCGATGGCGACGCCCTCGGCGGGGCGTCCGATGCTGGTGTCCAGGATGTGCGTGGACACCGAGGCGGTGGTCGCGGTGCTCATCAGTCCTTGTCCTCTTCTACGAGACGGGTCAGCCGGATTCGGTTGATCTTCCCGAGTTCGGTGCGCACGATCTCGCGCTCCTCCTCGGCGGTGTTGCCGATCCGGGTCTTCACCGCGTCGCGCATCTGCTCGCCGGTGGCACCGGTGGCGCAGATCAGGAAGACATGGCCGAACTTCTCCTGGTAGGCCAGGTTCAGTTCGAGCAGCTCGGCCTTGAGGGCCTCGGAGGCCCCGGCCATTCCGCGCTGTTCACGTGCGGAGGTCGGGTCACCGGGCTTCGGCCGGCCGATCGGCGGGTGCCCTGCCATCGCCTCTTCCAGGTCCTTCACACCCAGCTCGGCCAGAGCGGCGTCGCTGGCGGTGAAGAGGTCCTCTGCGGTGGCGTACGGGCGCTGGGCGAGCAGCTTGCTCCCCCACGCCGAACTGGCGCACACCTCGTGGAGCACGGCGAGGGCCGCGTCATCCTGTGAGGTGTTGAACCGGGCGAGGCCCGGCGTCGAAGTCGTAGTCACGGCGGCCTCCGTGGCCTTGGTGCTGAACGGGCTGCGGATAGCTAACGCTCTCCGAAACATCCCGTCAACACTTTGTTGAAAACTTGGGGTTACAAAAACCGCCGCCCGGTGTCCGGACGGCGGTTCGTTGCGCGGGGGGTGCCTGAATGGGCACCGAGCGTGCTCGCTCAGTCATCCTTGGCGGTGTTTTCCCTGTTCAGGTAGTTGTACACGGTGAACCGGCTGACTCCGAGGGCCGAGGCGACCGTCTCGACGCCGTGTCGCACCGAGAAGGCGCCGCGCGCCTCCAGGGTCCGTACGGCGGACTGCTTGGCTTTGCGGTCCAGGGACGCGAGCGGCATGCCGTGGCGGCGCTCCATGGCGGCCAGGATGTGATCCAGCGAGTCGGAGAGCTGAGGCAGCCGCACGGCCACCACGTCCTCGCCCTCCCAGGCGAGCACCACGTCGTCGGGCAGGGCCTGGGCGGGCGGCAATATGTCCGCGCCCATGGCGTCGACGAGCGGCTTGACCGCCTGGATCAGGGGGTGGTCCGCGGGTTCGGTCACTTCTCGCCCTCCCCGATCACATTGACCTGGAGCGAGACGCGGGTGGCGCCCGCCGCCAGCGCTTGGCGCAGCAGCGCGTCCACCGCGGTGAGCACCTCGTCGGCGCCGCCTTCCGCGGTATTGCCGAAGGGGCCGACGTCGACCGCGTCGAGCCGGGCCGCCTGGATGACGTCGCGGGCGACCACCGCATGCGGGGGCGCCTCGTCGAGGTCGAAGGGCTCGGTCGTGAACTCCACTCTCAATCGCACGCGCTCAACCTACTGCGAGGTGGACGAAATCCGGGAGGCCCCCTTGACAAGCCCGCCGGTCCCCCTGCAACCTTCCATCAAGCAGAAAACAACTTCCGCAATACGGAAGGAGCGCATACCCCTCATGGGATACACGAACCAGCGCTTCGATGTGAACCTCTCGATCCTCTTCACGGAACTCCCGCTCCTGGAGCGCCCGGCGGCCGCGGCCGCGGCGGGCTTCACGGCGGTCGAGCTGTGGTGGCCCTGGATCGAGACCCCCACCCCCGAGCAGGCCGAGCTCGACGCCCTCAAGAAGGCGCTCGACGACGCCGGCACCCAACTGGTGGGCCTCAACTTCTACGCCGGCGCCCTGCCGGGCCCGGACCGCGGCGCGCTGTCGATTCCCGGTGAGGAGTCGGACCGCTTCCGCGCCAACATCGAGGTGGCGGCCGACTTCGCCGCCTCGGTCGGCTGCAAGGCGCTCAACGCGCTCTACGGCAACCGCGTCGAGGGCGCCGACCCGCAGGTGCAGGACGCCCTCGCCCTGGAGAACCTCGTCCTGGCGGCCCGCGCGGCCGACCGGGTCGGCGCGATCCTCCTGGTCGAGACCCTGAACAAGCCGGAGTCGCCGCTCTACCCGCTGGTGAGCGCCCCGGCCGCCATCGAGGTCATCGACAAGGTGAACACCGCGACGGGTCTTGGCAACGCCAAGTTCCTGCTCGACATCTACCACCTTTCGATGAACGGCGAGAACGTCTCCGAGGTCATCGAGGCGTACGCCGACAAGACCGGCCACGTGCAGATCGCCGACAACCCGGGCCGTGGCGCGCCGGGCACCGGCTCGCTGCCGCTGGAGGAGCTCCTCGACCAGCTGGGCAAGGCCGGCTACGACGGCTGGGTGGGCCTGGAGTACAAGGCCGCCGACGCCGCGGCCTCCTTCGAGTGGCTCCCCGCCGAGGCCCGCGCGGCCCGCTGAGGCACGCCCCCCGGGCCTCAACTTCTTGACGTACCAAAGCTTTTAGGAAGGCAGCACCCTCATGAGCAACCTCCCCAAGATCGCATGGGTCGGCCTCGGCATCATGGGCTCCCCCATGTCCGAGAACCTGATCAAGGCCGGTTACTCGGTCACCGGTTTCACCCTGGAGCAGGACAAGCTGGACCGCCTCACGGCGGCCGGCGGCACCGCGGCCGGCTCGATCGCCGAGGCCGTCAAGGACGCCGACGTGATCATCACGATGGTTCCGGCGTCCCCCCAGGTGGAGGCCATCGCGTACGGTGAGGCCGGCATCCTGGCCAACGCCAAGCAGGGCGCGCTGATCGTCGACATGTCGTCGATCACCCCGCAGACCTCGGTCGACCTCGCGAAGAACGCCGCCGAGAAGGGCATCCGCGTCCTCGACGCCCCCGTCTCCGGCGGCGAGGCCGGCGCCATCGAGGCCGTCCTGTCGATCATGGTGGGTGGCGAGCAGGCCGACTTCGACGCGGCGCTGCCGATCCTTCAGGCCCTCGGCAAGACCATCGTCCTGTGCGGCCCGCACGGCTCCGGCCAGACGGTGAAGGCCGCCAACCAGCTCATCGTCGCGGTCAACATCCAGGCCTGCGCCGAGGCCGTCGTCTTCCTGGAGAAGTCCGGCGTGAACCTCACGGCCGCCCTGGACGTCCTCAACGGCGGTCTGGCCGGCTCGACCGTGCTGACCCGCAAGAAGGACAACTTCCTGAACCGGGACTTCAAGCCCGGCTTCCGGATCGACCTGCACCACAAGGACATGGGCATCGTCACCGACGCCGCCCGCAACGTGGGCGCGGCCCTTCCGGTCGGCGCGGTCGTGGCCCAGCTGGTCGCGTCGCTGCGCGCCCAGGGCGACGGCGGCCTGGACCACTCCGCCCTGCTGCGCGCCGTCGAGCGCCTCTCCGGCTCGCAGGTCTGACCCACTCCGCGGGTCCGACCCACCGGAAGCACCCCTTCGGGGGCCCCTGATTTCCGGGCGGCGGCGGCGCTGACACCTGTCCTGTCGCGCCCAGGCGCCGCCGCCGCCCGGAAGCCCACATCTCGTTTTTCAACAAACTGTTGACGTTCCCTTCCGGGCGTATTTACGCTCCAGGAACCGCGGAACACCTCAGCGGTGCAGCTCCAGTACGGAAGGTCACGATGTCGAAGCGCGTGCTTACGACCGAGTCCGGCGCCCCCGTCGCCGACAACCAGAACTCCGCCACCGCCGGCGTCGGTGGCCCCATCCTGCTCCAGGACCAGCACCTCCTGGAGAAGCTCGCGCGCTTCAACCGTGAGCGCATCCCGGAGCGTGTGGTGCACGCCCGCGGCTCCGGTGCGTACGGCTACTTCGAGGTGACCGACGACGTCACCGGCTTCACCAAGGCCGACTTCCTCGGTGAGGTGGGCAAGCGCACGGAGACGTTCATCCGCTTCTCCACCGTGGCCGACTCGCTCGGCGGCGCGGACGCGGTCCGCGACCCGCGCGGCTTCGCGCTGAAGTTCTACACCGAAGAGGGCAACTACGACCTCGTCGGCAACAACACCCCGGTGTTCTTCATCAAGGACCCCATCAAGTTCCCCGACTTCATCCACTCCCAGAAGCGCGACCCCTTCACGGGCAAGCAGGAGCCGGACAACGTCTGGGACTTCTGGGCGCACGCCCCCGAGGCGACGCACCAGATCACCTGGCTCATGGGCGACCGCGGCATCCCGGCCTCGTACCGCCACATGAACGGCTACGGTTCGCACACCTACCAGTGGACGAACGCGCAGGGCGAGGCCTTCTTCGTCAAGTACCACTTCAAGACGAACCAGGGCATCCGCTCGCTCTCCGCCGAGCAGGCCGCCGAGACCGTCGGCAAGGACGCCAACAGCCACCAGACGGACCTCCTGCAGGCCATCGAGCGCGGTGTGAACCCGTCCTGGACGCTGTACGTGCAGATCATGCCCGCCGCCGAGGCCGCGGACTACCGCTTCAACCCGTTCGACCTCACCAAGGTGTGGCCGCACAGCGACTACCCGCTGCAGCGCGTGGGCCGCCTGGTCCTGGACCGCAACCCGGACAACGTCTTCCAGGAGGTCGAGCAGTCGGCCTTCTCCCCGAACAACTTCGTTCCGGGCATCGGCCCCTCGCCCGACAAGATGCTCCAGGGCCGCCTGTTCGCCTACGCGGACGCGCACCGCTACCGCCTGGGCGTCAACCACACCCAGCTGCCGGTCAACGCCCCCAAGGCGACCGAGGCCGACAACTACGGCCGCGACGGCCTGATGGCGACCCGCAACGGCCGCCGCACCGACAAGAACTACGAGCCCAACTCGTACTCGGGCCCCGCCCAGACCGACGCGGCCCTCTCGGCCCCCCTCGCCATCCACGGCTACACGGGCACCCACGCCGCCCCGGCCCACGTGAAGGACGACGACTTCTTCCAGGCCGGCGAGCTGTACCGCCTGATGTCGGACGACGAGAAGTCCCGCCTCATCGCGAACATCGCCGGCGGCCTCTCGCAGGTCTCCCGCGACGACGTCATCGAGAAGAACCTGGCCCACTTCCACGCCGCGGACGCCGAGTACGGCAAGCGCGTCGAGGAAGCGGTCCGCGCCCTGCGCGAGGACTAGTCTCCTCGGTTCAACCTCCAGACCGTGCAAGGGATTTGACGGGAGGTCAAACCCTTTGCACAGTCCGATCCGCCGACCCGGATGAGGGGTGGTCGGCGGATATGGACAACCCGAGGATCGCGGCGGTGTGGCGATGCCAGTGCGGTGGTGAAGGCGTGAGCGCCGCCCTTCCTGACCTGAAGGAAGGCCCCCGGCGCCCACACCAATCGCCGCCGCCGCGATCCCGGCAATCCTCCCCCCGAGAACCCCGCCCGGCGGTGCGAACGTCCTGTCGCGCCAGCCTCGTTCCGCCGGGCGGCAACAACTCCACAGCCAGGACGCTGGGTTCGGTTTACGGTCCCGAATCGAGCGTTCGTTGATCAGCCGGTGACCTGCGGAAACGCAATCACCGGCTGATCGTTTTCATTTTGTGGCCAAACGCAGGCCAAACGCCACCTCGAAAATGGGCCTACCGTCCATCCATGGCGACCATCAGGAAGCGTGATCGTAAGGACGGCTCCTGCACCTACCAAGTCCGATGGCTCCAGGGCGGACGTGGCGGAACCTGGGAGTCCGAGAACTTCGCCGAGGGAGACGCCGGCCGAGCAGTTCAGGATGCTCCAGACCGGCCCGTCACAGGTACTCCGTGAGGTCCCAATCGGCGGCGCGGCCGAGGACCTTTCCGTCGACGCGGACGCGGCGGGCGCCTTGCTCGTCGGGCAGGGTGGGCGCTTTCGTCACTCGGTGGGGTGAACACCCGCCCCGTCCTGCATCGTTGGGGTTCGCCGGGCAGCATGGGGCCGGGTCCGGAGGAAACGACAACCCAAACCGATCGCAGTACTGCCCATTTGGTCGCGACAGCACCTCCGGACCCATTGGCGTCCGCTCACGTCGCAACGTACTGGTGTGGCCTCCTGCCCCTCTATTCGATCACCGGTGAGTCCCCGGCGACCACGTCCTCGGCGCTGATTTCGTTGATCCCTGTGGCGTGGCTGGATCTCTTTCCGATCGGCTCGGATCTGCATTGCGTGTGCAACGTCCATTGGGTAGAAATTGAATCTTGCCCGCGGGGCTCATGGGGTGCCATTGGCTGCAGGGCGGGGTTGGGGCGACGGGGAGCGGGGAGTTTGCGGTGACCGGGTGGGATATCAGTCCGTCGGGGGTTCAGGGCGCGCTCAAGAAGGCGGCGGTGTCGGCGGAGGATTTGTCGACGGCGGGGACGAATCTGAGTGACACGCTGCCGCGGACGGCGACGGCTGCGGGCACGGTCGCATCGGGGTATACGGGGCCGGCGCTGGCGACGGGTCCGGTGGCTGCGGCGCTGGGTGAGTTCATGCAGCACTGGCAGAAGGATCTTCGGTACGTCGTGGAGCGCACGGGCAAGTCGTTGACCGGGGCGGTGGAGGCGACCACCGAGTACGCCAAGGGTGATCTGACGATGGCCGCGCAGGCCCAGCACGCGGCCATCCAGGAGCCGGTCCCGGCGCCGCCGGGGTTCTCGGGGAAGCAGGCCGTCAGTGAGTGAGGCCGAAGCGATCGTGCCCTCGGGTATCCCGCAGTTCACCGGCGACCTGGACAGCCTCGACCATGACACGGCGCTCCTGACCTCGGAGGCCGGTGCGTTTCGCGATGCCGGGGCGGGGATCCACTCCCACTTCCAGAGCACGGCGGCGTTCTACAAGGCGCCGGAGGCGGACCAGTTGTTCGCCACGACGGCGCCGGTGGCTGCGAAGACGGCGACGTTCGCGGGGCAGCTGGAGAAGGTGGCCGGTGCGTTGAGCGCCTACAGCCAGGAGGTGCGGCCGCTGGCGAAGAAGCTCGAAGACCTGCAGCGCCAGGCGTTCGCGTTCACCGCGACCATTGCGGGCGATGACCACTGGCGTCGCGATGAGAAGAAGCGGGACCGCAACGACGGCCTCAAGGACGAGGTCCAGGCCACCCTGGAGGCGTTCTACGAAGCCGAGATCACCTGCCACAACAAAATCACCGCGCTGGTCGGCGGCAGCACCCTGGTCCTCGGCAGACTCAGCGGCGGACAGATGCTGCCCAAGGGCACCAGCGCCTACGGGGCCAGCGCCGACGACCTCAACCACCTGGACAACGCCCCCTGGGGCACCTACGCGGAGCCCGAATACACCGGGCTGAGCTGGCTGGGGCACCAGGTCAAGAGCTTTGTGTGGGACGGCTTCATCGTCGACGGGATCTGGGGCACCGTCAAAGGCATCGACATCCTGCTCGGCTGCAATGGGTCGGACGCGGCCGGCGAGGCCTGGAAGGGCCTGGCCAAGGTCGTCACCGGCCTCGCCATCGCGATCACCCCGGGCGCCAACGCGCTGTTCTGGGCCACCCCCGACAAAATGATGCCCACCTGGTTCCGCGACTCCCGCACCGCCCTCAAGGAGACCGGCAAGGCGCTGATCGCGTACGACGAGTGGGGCAAGAACCCGGCCCGCGCCGCGGGCGGCGTCACCTTCAACGTCCTGACGACCGTGTTCACCGGCGGCGCCGGAGCGGCGGCCAAGGGCGGAGCGGTCGCCAAGACCGTCTCGGTGCTGGGCAAGGTGGGACGCGTCGTCGACCCGATGACGTACGTCTTTTCGGCGGGCAAGTTCGGCGTCGGGAAGGTCGCTGATGTGTTCAAGGGCCTCAAGGGCTTGTCCCTCGGCCCGCTCGCGGACGCCGCCCACCTCCAGCCCGACGGCACCGTCCTCAAATTCAGCGACGAAGTACCCGTCATCAAGGGCGACGTGATCGAGTGGCCGAACGGCAGTCGCCTCGACCTCAAGGAAAACACCGTCACCCTGCCGGACGGCACGAAGGCCGCAGCACACATCGAACTCTCGGCCGCCGACCGAGCGATGCTAGAACACAACCTCCCCCACCACGAACCGGCCATGACAGGCGCCCAGCCAGGAGAGAGTGCTGCGAGCCGCAGCGGAGGGGGCCTCCCGCCGCGTGCTGACCATGCGCCGCCCGGTCAACACGCAACCGAGCAGACCCGCCCGCCGAGTGCCTCAGGCGGGCCACACGGCGTGGCCGCAGGAGACGTGCACGTACCGTCTCAGCACGGAGCCGGACATGACGGGGGCACCGCCACGTCCGGCAGTCACCCCGGTGGGCACGATGGCGGCCACCACATGCACGAGGCCAATGGCGAACGGTGGGAGGACAGTCACCACGGCGAAGAGCCCCATGGCGGGCATGAGGCGGAGCATGGCAACGGCGAGGGCGGAGAAGCCAATCACTCCCGGCCTGCGCTGCCGCCGGGGCAGGCGGACCTGACGCTGGATCAGGTCCGCAGACTGCGCGACAAGAGGACACGGTGGTCGACAGCGGAGGACTACTTCCGCCAGCTCTACGGCGGCGGGGCCGAGCGGCACTTCCCGGTTCCGACAAACAGCCATCCGCTGTACCCGGTCGAGGCTGTTGGCGGCCGGAAGGTCGACGTGCCAGTGGATCTGCCCGACGGTCGGACACTGGCTGTAGAGATCAAGACATACCAGGAGTACCGGACCATTAAGCTCGACGGAGGGGGCCATCAGACGATCAAGGTGGAAGTGCCCCTCAGTAAGCACATCAAGGAGCAGATCCACAAGGATCTCGCGCTGCGGCGGGCCGACCCTGGCTACGATCCCCGATGGGTGTTCACACACGCAGGGCCGTCGGCCGAACTGCGTAACTACCTCATACGGGCCCGTATCATATTCGTAGAATATGGCCCCGCTCCGAAACTGAAGTGAAACGGCAACATGGAAGGCGAGTTATGAGCCAGCAGGGTGAGTCCCAAGAACTAGGTTCAGATCTGCAGCAGTGGACCGAGGGAAGTCGACAGAACGCTCTGGAACTCGCAAAGATGCTCGGAGTCTCCGAGGGCGCCTACGAACAGGACCCGCTGAGTCTGATCCCTGCCTTGCAGAACTATGTATCGCGACTCCCTTTGTCGCAGTTTGAACAGGCGGACTGGGCCACCCTGCACAGTGATCTCACCTCCTTCCTCGCTGATGTCCTTGTGCGTCGCCACAGGGCCACCTGGCAAGTGGCCGACGACCCCACCGGCCCGCTGGGATTCCGTTATGTCATCGAAGCCCAGGGGCTGGACGGGGATCTACACCGCGTGGACCCGGCTGACGTGGTCATGGCCGAGTTCCAGAAGCAGCCCATCGAGATCGTCCGCATGCTGGCCAGCGCGGAAGTGACCCTGCGGCTGAGCAGGACTGTCGAGGACAGCTAGCCAACTGGCGGTCAATCCGCCAGCACTTCGACTTCCTCCCGCTGTATCAACGAGAACTGCACGAGAGTGCCGGACCGATTGAACAAGACGTCCGGCAGTTCGCTCTCAGGAAATCGAATCTGCCCAATAAGGCCATCTGACACAGAATGGCGAGCAAGTTGCTCGACAAGCTCTTTGAGCTCCGGAAGATCCTCGGAATGAATTTCCTGTCGCACAGTTAGAGCCCACCCTCGGGTCCCATGAACGAGTCCACCCAACAGGACTCCACCGATCCGATGGGCAGCGCCTCGGCCGGACCACAGCGGGAAAGCGTCCAGATTACTGTCGTCTGACAGGTCCCCACCCGGTACTTGCTCCGAGTCCAGCCCCAAATGCCACTGGACCAAGTCCAGCACCTCTTGCGATGATTCCGCGCGTAGATCCAGCGCGAGGTCGAAGGCGTAGATGTCACTCATGGATTCAGCGTAGATCGCGTAGCAGAACCGCGAGGGTTGGCACCCGCTACCAAACACCGCTCGAAGCGGGACGCCGCCGTGCACAATGACGCCATGACCACCGCACTTGTCTCCGCCGCCGCCCGCCGCACTGTCTCCCTCCCGGCTGAGACCACCCGCCGCCCGCTCACCGCACGGGCCGCCGCCCAACATGCCGGACACGTCCCGACCGCACTCAACCGCGTCACGGCGGCAAGCGGGAACGTGCCCAGCGCCTCGGCGTTCCAGTCCGCCCTGTAGCAGCCGCTCCCCCAACGAGTACGCCCCCTGACGGCGTTCAGGCCGGGCAGGGGGCGCTTCTTCATGCTTGAAGGGGGGCGCATAGAACAGGCCTTGCCCCATACCCTGACAGTGTCGAGCTGTAAGGAAGGGGCAAGGCCGTTATGTCTCCTGATGCTACCCCGGACCCGTACGAGGACCCTGTGCGCTTCGGGCAACGCGTCCAGATCTTTAGGACCCGACGTGGCATGACCCGGGAACAGTTGGCCGGGCTCTTGGGCCATCACGCCTCATGGGTCAAGAAGATCGAGGGTGGTCAGATGAGGATGCCGCGGCTGCCTGAGATCCTGCGCATCGCGGAAGTTCTGCGGGTACGCACTCTCAATGATCTAGTTGGGGCGGACACCACCCCAGACATTGAGCTGTTCGTAGGGCCAGGCCACCCCAAGCTCCCGGCCGTCACAGCGGCGATCAACCTGTTCCCCTTCGACACGGACCGGGCCGCACCGTCGCCGGCCCATCTGCAAGCCCGCCTCGCCACCGCGTGGACCGCCCGCCACAACGCAGCGAACCACCGTGAGGTTCTGGGCACCTTGCTACCGGACCTGATCCGTGACGCGCAGCTCGCCGTGCGACAGAGCGAATCAGCGGCCGAACGCCGATCCGCCCATGCCGTGCTGTCCGAGGTGTACTCACTGTCGCAGTTCTTCGTGGCCTACCAGCCGGACGCTGCGCTGCTGTGGCGTGTGGCCGAACGGGGAATGGTGGCCGCGCAGGAGAGCGAGGACCCGCACGCGATCGGCGTAGCCGCTTGGCTGACCGCCCAAGCCCACCGCGACTCTGGCCCCGGTCACTTCGACGCCGCGGACGAGATCACCATTTCCACACTGCGCTACCTTGCCCCATTGCTTCCCGACGCCCCGGCCGAAGTACGGGCGATCGCTGGCGCGTTGCAGTTCGAGGCTGGATACACCGCCGCGCGTCGGGCCGAATCGGGGACTGCGTGGGGCTGGTGGGACAAGGCCACCCGAACCGCGGCCAGCCTGCCCGCGGGCTACTACCACCCGGTCACATCCTTCGGTGCGGCCATCATGGGCGCCCACGCGGTCACGGTTGCTGTCGAGCTCCGGGCCGGTGGCGAATCAGTGCGGCAGGCCACCCGCGCCGAGGCCGACGTCATCCCGTCGCGGCCACGACGGGCTC
Organism: Streptomyces mauvecolor; assembly: GCF_039532965.1. NCBI lineage: Bacteria > Bacillati > Actinomycetota > Actinomycetes > Kitasatosporales > Streptomycetaceae > Streptomyces > Streptomyces mauvecolor. The sequence continues at coordinate 214,698 of NZ_BAAASQ010000009.1, read as the reverse complement.
GACACCGGATCGAACAGGCCCGTGCGTACTACCTGGACGGTCAGCACGAGACGGCCCTGTCCACGCTCGAACTGGCCCATGCCGCCGCGCCGGAGACGATTCGGTACAACGGGTATGCGCGCAGGATCGTCCTAGAAGAGGTCGAGTCGCGGATGCCTGAGCGTCGTCGCCGGGCGTCAGACCTGGGGGTGAAGATCGGAATGCTCGCGGCGTGAGGCAGGGGCCGAAACCCGGCCCCTTGCCACTAATGAACAGCTCTACGGTCGCGGCTAAGCGAACAACGACCGAGGGGCGTTCCCGTGCACACCGCAGCAGACGCCGCACAGAGAGAAACCATTGCCGCGTGGCTGGCCGACAGCCTCAACCGGCCGGATGACGCACGCCAACAGTGGATGGACGGGCACGTTGCCCTGCTCGCGCTGGGGCGCCGCTTCTCGGCCGTCCGTCTGGCTGACGAGCTGGTGTACGCCGTGGCCGTCGGTGAGGGGGCGATCGCGACCGCGGTCCTCCGTGAGTGTTTGCGCGGGCCCGTCATCCACGATCCGCACAACCGCCGCTTTTACGCTCTTGTGCCGCCGTCTCCGCCCGGGCCCGGCCTCGGCCCGTATGCAACGTACGTCGGTCTCGGCAACTACATCGGCGTACCCCGCGTCGGGGACAACGAGCCGACTGGGAGCCTCACGAGTTACTGGGCCGTGCCCATGGCGGCCCCGGGCGCCCTGTGCGATCCGCTCCGGGTGAACGGGATGATCGAAGCGGGCACGGCTGCCCTTGCGGCCCGGGCCGAGTCGTGACCGCCGTGCAGGCGCCGGGCACCTACGTCACACCCGAGTGCCGCGAGGCCCGCAACCTGAACTGGCAGGGCGGCCATGCTCATTGCCCTGGCCCGCTCGACGTGCGCCAACCCTCGGCCACCGCACCGATCGAAGTCCTCAAGTGCGCCTGCTCCTGCCACCCGAAGACGTCCGGAGCTACATCGTGAAGACGCCCCACCCCGCACCGGGGCAGCCGATCCTCGTCCGCGTCGTCATCACCGACGAGGACCACCATGTTCTCCTCGTCCGCACCACGGGCAGCCGCTCGCGGTGGGGCCTGCCCGGCGGAATCGTCCACCTCAACGAGTCCCCGCGCACGGCCGCCCGCCGGGAGATACGCGAGGAACTCGGCCTCGACATCACCGTTGGCGATCTCCTCGCCACCGAGTGGACGCAGGCCCACACACCCGGCCGCCGCGCCCGGATCACCCTGACGTTCATCGGCCCCCGCATCACCCGCGAAGACATCGACCGCATCGTCCTCCAGGCCAGCGAAGTTGACGCCCTCGAATGGGCCGACCCGACCCGGGCCACTACCGTCCTGCACCCGAGCATCGCCCCACTCGTCGGCGTCCCGCTCGACATGCCCCTGAACACCCGCTACCACGAGACCATCCCGGAGACATCGTGACCTCCCTGACCGACCGGCCGCTCCGCATCGGCACCCGCAAAAGCCCCATGGCCCTCGCACAGACCGAGCACGTCCGCGCCCTGCTTCACCAGCTCGACCCCACCCTGACCACCGAGGCAGTCCCCATCGAGACCGAAGCCGACATGTGGCAGGGCGACCTCGCCCAACTCGGCGGCAAGGGACTGTTCGTCAAAGCCATCGACGTCCAACTCCAGCGCGGCGACATCGACATGGCCATCCACTGCCTCAAAGACGTCCCCGGCGACATCCCCCTCCCCGAAGGCCTCGTGTTCGCCGCGATGCTCCCCCGCGGCGACGTCCGGGACGTCCTCGTCGTCCCCGAAGGCTCGGACGTGAAGCGCCTCGAAGACCTCCCGGCCGGCGCGCTGGTCGGCTCCTCCTCGGTACGACGCAAAGCGCAGATCAACCGGGCCCGTCCGGATCTCCAGGTCGTACGGATCCGCGGCACCGTCGGCACCCGCCTAGACAAGATGGACGGCACCAAGGCCATGGATGCCGAGCTGAGCGCCATGGTCCTGGCCTCCTCCGGCCTGGAGCGCCTCGGCCTGACCGACCGGGCTCGGCAGGTGTTCGAGCCGGACGAGATCCTGCCCGCGGTCGGGGCCGGCGTCCTGGCCCTGGAGTGCCGCAAAGCTGACGCCGACGTGACGGGCCTTCTGCTGCGCCTCAATGACGCCCGCACGCAGACGGAGGCGACGGCCGAGCGTGTCCTCCTGCACGGCCTGAGGGGGCACTGCAACAGCCCGATCGCCGGGTACTGCGTCACCGAGCCGGACGGGCAACTCTCGTTGCGCGGCATGGTGTTCTCGCGGGACGGGTCCAAGTTCGTCCACGCCCACTTCTGGGGCGAGGGCCTGAACGACCCGGCGGTACTCGGCTCCCGGGTCTGTGCCGAGCTCCTGCGTCAGGGCGCCCGCGACATCATCGAGGGCATCCCGCACTGAACCAAAGCATTCGCTCACTTGTTCGAGTGAAGCTAGAGTTCCGCGTATTGAAACCCGTGGCTGGCACACACTCCCTGGGCCAGCTCTCCCTGATCGACCCCGCCCGCTCTGCCCCCAGGCTTGCGAGCAGGGGTCGGCGCGCCCCCGTTACGGCCGTAGCGGGGGCGATGCCATATCCGGGGCGTCGCGGACATAGGCCTCGCTACTCAACCCGTGCGGCCGCCAGGTCGCCCGCTCCGGGCGTTTGGCCATGGCCAAACAGAGGGGGACTCTGCTGCACTGTGTGGCACTCAGTGGCGTCAAGTGGTCCTGTTTTGGGTCGATTTCCCGCATCACCGCAGGTCAAATGTAGGTAACAAAACTGGTTACGGTCCCGAATCGAGCGTTCGTTGATCAAGGCCTCACCCGCTGGTTCGGGTGGGGCTTTGATCTTTTCGCGGCTGACGGGAACATCACGGGAACACGGTCGAGGAAGCCAGGCTCGCAAGAACAGCCGAGTCGGATGGCGGGCCGCCGAGCCCGCACAGTGGACTCGCCGCCTGAAGAGCAGAGCCATAATTCACGTGCCGGCATCACGTCACGCAGATACCGTGGTTCTCGTCCAGGTGCGCAGGCAGCGGTTACTTCGTTTTGGGAACGGGCGGTTGCGGGTTCGAATCCCGTCGTCGACTTCGGGTCGGCGTAGCTCAATGGCAGAGCACCATGTACCGCCGCCGACCTTGAACTCTGGACGCACCCGCACATGCAACCATCGGCATCCAGCATGTGTGGATCACCCATGAGGGCGGTGGGCGGGCGGGGGCGCCGGGTGGGAGCGGGACGACAGTCTGTTCCGGGGTACCGCCGCCTACTACCGGCGCGGAAGGCTTCCCTACGCACCCGGCCTCGCGGACGTACTCGCCACCGTTCTCGAGCTCGACGGGCGCGGGCGGCTCATCGATGTGGGGTGCGGGCCCGGCACCCTGGCTCTGAGTCTGGGTCACCTGTTCCGTGAGGTCGTCGGGGTCGACCCCGACAGCGGGATGATCACCGAGGCCGCTTGCCAAGCCGCAGCATGCGGCATGGGTACGAAGGCACGTTGGGTGCGGGCCCGGGCGGAGGAACTGCCCGCCGGGCTGGGAACGTTCAGCGTCGCGAGCTTCGGTCAGTCCTTTCACTGGATGGATCGCGGCTTGGTGGCAGCCGTCATCAAGGGCATGCTCCGGCCCGGTGGAGCGCTGGTTCATGTCTCGGATCTGAAGACCGGGACACCCAGCCTCCACGGCCTGCCTCACCCTCCGGCTCCCTACGCGGCTGTCGAGGATCTGGTCAGGCGCTACCTGGGGCCCGTCCGGCGAGCGGGCCGCAGTGTCCTGCCGCACGGAACACCCGGCGGCGAAGCGGCGGTCCTCGCCAGGGCCGGGTTCACTGGGCCCCATCGCCACGTCGTTCCCGGCGGACAGGCCCTGGAACGCACGGCTGACGATCTCGTGGCGTGGGTGTTCTCGATGTCTTACGCCGCGCCACACCTGTTCGGCGAGCGCTGCGACGCCTTCGAGGCGGACGTACGCAGGCTGCTGAGCGAATCCTCGCCGTCAGGGCGGTTCTCCGAGCGGCAGCCGAGCACCGAGGTCCTCGTATGGCGGAAGGGCCTCCTTGAGGCGTGAATCGGGGAGCCGGCCGGGGCCCCCGGAGCGGCGTCTCCGGGCCGGCGTCGATTCAGCGAGCGCCGCCCCCGGCCGATTCCGTCAGTAGCTCCTCGACCACCGTCACCAATTCGGTGTATTCAACCGCAAAAAGAGCAGTGTCGGCCCTCGCTCGGGCCACCCTGATCCCAACGCGCAGAACCCGCCGTTCTGCCTGGCCCGGCTACCCCCGGAGGGGTCTTGAAGACGAAGGCATCCGCTTACCTCGCCGTATCGCTGGCGCTCGGACTGGCGTCGGCCATGGGCCCCGCCGCCGCACCGGCCACCGCCCAGCCCCAGCCGTCCTCGGCCCGCCACGCCGCCGCGGCGAAACGCGTGGTCCTGACGAACGCGGACGACGGCCGGCCCGTTGTTCTGGCGGTCGGCGACGACGTCGAGATCCGGCTCACCGGCTCCCGTTCCCAGGGGCTCACCTACGCCTGGAGCGTCCCGCAGGCCGGCGACTCCGGGGTGCTCCGGAAGATCGCGGGTGGCACTACGCCAACGGGCGGTGCCAGCGCCGTTTTCCGGGCCGAGAATCCGGGCGTCGTCATGATCGGCTCGACCCGGTCCTGCCGTCCCGACCCCGGGCGTGTGTGCCCTGACGTCGTCGTGCCCTGGAAGGTCACGGCAAAGGCCACATGAGTGACGGGAGCCGCCCCTCGCCCTGAGCGGGCGGCTCCCGCTCGGCCCCGGTGGCCGTCGCGCCGCAGAGCCCGTCCGATCATTCACCCGGCACCGCAACCACCCACGTACGACTGCTACTTGGGCCTTCCCGAACGGCGCACAGCACAACGCCCGGCCATGCACAATGAGGCATGACCACGATGCTCGTATCCGCCGCCGCCCGCCGCCCCCTCCCGGTCGCCGCGACCGGCCCCCGTGTGGCGCTCGCCGCCCGCGCCGCCGCCCAGCACGCGGGGCTCGCCCCCGTCGCCCTCGACCGCGTCACGGCAGTGGGTGACACCGTGCCCTCCGCTTCCGCGTTCCAGTCCGCGTTGTAGTGGCGCCGTACAGCTCGCGGCGGCATACGGCTCGTAGCGACGGCGCCACCCGACTCATGGGGGCGTCGTCCCACATACCCGCCCGCCTCACCACCTAGGATCGGCCTCGATGATTGAGACCATCGTGCTCGACATGGGCGAAACACTGGTACGCGACGACCGCTACTGGGCATCCTGGGCCGACTGGATCGGCGTGCCCAGACACACCCTCGCCGCGCTCGTCGGGGCCGTCGTCACCCAAGGGCGCGACCCCGCCGACGCGTTGCGCATGCTCAAACCCGGCATAGACGTCCGCCAGGCGTACCTCGCCCGCGAGGCGGCGGGCCGTGGTGAGCATCTCGACGAAACCGACCTGTACGACGACGTACGGCCCGCCCTCGGCGGGCTCCGCGAGCTCGGCATCCAGGTCATCGTCGCCGGGAACCAGACGGCCCGCGCCGGCGAACTCCTGCGCGGTCTCGACCTGCCCGCCGACCTGGTGGTCACCTCCGACGAATGGGGTGTCTCCAAGCCCCAACCCGCCTTCTTCGAGCGAGTGCTGGAGGTGGCCGAGTCGGCTCCGCACGAGACAGTGTACGTCGGCGACCACCCCGTGAACGACGTGTTCCCCGCCAAGGCGGCCGGACTGCGCGTCGCACACCTGCGGCGCGGGCCATGGGGGCACTGGTGGGCGGACGACTCGGAGGTCGTCGCGGCGGCGGACTGGCGGATCGACTCGCTCACACAGCTCGCTTCCCTCGTCGCCGACCATCCATCAACATCGCTCTAGGCCAACGGAGTTGACGGTCCAGCAGAACAGGGGCAGGGCCCCACCCCCGGGTCCGGAGGGGTGGAGCCCTGTTGCTTCAAAGGGGCTGTTCCGCGGTGCTACAGGGTGCGGTTGCTGCGGCCGTTGCAGTAGGACCAGTTGTCGGACTGCGAGACGGGGATGTTGCAGTACGCGGTGCGTACCTGGTGGGGCGAGTTGCGGACGCCCGTGATGGTGACCTGGCCCTTGAACCAGTAGCCGACGCGGCCGGTGTAGCCCGTGCCGGGTGTGTTGAAGTAGCCGGTGCACACCCACGCGTTGTTCTGGTTGTGGCCGCAGACCTGGACCTCGTCCGAGTAGTACGTGGACACGGCGACCTGCTGCCCGTTGGTTCCGGCCGACGCGGTGGTGGCTCCCGTGAGCGGAAGCGCGACGGCTCCGACTGCCGCCACAGCTATCGCCGCCTTGCGGATGGGTGTCATGGTTCCCCCTGGTCGAGTGGGTGTCGCGAGCGTTCTCGCGACTCACCACACCTTGCCGATCCGGCACGGCCGGGGTCGTCAACCGGGGGTTGGAACCGGGGTAAACCCGGGCGGTAAGCCCCCGGTTGGGGGGGCGGACCGCGGTCAGGGATTGTTGAACGTCACCTCGGGGTTGGCGGAGGTAGGTCCCGCGAGGACCGGCCGGGCGAGGCCCCGCACCTGCTGGTCGAAGAAGGCGCCCACGTACGTCCGGACGAGGGCGACGGAGCGGGCCGCGGGCAGCGGCGAGTGCGGGAGGCCGAAGTGGTCGGCGACGACCGGCTCGTCGGAGAACGTCATGTGCTCGGCTCCGGCGACGGTCAGCCAGCGCTTCCACCCGTCGAGGGCGGGCCACGTGGCGTCCCACGTCCTGTCCTTGCCGCCGGGGCGGTGCGTCTCGTCGTCGGTGCCCAGCATCAGGAACGACCGCCCGCCGAGCCCCTTGGGCGCCGGCGTGTCCCAGAACGCCCCGTCCATGTCGACCCCGGCGTCGATGCGCCCGTCGCGCGCCATGGCGGCGAGCGCGGCGGCCCCGCCGATGGAGTGACCCGCCATGCCGATGTGCCGCTCGTCGATCGCGGAGGAGTACCGCCAGACCGGGTGTTTTCCGGTGAGGCGGTCCAGGAGGTACGACGTGTCGGCCGCGCGCGTCGCGGTGACCACGCTGCCGGGTGTGCCGTCCTGCATGGCCTTGCAGGCGACACAGGTCAGCAGGCGGCCGCCGGGGAAACTCGTGCCGAACGACTCGTAGGCGTGGTCCACCGACGCGACGACGTAGCCGCGGCTCGCGAGGTCCTCGGCGAGGGTGGTGAGCGAATAGCGCGGGGCGCCGAACCCCGGTGAGAGCACGATCAGCGGATGGCCGCCCCGCGCAGGCCGCACGCCGAGCCCGGCGTGTGTCCTCGCACCGGTGACCTCACCCGCCCTCGCGGGGTCGATCCCGAGCTCCTTCAGGAGGACCGGGGCCTCGGCGGAGGTGGTGTACGGGGCGGGGTCGCCGGCGCCGGAGCGGGCCGCCGGGTAGGTGAGGGTCACCATGAGCTCGCGGTCCCGGCTCGGCACCCAGGGATCGCGGCGGGAGTGGTCGACGAGGTGCAGCGTGTCGGCGCCGATCGCGTCCTGGCCGGTCGGGCGAGGGAGTTCGATCCGCTCGGCGGCGTGCGTCGAGCCGGCGTGCATCGAAGCCGCGGGAGGCTTCGGCGGGGCGGCCTGGGCCGCGGTCGCCGCGGCGAGCGGCGCCGCGAGGGCTAAGGACAGGGCGACGGCCGTGGCCGCGCGGGAGATTTTGACCATGGACGACAGGCTAGGCGGACGGTTCGTCCGCACACGTCCCCCTCAGGTGCCGGAACACGTCCGACTCCGGTGTCGGGAGAGGGGGCGTTTTGTACGCCCGGGGTTGGATGCGGGCCGTATGGATGTCGTAGGCCCGGGCTGGAGCGCGGATGGATTGCGGGGCCCGCGGATTCGGTCGGGGGCCCGGCGATTTCACTCGGAAGGGCAGTCCTCACCGCGGCGCAAGGACGCACCCCCGGCCCGATCCGCGGCTGCGGTACGGGCCGGCGGCTCTCGCCGGGCGGCGGGGCCTAGAGCTTGTCCATGCGGGTGTACGGGCTGACGATTCGGGCCTGGCGGGAGCCGAAGTCGACGAGCATCGCGACGCCGTCCTCGACCCCGATGATGGTGCCCAGGCCGAACTGGTCGTGTGTGACCCGGTCTCCCAGGATGAAGTGCTTGGCCGCCGGAGCGTCCGGGGCTTTGAAGGGGCTGGTGGGCAGGTGGCGCCGGGGCGCGGATGGCTTCGTCATCGTCACCCCAGTATGCGCCGCGAAATGGCCCGAGGGGCAGGCCCGCCGGATGACGATGGGGAATCGATCCGGTATCTGCGCCGACCGGAACGCATCCTGGTGCGAAAATCGTCATGAATTGACACGCAACCCCTGGGTTGCGAATCTGGAAACGACACCGTGAAACGAGCGTGCGTACGCACAACGCCGGAGGCGCGCGTGGACGACGTCTTCAGGGCGCTGGCCGATGCCGGCCGGCGGCGGCTGCTCGACCGGCTCCGGGCGCGGAACGGGCAGACGCTGCGGGAGCTGTGCGAGGGCCTCGCCATGTCACGCCAGGCGGTGAGCAAGCATCTCGCGGTGCTCGAAACGGCGCGCCTTGTCACGTCCGTGCGGCGCGGCCGGGAGAAGATCCATTACCTGAATCCGGTGCCGATCCAGGAGCTGTCGGAGCGCTGGATCGGCAAGTACGAGCGCGGCAGACTCGACGCGCCCGGCAGACTGAAGCGCGGTGTGGAGGAGCAACTCGCCATGGAAAAGCCCGAGTTCGTCTATGTCATCTATATCCGGACCACTCCCGAGCGCCTCTACGAGGCCCTGACGGACGCGGAGTTCGCGCAGGAGTACTTCGGCGGCTGGGGGCCCATGTCCGACTGGAAGGTGGGCTCGCCGGTGCTGTGGAAGATGGGCCCGGACGGGGCGTACGAGGATCTCGGCCAGGCGGTGATAGAGGCGGTGCCGGGGCGGAAGCTCGCGTACACCTGGCACCGGCTGCTTCCGATGCACCGTCAGCTCTTCGACACGGAAGGCGAGTTCGAGAGCGCGCGCACGGAGCAGTCGCAGGTCGCGTTCGACATCCAGTCGGCCGAGACGCCCGCGCTCGGGGTGAAGCTGACCATCACGCACGACGGCTTCGACAGCGTGGACAGCGAGATGCTCAAGGGGGTCAGCGACGGCTGGGTGATGATCCTCTCCACGCTCAAGACGCTGCTCGAACGCGAGGAGAGCACGCGTTAGCCACCGCATGCGTCCGGCCTCCGCTCCCCAGTGCGGGGGAACGGAGGCCGGACCGTAGGGGCGGCTCGGGAAGCCGTGGCTCAGGAAGCCTGGAGGGGGCGGATCGCCGTGGGGGCGTGGCCCGGCTCGGTGGCCAGCTCCTCGAACTCCGAGACATCGCTGATGTCGGCCGTCTTGCTCATCGCGATGTTGGTGATGCGCTCCAGGATCGCCTCGACGACGACCGGGACGCGGAACTCGGCGGCCAGCTTCTTGGCCTCCTCGAACGCGGGCAGCAGCTGGTCCGGCTCGGTGACGCGGATCGCCTTGCAGCCCAGGCCCTCGACGACCTTGATGTGGTCGACGCCGTAGACGCCGAGCTCCGGGGAGTTGATGTTCTCGAACTCCAGGTTGACCTGGAAGTTGATGTCCAGGCCGATCTGCGCCTGACGGATCAGGCCCAGGTAGGCGTTGTTCACGAGAACGTGGACGTACGGGATCTTGTGCTGTGCGCCGACCGCCAGCTCCTCCAGCATGAACTGGAAGTCGTAGTCGCCCGACAGGGCGACGACCGGGACCTCCGGGTCGGCGGTCGCGGCACCCAGCGCGGCCGGGATGGTCCAGCCGAGCGGGCCGGCCTGGCCGCAGTTGATCCAGTTGCGCGGCTTGTAGACGTGCAGCATCTGCGCGCCGGCGATCTGGGAGAGGCCGATGGTGGTGACGTAGCGCGTCTCCGGGCCGAAGGCCTTGTTCATCTCCTCGTAGACCCGCTGCGGCTTCATCGGCACGTTGTCGAAGTGCGTGCGGCGCTGGAGGGTGGCCTTGCGCTCCAGGTGGGAGGCGACCCAGGCGGAGCGGTCGGGCAGCTTGCCGGCGGCCTTCAGCTCCTTGGCGACCTCGACGAAGAGCTCCAGGGCGGCCTTGGCGTCGGAGGCGATGCCGAAGTCAGGGGCGAAGATCTTGCCGATCTGGGTGGGCTCGATGTCGACGTGGACGAACTTGCGGTCGCCGCGGTAGACGTCCAGCTTGTAGCCGGTGTGGCGGTTGGCCCAGCGGTTGCCGATGCCCAGGACGAAGTCCGACTCCAGGAACGTGGCGTTGCCGTAGCGGTGCGCGGTCTGCACGCCGACCATGCCGGCGTTCAGCTCGTGGTCGTCGGCGATGGTGCCCCAGCCCATCAGGGTGGGGATGACCGGAGTGTTGGTGATCTCGGCGAACTCGACCAGGAGGTCGGAGGCGTCCGCGTTGATGATGCCGCCACCGGCGACGATCAGCGGGCGCTCGGACTCCAGGAGGAACTGGATCGCCTTCTCGGCCTGGGCGCGGGTCGCGGCCGGCTTGTAGACGGGCAGCGGCGCGTACGTCTCGGGGTCGAACTCGATCTCGGTCAGCTGGATGTCGATCGGCAGGTCGATGAGGACCGGGCCGGGACGGCCGGAGCGCATCAGGTGGAAAGCCTGCTGGAAGACGCCGGGGACCTGCGCGGCCTCCAGGACGGTCGTCGCGGCCTTGGTGACCGGCTTGGCGATCGAGGCGATGTCGACGGCCTGGAAGTCCTCGGTGTGGAGCTTGGCGACCGGTGCCTGGCCGGTGATGCACAGGATCGGGATCGAGTCGGCGATCGCCGAGTACAGGCCGGTGATCATGTCGGTGCCCGCGGGGCCCGACGTGCCGATGCAGACACCGATGTTGCCCGGGTTGGAGCGCGTGTAGCCCTCCGCCATGTGGGAGGCGCCTTCGACGTGGCGGGCGAGCGTGTGGTTGATGCCACCGCCCTCCTTGAGCGCCTTGTAGAAGGGGTTGATCGCCGCGCCCGGCACGCCGAAGGCGTGGCTGACGCCTTCGAGCTTGAGGATCTCAACTGCCGCTCGGGCAGCGGTCATACGAGGCATGGGGTGCTCCTGCTTCGGCCGGCGGACTCGGCTCCGGCGGGCCACTGGCCGCGCCACCTTCGAGCCTTATTCCGTAATGCGGAAGTTTCATTCTGCTATGTGGAAGCAATGTAGGACGGGTTCGCCAGCGCGTCAAGGGAGGGCCGGGATGCGCGAATCGGCCACACCGCCGTCGCCGTTGATGGACCATGGACCGCGGAACCCCCGGACAGGCCGCTCCGGGGGACCGCGTCGGGCGCGGAGCGGAACCCGTTCGGGGTCGCGTCGTCATGGAGGTGGGGGCGGATGAACGGTGACGGCGTACCGGTGCGCTGCCCGACCTGTCGGCGCGAGCACGTCTATGTGCCGCCGGCCTACCCCTGCGCCTGCGGGGTCCCGCTCGCGCCGCCCATCCAGCGGGGCGCCGCGCCCTCGCCGATCACGCACCGCACCTGGACGGACGCCTGGGTCACGGTCCGGTGCAGGGCGTGCGGGCGGCAGAGCCAGTGGCCGCAGCCCGAGCTCGGCTGCTCCTGCGGCTGTGTTCTGAAGGTCCCCGTGCGGCCCGTGACGGCGCCGCCCGCACCCGTGGAGGTCGCGCCGCCGCCGGGGGCACGGGCCCGCACGGCGTTCCGGCCGCTCACGATCCGTACCGCGAGGGACGCGGTGACCGCGGCCGGGCTCTATCTGACCTGGCTCGGCTTCAGCGACATACTGCAGGCCGAGCCGCCCCCGGCCTCCGGCATCGACCTGCGCGGCCGGGGCCTGGTGGCCCAGGTGGACCCGACGACGCGGCCCGCCTCGCTGAAGGCCGTCGAGTGCCTGTGGCTGCACGGCGTGACCACGTCGGCGCGCAGCGTCCACTTCTCGCTCGCCGGGTACGCGCAGGACGCCAGGGCGCGCGCCGACCAGCTGCGCGTCCCGCTGTTCGTCCTGGACCTGACGGGCACGCCGCAGCCCGTGAACGACGCGGCTCAGGAACTCGTCGCGACAGGCGCCTGATCAGGCGCCGTAGCCCTCCCGCAGCTCCACCTTGCGGACCTTGCCGCTCACCGTCATCGGGAACGCGTCGAGAATCCGCAGGTGGCGGGGGATCTTGTAGTGGGCGAGCCGCTCTCGGCAGTACGCGGTGACCTCGTCCAGGGTGGGCGGGTCGGCCGGGTCGCGCGGGATGACGCAGGCCAGGACCTCCTCGCCGTACTTCGCGTCGGGGACCCCGACCACCTGCACGTCGGCGATCTTGGGATGCCGGTGGAGAAACTCCTCGATCTCGCGGGGGTACACGTTCTCGCCGCCGCGGATGATCATGTCCTTGATGCGGCCGACGATCTCGACGTAGCCGTCCTCGCGCATCACCGCGAGGTCGCCGGTGTGCATCCAGCGCCCCGCGTCGATGGTCTCGGCGGTCCGCTCCGGCTCGTCCCAGTAGCCGAGCATCACGCTGTAGCCCCGGGTGCGCAGCTCGCCCGGCTCGCCGCGCGGGACGGTGACACCGCTCGCCGGGTCGACGATCTTCACCTCGACGTGCGGCATGACCCGGCCGACCGTGCCGGTGCGCCGCTCCAGGTCGTCGTCCGTGCGGGTCTGGGTGGAGACCGGGGACGTCTCGGTCATGCCGTAGCAGATGGACACCTCGGCCATGTGCATCTCGGCGACCACCCGCTTCATGACCTCGGCGGGGCACGGCGAGCCCGCCATGATGCCGGTACGCAGCGAGGAGAGGTCGTACGCGGCGAAGCCGGGCAGGTTCAGCTCGGCGATGAACATCGTGGGCACCCCGTACAGCGAGGTGCAGCGCTCGTGCTCGACGGCCCGCAGCGTCGCCTCCGGGTCGAAGGACGCGGCCGGGACGACCATGCAGGCGCCGTGCGAGGTGGCCGCCAGGTTGCCCATGACCATGCCGAAACAGTGATAGAAGGGCACCGGGATGCAGATCCGGTCGGCCTCGGTGTAGCCGAGCAACTCCCCCACGAAATAGCCGTTGTTGAGGACGTTGTGATGGGAGAGCGTGGCTCCCTTCGGGAAGCCGGTCGTGCCCGAGGTGTACTGGATGTTGACCGGGTCGTCGCACGACAACTCGGCCTCGCGGGCCGCGAGTTCCGCGTGCGGGCGCCCGACACCGTCGGCCATGAGGCGGCCCCATCCGGGGTCTCCGAAGAACACGGTCCGCCGCAACGCCGGGCAGTTGCCGCGCACTTGCTCGACCATCGCCCGGTAGTCGCTCGACTTGTGGGACAGCGAGGCGAAGAGCACGGAGATGCCGGCCTGGCGCAGCACGTACTCCAGCTCGTGCACGCGGTAGGCCGGGTTGATGTTGACCATGATCGCGCCGATCCGCGCGGTGGCGTACTGGACGAGCACCCACTCGGGGCAGTTCACCGCCCAGATCCCGACCCGGTCCCCCTTGGCGACCCCGGTCGCCAGCAGCGCACAGGCCAACTGCTCGACATCCGCGCCGAATTGGGCGTACGTCCAGCGCCGTCCGGAGGCGACGTCGACGAGCGCCTCGCGCTCCCCGTACGCCTGGACCGCGCGGTCCAGGTTGCCGCCGATCGTGTCGCCGAGCAGGGCGGTACCACTCACCCCATGGGCGTACGAGTCAGTCACCATCGCAGCGCGCCTCACTTCCTCAGCCGGGTCCCCCAGCATGCCCCGACCGGCCCTGACCTGCCTAGGCTTGCGTGGGAGGAAGATCGACTCGGTGCGGTGGAACAGGGCGGCCGGGCAGGCCTCGCGGTACGCGCCCGGCCGCCGGGCCGGCCGGGGCCGCCGTCGGTCAGGAGCCGGCCGTTGCCCGTTCCGGTGCCGGGGAGGCCGTTCTCGGCCCGCCGGGACGGGCGGCGGCTCTCGCGGCGATGTTGGGCCTCATGAAGGAGTTGACCGGGGTCTCTATCCAACGGTTCGAAAGGACCGAGATCGCGAGGCACACGGCATAGAAGACGGCGATCAGCAGAATCCCGGAGAGCAGACTGTTTCCCCAGGGCCGCAGATACTGTTCACACAGCAGGATGAGCACCCATTGGTACATGTAGATGCCGAAGGTGTATTTTCCGAGGGCCGATACCTTCCCCACGATTTTGCTGGTGGTGGTGCGCGAGCCGATTTCCCTGGCCGCGAGCGAACCGATGAGAAGCACTACGGGGACGATCGTGAACGCCGACAGGGTCATGAGGAACGGGGCCCAGAGTTCCTCCGCCACGACAGCCGCGACCAGCAGGAGGGACGGCAGAAGTACGCTCTTCGGCCACTTTCCCCTCACGACCAGAAGGCAGGTCAGGACGCCGCAGAGCGCCTCCAGGAAGCGTGTGAACGGGCTGATGTAGACCAGCCAGTACTTCCATTCCGAGACGTCGACCAGCCGGCCGCGCTCACTGAACGCGGCGTTGGAGAAGGTCGCGCCGTCGGGCAACGACTGCAGGACGGCCGGCAGGAGCACCAGGACCGCGACCAGGCCGACGAGGGCCGTGAGCAGGAAGTCGGTGGTCCGGCCGGTGAGGAACCGGTGGATCCATGGGAACGCGAGATAGAGCACGATCTCCGTCGAGAGGGTCCAGGCCGGGGCGTTGACCGAGAAGTAGACGCTGTGGTCCGGAATCCACCCCTGAAGCAGGGTGAGAGTGGCCGCAAGGGATTTCTTCGGAAGCAGCGCGCCGAAGGCACAGACGATCACGGCCCAGGTGATGAAGTGGACCGGAAGGATTCTCAGGAGGCGCTTGGTCTTGAATCCGGGACCCGGAGCCCTGTCGATGGATATCCAGGTCAGGATGAAGCCGCTGAGCACGATGAAGAAGGATACGGAATTGAATCCGAGCGGGTTGAATATGCGGTAGTACGCGCCCTGGGTCGTCCCGTCCTTGAAAACGTTCTCGAAGGAGAGATGGGACGCCAGGATGCAGAAGGACGGGACGAGGCGGGCGGCCGCGATGCTGTTGAGCTGCCTGATCGGCCGGGCCGGCGTCTTCGGTTCGGGGTGGGGATCCACGAAGGCCGCTCCCTTGGGGTTCTGGGCTGATGCGTACCGGGCCGGGTCGCGTCAGCGGCGCGCGTCCAGTTCGTCGAGCCAGCGGGTGAACAGGGCATGGACGGGGCCGGGCTGGTCGAGGTGGACGTTGTGGCCGGCTCCGTCGAGGACGGCGTACGTCATGCGCGGGTAACGCTCCAGAAGCGCCAGCTGGTCGCGCCATCCCACGAGATGGTCCTGGCGGCCGGTCACCAGCAGGTGCGGGCCGTCGTGGGTGGTGAAGCGGGTTTCCGGGGTGGTGGTGAGCATGAGGGAGCGGGCGAGTTCGGCGGCGTCGCCCTGGTGGTGGGCCCGGAGGCCGGGCAGCACGTGGTCACGGAAGGCGGCCCAGCCCTCGGGGTTCTGCCGGGCGGCGATGCCGGAGAAGGCGGCGAGGTCCTCGGGGTCCAGGGAGTCCAGGAGCGCCTCGTCCCGCTCCAGGACCTGGCGCTCGGGCAGATCCCGCTGGGCGAACGGCAGGACCGGCGGGGCGAACAGACTCATTCCCAGGACCTGCTCACCTCGTTCGGCCAGGACGTGCCGGGCCAGCTGGGCACCGAACGAGATGCCGGCGACGGCGAAGGGAGCGGACCCGAACTGCTTGTCCACGAAGGTCATCAGTGACTCCGCCACGGTGTCGGCGGTGACCGGGCCCGGCTGCCGCGGCGACCGGCCCGAGCCGGGCAGGTCGACGTAGACGCGACGCCAGTCCGGCCGGTCGGTGAACGCGGATTCCAGGGGCAGCAGGAGGCGGTGGTCGATGGTGAACCCGTGCAGCATCAGCAGAGGGGTTCCGTCGCCGAATTCGACATGGTTGAGCATCGGTGAGGTCATGACCACACCGTCCAACCCTCACATATATGTCAGGGTCAAGTCTGTGCACCCACCACACAGTTGAGTGTGGCGCAGATCTCGGCCGATGGGCCCACCCGGCAACGGCCGCGGCCCGGCACGCCGCCGGGGGGGGCAGCATGCCGGGCCGCGAAGGCAGGCGGGGTCTCATCGGGCGAGGGGAGCGGGCGCCTCGAAGCTCACCGGGTTGGACAGGACCACCTCGTGGCTCTTCACGTCGATGGTGATGCGGTCGCCGTCCGCGATGCGGAAGCCGTCGTGGAAGCTGGCCTCGTCCGCGCCCATCAGGACGTAGTTCACCAGGCCCGGCCGGCGGACCGCCGGATAGGTGAACAGGTGGGCCGCCATGTCCTTGATGCCGAAGTACAGCGCGTCGTCGCCGCAGTCGAAGGTCCCCTCCCAGGCCGAGACCCCGCCGCGCTCGATGGTGACCCGGCCGGTCACCGAGCGAGGGGGCTCACCGAGGAAGAGCCAGGGCGCCATGGAGGTGTCGCAGAGCTTGCAGTACGGGTTCCAGCCCGGGTTCCGGCGGTGCAGGCCGATGTCGCACAGGTCGTTGCCGAACGTGTATCCCGCGTAGTGCGGGGTGCCCTCCGCGTCGTTGACGTAGACCAGCGCGACCTCCGGCTCCTCGATCAGGGCGACCGCCGTGGCAGGTACCGTGAGCGTCTCGCCGGGCATGCGCAGCCACGAGCCGAACCCCTTGAAGAACCAGTTCGGGGCGACGAACTCCTCGTCCTCGCTGGGCTCGGTGTCGAACTTGGACTTGTGCGTCCGCATGAAGCCGCTCAGCAGCGCGCTGCCGTCGGCCGTGGGCAACAGCGGGGGCAGGAAGGCCAGTTCGCCGTCCCCGGCCGTGACGGTGATGCTCTCCGCGTGGTCGGTGATGGCGGCCTTCAGGGCCTCGGGGCCGTCGGTGGCGATGACCGCCGCCGCGAGCTGCCCGTCGGCGACCTTGTAGAGCGTCTGCGGCTCACCGGGGGCGGGCCGGTCGAAGCCCACGTAACGCTCGCCCTGATGGACGCATTCGAAGAGGATGGACATGTGGCGGCCCTCCTGAGCCGTGGGGGCCGCGGTCCGGGGCATGCCCGGGGCCGCGACAGTTGACGATGTGTCAGGCATTGCTGATGTCTTGACGGTGTGGCAGGTGCACGTGTGTCAGGCGTGCAGGGCCGCTTCCGGGCGCGGCGCCCGGGAGGCCACCAGGTCGGCCAGGACCTCCTCGACCCGGTCCAGGGAGGCGCGGATCCACGGCAGGGCCACCGGATCGGTGGCGGCCAGGGCCGCCGTGCGCTGCTCGTCGGTGTCGCCGTACAGGCGGCTGGTGGCCACGCGCAGCCGCAGCGAACGACCGGGCTCGCCGAACGCGCTCGCGGGCAGCAGCCCCAACCCGTACGCCTCGACGAGGTGTTGGGCGAGTTCTGCCCCCGAGGTGATCCGGTGGGCCGCTTCGAGGTGCTCGCGCAGGGGCTCGAAGTCCGGGTACAGATAACAGGTCGCCCGGATGGGCGTGAGCAGCGCTCCCACCGCGGCGAACCGGGCGGCCATCGCGCGCGCCACCGCCTCGTGCAGCCGACGGGAGGCGCGGATGTGCTCGACCACCTCGGGCGGCTCGGTGAACGCCCAGGCCGCCGCCTCCTGGACGGGTGCCGCCGGGCTCGACCAGATCTGGCTGGCGACGCCGACGAGCCGGGTGTGCAGGGCGCGCCCGATGTCGCTGTCGGGCAGCCGGGCCACCCCCGTACGCCAGCCGCCGACGGCCAGGTTCTTGGTGAGCCCGGTGGTGACGACGGTCCGCTCGGGGGCGAACACGGCCGGGGAGACGGCCGGTTGGGCGTCGTCGAAGACCAGGTCGCAGTAGATCTCGTCGGAGATGACGACCAGGTCCAGTTCCCTGGCCGCCTCGCACAGACGCCGTACGGTGCCGGGCCGGGCGATGGTGCCGGTCGGGTTGTCCGGCAGGGTGACCACGACGGAGCGCGGGTCGCGCCCGGCGGCGCGGGCGGCGGTGACCGCCTCGCGCAGCCGGTCGGGGTCGGGGACGCCGCCCTGGCCCGGCAGGGTCTCCACCGGGATCGGCCGCACCCCGAGCAGGCCGGCCTGCGCCGCGTAGCTGACCCAGCTCGGCATGGGCAGCGCCACGTCGCCGCCGACGGCGAGCAGCAGCGCGAACAGCAGGGGCTTGCTGCCCGGCCCGCACACCACCAGACCGGGGTCGGCGGACAGGCCGCGCCGTCGCCAGTAGTCGGCCGCCGCGGTGCGCAGCGCGGCGCTCCCGGCCACGGGGCCGTAGGTGTTGAGGCCGGCGGCCGCGGCCAGTTTCGCCCGGAGGGCGGGGAGCACCGGCAGACCTATCTCGCCGCTGGCCATCGAGAGCACCTGCTCTCCGGCCAGCCGTCTGCGGGCGAGTGCCTCGTCGGCGGCGAGGGTCGCCGACATGGTCACCTCGGTGGGCTCGGGCATGACTACTCCAACAGTCGGTTTCGGGGCGGGCCTTGGACCTCAGGCCTCGGGGTAGAGCTCCCGCAGGGCGGCCTTGCGGACCTTTCCGGTGAGGGTCTTGGGCAGCGCCTCGACCACCAGCAGGCGGTCGGGCCAGAACCGTTCGCTCTGGTCCGCCTCCTTCAGGTGCCGGCGGATCTCCTCCAGGGTCGGCCCCTCGCCGTCGCTCGCGACGACCACTGCGAAGATCGCGTCGCTGACCTGGCCGGTCGGGCCCACCAGGGCGGCCTCGTGCACCTTGGGGTGGCGGGCGATGATCGCTTCGAGCTCGGTCATGGGGACGACGATGCCGTCGCGCATGATGGCGTCCTTGGCGCGGCCCAGGATGCGGATGCCACCGCGGCCGTCGTCGCGCGCCACGTCCCCGGTGTCGAACCAGCCGTCCGCGGTGAGTTCGGCCGCGAAGACGTCGTCCCGCTTGTAGTAGCTCAGCGCCTGGGACGCGCCGCGCACCCTCAGCCGGCCCACGGGGGCCCGCTCGTCGGGGTTCTTGCAGTTGTCGATCCGGATCTCCATGGCGTCGATCGGCCGGCCGTTGCTGTGCGCCGCCCAGTCCTGGTTGTAGTCGAGCTTGGTGATGGTGACCGGGCCGTTCTCGGACATGCCCCACAGCGAGTACGTACGCGCGCCGAGCGTCTCGCGGAGCTCGTCCACCAGGGGCTGGAGCACCGGCGCCGAGCCGGTCACGACGTGTCGGATCGTGCTGACGTCGCGGGGATCGGTGCGCTGCGACTGACTGATCTCGTGCAGGGTGGGCGGCGGGCCGTAGAGCAGGGTGGCGCCGTAGCGCTCCACGAGGTCGAGCAGTGCCGCGTTCTTGCGTACGTCCTGGAAGGCGATGGTGCCGCCGAGCATGACGCCCGCGAGGATGCCCTGGCCGAAGCCCGAGTAGTGGACCAGCGGGGTGGTGACGGCGGCGACCAGGTCGTCGTCCAGGAGGAAGGCGTCGACGTAGCCGCGGACCGCCGAGTGGATGGTGTTCTGGCTGTGCAGGACGCCCTTGGACTCGCCGGTCGTGCCGGAGGTGAACAGGACCACGAACGGGTCGTCGGGCTTCAGCTCGCGCCCGTCCAGGTCGGCCGTGTGCTCCTCCTCCCAGACGGTGCCGACGAAGTGGTCGTGGAAGTCGCGGGCGCCGTCCGGGGCGTGGCCGCCGACCACCAACACGTGCTCCAGCGTGGCCAGTTCCTCGCGCAGACCGGTGACGATCTCCGCCAGCGGGGTGCCGTCCCACTCCGGGACGGTGATGCAGACCCGGGCCTCGGTGAGCTCCAGGCGGTGGCGGAGCTCCTCCTCGTTGCAGATCGGCGAGATCGGGCAGATGACCGCGCCGACCCGGATGCAGGCGAACAGGAGGGGCGCCATCTCCCACCGGTTGGGGAGCTGGACGGCCACGAAGTCGCCCGGCTGGACGCCGAGTTCGACCAGGGCGCCCGCGAACCGCTCGGTCATCTGGAACAGCTCGGTGTAGTCCAGCGTGTCGGTGCGGCCCTGGGTGACCCGGCGGCCGGCGATGGCCAGCTTGTGCGGACGCTCCCGGGCCTGGCGGCGCAGGTCGTCGAGGAAGGTCTCGTCGCGCCACCAGCCGCGCCGCCGGTACTCGGCGGTACGGGCCTCGTGTCCTTCGGGGACGAACCCGGCGGTCATCGGCGCTCCCCCCGGCGGGCGGAGAGCAGGGCCGGCAGCGGGTCCTCGGACGTCGCGGCGGCGATCTCCAGGAGGTCCTGGGTGTTCTTGCGGACGCGGGTGCCGACCCAGTCGAAGACCCACTCCTTGCGGGCGGTCGCCTCCAGTTCGAACGGTACGGTCCGGGTGAGGGCGAGGCCCGCCGCGGCGGCGCCGCCGACGTTGGCGACGACGTCGGGGACGAGGGTCGCGCCCTGCACCGCGAGCTTCAGCTTCGCCTCGGGGCTGACGGTGATGTTGCCGCCCTCCACCACGAGGGGCGCGGTCAGCCGGTGCACATTGGCGTCGTTGAGGGCGTTGTGGTTGGCCGCGAGGATGAGGAGGTCGGCCTCCACGTCCAGCCAGGCGTCCGGCTCGGAGGAGACCGTGACGTTCTGCGGCAGCCGGGAGCGGTCGATACGGCCGAAGCCGTCGGTGATGGCGAGCAGGTCGGCGACCGGCAGCCGCTCGGCGCTGATGGTGCCCTTCACGTCCGCCACACCGACGATGCGGTGGCCGCGGTCCTCCAGGAACTTCGCGACCGAGCGCCCCACGGTGCCGAAGCCCTGGATGACGACACGGCGCGAGGCGCCCCGGTCGGGCAGCCCTTCGAGCGCGGTGACCGCGGCGACACCGACGCCATGGCCGGTGCAGTCCACCAGCGGCTCGTAGTAGGTGCGCCAGTCGTACGGCATGTCCACCCCGCGGGCCTTGCGGCGCGGGTCGTAGTCGGCCTCGGTGAAGAACACCTTCCGGTCGGCCGGCGTCACCCCGAGGTCGCAGCCGAGGTGGATGCCGCCGTGCAGCAGCGGCGCGACCGTACGGCCGAAGGTGCGCAGGGTCTGCTCGCGGTCGGTGCCGTCGGAGACGATGCCGGCCTTGGCGCCGCCCACCCGGAGGCCGACGAGCGTCAGCTTGTGGGTCATGCCGCGGGCGAGGCCGCGCACCTCCTCCTCGGTGACGTCGGCGGTCATGCGGGTGCCGCCCATGGCGATCGAGTCGACCAGCGAGTCGACCACGACCCAGCCCTTGAGCGGGCCGCCGCTGCCGTTGAGGGCGACCGAGAAGGCGGGGTCGCGCTGTTCGTCCCCGCCAGGGTTGTCATCCACGATGCTCATGGTGAAGAGACCTCATCATCGGTTGGGTTTCATTGACTGGTATGTGAAGCAAGGAAATTGACAGTGCGTCACTGGTATTGCTCGGCGAAGCCCCGGAGGATCTCCATGCCGTCGTTGCGGAATTCGAGGTGGGCCTGCGAGCCGAAGATGCGGCCGTCGTCGGAGCGCATGAACTCGACCGGCGCGTGCTCGGAGCGCCCGATGGAGCGGAAGCCCTTCGGTGCGGCCTGGAGGTAGAGGGTGTGCCGGTGGAAGACCGTCACGGTGGGCTTGACGTAGGAGAAGAGGGCCTCCTCCTTGTCGACGTGCGCCTCGTGACCGCCCACCCGCTGCGGGCCCTCGGCGAGTTCGGCGCCGGCCGCGACGGCGATGATCTGCATGCCGCCGCAGATCCCCAGGACCGGCACGTCGGCCTGCATGACGAGGTCGATCAGCGGCCGGTAGAAGTCGCTGTCGAAGGCGCGGACCTTGGTTCCGCTCAGCACGATCGCCTGATGGCGTCCGTCGAGCTTGCGCGGCACGGAGGCCGCGTCGACGGTGTCGGTTTCGGAGCCCAGGTCCTCGAAGCGCTTGCGCAGTTGCTTCAGGGACAGGGTTCCGTTGTTGACCACTAGCACCCGGGACGACGCCACGTGCGCTGCTCCTCTCGCTGATGTGCCCTCGCTGCCGCGCGCGGGGCACGGCGGCGGGCGGGCTCGGTTTCACGCGGGGGTGATGACGGTGCCGGTGCGTTCGGCGAGCATGTCCGAGACGGGTGCGCTGCCGATGATGACCCGGCCCACTCCCCCGTCCAGTGCCTCGCCGGCCGCCCGCAGCTTCTTGCGCATGCCGCCGGTGGCGCCCTTGTCGCGGAAGGCCGCGGCGGCCTCCGCGCTGATCCGGCGCACCGGTTCGCCGTCGATCAGGAGATGGGCGACGTCGGTGACCAGGGTCAGGGAGGTCGCGCCGGTGGCGCCCGCGATGGCGGCCGCGGCCCGGTCGGCGTCGGTGTTGACCTCCTGGCCCGCGGGGTTGCGGGCCAGCGGGGTGACGAGATGGCAGTGGCCCGGCTTCAGGTCCTTCAGGGCGCAGGGGTCCACGCCGGTGATCGGGCCGACCAGGTTGTCCAGCTCGACGAGTTGCTTGTTCCGCCACCACCAGCGCTCGCCCTCGCCGGCCCGGACCAGGCCGTCGCTGCCCACCACCCGCTCGGCGGTGATGCCGCGGCTGTTCAGGCGGGCGAAGACCTGCTCGCCCAGGGCGTGGCTGACCGTCTTGATGTCGTCGATGACCTCGGGGGTGGTCCACCGGCTCTGGTTGCCGTAGCGGTCCCGCATGATGGCCGAGGGCTCGGTGTAGCGGGGGTTGAGGTCCTTGAGCGGTTTGGACCAGCCGTGCACCAGGATCAGCGGATGACTTCGGCCGTGCGCGGCCAGGTCGTCCCACCAGGCGTCCGTCATGTCGTCCAGGCAGCTTCCGCCGAGCTTGACGACCGAGGGTGTGTTGCTCATGCCGGCATCAGCGGCTGCATGGTCAGCCCCGTCTCCTCGGGGAGGCCGAAGCGGATGTTCAGCGCCTGGACGGCCTGGCCCGCGGCCCCCTTGATCAGGTTGTCGAGTGCGGCGAGGACGACGATGCGGCCGCCTTCGGGGTCGTGCAGCACGCTCACGTCGCAGTAGTTGGAGCCGAGCACCGCCTGCGGGTCGGGCACCGGGATCATCGTCTCGGTGTGCCTGCGCACCCGCACGAACGGGCGGCCCTTGTAGAAGCGCAGGTAGGCGCGTTGCAGTTCACGGGTGTCGACCGCGTCGTCCGTGAACACATAGGTGCTGGCCATCAGGCCCCGTACGTGCGAGACGCCGTACGCCGACATCGTCAGGGAGCCGATCGTGCCGGGCTTGCTGCGCTCCAGGAAGTCGCCGACCTCGGCGGCGTGCCGGTGCCCGACCGGGGCGTACGGCGTGATGGCGCCGTTGCGGTACGGGTGAAGGCCCGCGGTGCGCAACTGCTGGCCGCTGCCGCTGGATCCGCTCTTCCCGTCGACCAGGACGGTCTTGAGGTCGAGGCCGAGCCCGAGGGTCAGCGGGGCCAGGCCCAGCGTGATGGCGGTGGCGTAGCAGCCGGCCAGCGAGATCAGCGGGGCGCCGGCCATCTGGTCCGCGACGAGCTCGGGCACTCCGTAGACGAAGCGGTCGGCCAGTTCGGGCTGCCGCCGCACCTTGGGGTACCAGCGCTCGTGGAGGTCGGTGCTGCGGATGCGGAAGGCTCCGCTCAGGTCGATCACGGAAGCGACCTGGCCTGCGAGCTGTCCGGCCAGTTCGGCGGACACCTCGGCGGGGGTGGCGAGGAGGACCGCGTCGCACCGGCCGGAGAGGTCGGTGGAGACGGGTTCGACGGCCAGGCCGAGGTCCTGGCGCAGCCCCGGGTGGAGTTCGGAGGGGCGGCGCCCGATGTTGGACGAGCCGCCGAGGAAGGTCAGTTCCAGCTCGGGATGCTGGCCGACCAGCCGGATGAGCTCGCCGCCGGCGAATCCCGAGGCGCCGATGATGCCGACTCGGATCATCACAGGAGCTCCTGCACATGGCGGCCGACGACCGAGGCGATGTCCGCGCCGGTCGCCGTGGCGACGGCCCGGAAGCCCGGGGCGTGGTTGACCTCGTTGACGAGATATCCGTCCGGGGTGCTGAAGAGGTCGATCCCGTAGATGCCGGGGCCGAGCTGGTCGACCACGCTGTCCACGATCCGGCGTACGTCCTCGTCATGGGCGACGGCCCGGTTGCGGTTGCCGAGGGCGGCGTTGTTGCGCCAGTCGGCCCCGCCGCTCTGGAACTCGGCGGCGGCGACCAGCTCGCGGCCCACCACCAGGCAGCGGATCGAGCCGCCGCCCAGGTACGGCTCGACGAGGCAGGCCTGCTCGAAGGCGTGGCCGAGGTCCTCGACGTAGTCGTAGACGGACTGCGCGGTGTCGGAGTGCCGGATGAGGGTGACCCGCTTGCCCATGCCGCCGAAGACGGGCTTCAGGACCACGGGCAGGGGCAGTTCGTCGAGCGCCTTCTCGAAGTCCTTGCGGGACAGGACGAGCCGGAAGTCCGGGACGGGGACGCCCGCGGTACGCAGCAGGGCACGCAGGGCCAGCTTGTTCTCGCAGGCGTGGATGGCGGCGGCCGAGTTGAGGGTGGGGATGCCGGTGGCCTCGGCGAGGGTGGCCAGCATGCCGCCCCGGGTGTAGCTGCGGCTGCGGACCAGGAGTGCGTCGTAGCCGCTGACGGACTTGGGCTGCGGGTGCCCCAGGCACAGGGATTCGTCGTTGAGCCACTCGACCGAGAGGCCGAAGTCCGGGCCGGACTGGATCAGCTGACGTTCTTCCCAGCTGATCCGGTCGGCCACGATGGCGACTTTCTTACCCATGCGAATGGGCTCCTTCCGTTGTTGGCGGTAGCTCTTACTGGCCCCAGTCGCGGAGGGTGACTTCGACCATCTCCAGCGAGAGGGTGCCGTCGCTGATGTCGTCGACCCGCAGCGTCAGGAGGCACTCGGGGCACGAGAGCGTCTCGCCCTGGACCATCGGCGGGGTGGTGACGTCGGTCTCGCACTCGGGGCAGGCACCGGTCAGCAGCGTGGACATGTCTTCTCCAAATCGGTTGGTACGGAGCCGGGTCGGCTCAGCACGCTTCGGGTGGGGTCAGATGGACTGGAAGTCGACGGCGGCCTTGCGGATGCCGTCGCGGTCGAGCAGGGGGCGACCGTCCCGCTCCTGACGATTCGTCAGCCAGGTGGTGAACGACTCGACGTCGAGGCCGTCCTCGACGCCCGAGTCGGTGACCGCCCAGCGGACCAGGGCCGGGCTGATGCGCGAACGGACGCGCAGCTCGCGGGAGTTGCCGACGAGCTCGGCGGGCAGGGTCTCGTACGCCGACGGGTTGCTGAGCTGGCCCGGCAGTTCGTAGGCGAAGGCGTGCGCGGTGGTGGGGCCGGACTGGAACGCCTCGCCAAGGCCCGCCCCCTTGAGCGCGACCCGGGACAGTTCGGTGAGGTGGCCGAGGTCGAACCGGGTGTCGCCGTGGACGACGCGGAGCGAGGTGAGCAGCTCGGCCAGCGGCGCGTTGCCACCCCGCTCCCCGATGCCGCCGACGGTCGCCGAGATCCACTGGGCGCCGGCCCGGACGGCCGCGAGGGAGTTGGCGACCGCCATGCCCAGCATGTTGTGCGAGTGGATCTCGATCTCGGACCCGTCGATCGCGGTGAGGTCCGCGATCTTGGCCTCCATCTGCCACGGCGAGAGGTACGCGACCGTCTCGGCCAGGCGGAAGCGGTCGGCGCCGGCCGCGAAGCCCGCCTCCACATAGGGGACGAGCCGCTCCTTCGGGGTGCGGGCGCCGTCCTCCCCGCTGAAGGTCACGTGCAGGCCGCGCTCCTTGGCGCCTTCGATGGCCGCCTTGGCGAGGGCCGTGAGGTACTTCTCGCTGGGCGAGGCGAGCTTCAGCGCCGCGTGCTCCTGCGAGGTCGGGATGGAGAACATCACGTACTTCACGCCGAGCCGTACGGCCTCGTCCAGCGCCTTCGTCACCTGCTGGCGGTCCCGGACCATCACCAGGCTCATGGAGTGCTCGGGGCCCACGGCCTCGTGGGTGGCGAGGATGAGGTCGGCGTCGGCCGACGAGGGGCCCGACACCATGCCCACCTCGACGAGTTCCACGCCGGTCCGCACCAGCAGGTCCGCGATGATCCTCGCGTCCTTGGCGGTGAACTCGACGCCGGCCATGTGGGCCGAGTCGCGCAGCGTCGCATCCGATATACGGGGCAGGACGGGCAGGGGTTCTTTTTCTTCCGCCGGGCCCCGGGTATCCCCGGGGAGGCTTTCCGCTATCACCATGTGCATTCACTCCTTCATCCAGAAGCTATTGCAGAATCCGGCTGCCGCGACAAGGACGCGAACCGCCTTCGAAGGCTTTCGCATTCCGTGTCGAACGGGTGCGGCTGCCGTTGATGAATAGCTTCATCGGTGCCGGTGGCGGGCGTCAACGCCTACCGTGTACGGCTCTTGTCAGACATTGTCAGACCAATGTCAACTCACCACAGCAATGCAAGATCCGGGTGAGAAGGACGCCGATTTCAAGGGACCCCACGGCTCGCACGGCATTCCTGGACTAGCCTGCTCGCATTCGACTGCGCCAAAATTCTTCGACTGATGGGTGATGCCGTCATGGACATACGCTCCGTGCCACGAATCGGGATTGTCGTGCCGCCGGAAAACCCCACCGCCGAGCCCGAGTTCGGCCAGTTCTACGGGGCCGGCACGACCGTGCACACCACCCGGTTCCCGGTCCTTCCGGGCAAGGGCCTGCGGGCCATGCTGGAGACGTACAACGAGGTGCTGCCCGGGGTGCTCGACGGCTTCGGCCGGCTGCCGCTGGATGCCGCCGTGGTGGCGTGCAGCGCCTCGCACTATCTGCTCGGGCCGGACGGCGACCGGGAGTTCTGCGCCCGGCTCGGCGAGCGCGCCGGGTATCCGGTGCGGTCCTCGGCGCTGGCCACCCTCTCGGCGCTCGAGGCCCTGGGGCTCGACCGGCTGACGCTGGTGTCCCCGTACGAGCCGTGGCTCACCGAGCTGTCGCGCGGCTACTGGGAGAAGGCCGGTCTCACCGTCGACGGTGTCGTGCAGATCAAGGCGGGGGAGGTCCACGACCCGTACCGGGTGACCACCGAGATGCTCCTGGAGCAACTGAGCCGCCGCTCGCTGCCCGAGGACGGCGCGGTGCTGTTCACCGGGACCGGCATGTTCACCCTGGCCGCGCTCGGCGAACTGGCCCGTCCCGGGCGGGCATTGCTGTCGTCCAACCTCGCCAGTGCGTGGTGGGCGCTCCATGCCGCCGGAGCGCCTGTCGCGACGGCGACCGTCCACCCGCTCCTCGAAGGCCTGGCCCGTCGTGCCGACTCGGCGTAATGCTGGGCCGGGTGGCCCAGCCCGTTGCGGGCTGGGCCACCCGGGAGGGTTCAGCCCGTGGCCGCGTACCGGCTCGCCGGGCGGGGCAGGCCGAGCAGGCCGCGCAGGGTGGGGCTCCCGTAGGCGGTGCGGAAGGCCGCGCGGCGCTGGAGTTCGGGGACCAGGCGGGTGGTGATCAGGGCGAGGTCGTGCGGCAGCACGCCGGGCCGCAGCCGGAACCCGTCGAGGCCGGCCCCGCTCCAGTCGGTCAGGAGCTCGGCCAGCTCTCCGGGCGTGCCGCAGAAGATGTGCGCGTCGGAGCCGAGCGCCGCGCCGTCCAGCTCGTCCAGGCGCCGCTTGCAGCGGGCGGCCGCGCCGGAGTCCTCGTCCAGGAAGACGACGAGGTCGGCGAACGCCTTGAGGGGCTCGTCCGAGGTCCGCCCCACGGTGGCGACGGCCTTGTCGACCTGGCCCAGGATCCGCGTCGTGTCCGCGCGCGAGCGCGGCGTGATGAACACGACGTCGGCCGCGCGGGCGGCGAGTTCGTACGGGGTCGAGGCATGTGCCAGGACGGCGACGAGCGGCTGGCCCTGTGGTGGGCGCGGGGTGATGGACGGGCCGCGGATGCTGAAGTGCTCGGCCGCGAAGTCGATGTGGTGGACCTTGTCGCGGTCGATGAAGCGCCCGGTCGCCGCGTCGCGGATCTCCGCGTCGTCCTCCCAGGAGTCCCAGAGCCGGCGCACGGCCTCGACGACGTCGGCGGCCTCCCCGAACAGCGGGCGCAGCCGGCGCGCGATCAGCTCGGTGTCCTGGACGTCCTCGTCGGTGAGGACCGGGGTGGTGCGGCGGCCGAAGTGGTACGCGTCCGCCGCCCGGGACGTGATCTGGGGGCGCCAGCCGGCCCGGCCGTGACTGGCGTGATCGAGGGAGGCGATGGCGGTGGAGAGGTGGAAGGGTTCGGTGTGGGTGACATTGGTCGTCGGTACGAGGCCGATGCGCGAGGTGAGCGGGGCGAGGTGGGCCGCGAGCAGGACGGCGTCCAGCCGGCCGCGCACTTGGTCGGTCCGGTCGTCGGGGCGGTGGAACGCGGCGGACTGGAGGCCGAGTTCGTCCTCGATGGTGACGAAGTCGATCAGCCCGCGCTCCGCCTCGCCGGCCAGGTCCGCCCAGTAGCGCGGGGCGAACAGCCGGTCGGGCTGTGCGCCGTGCGCCCGCCAGGCCGCCGGGTGCCAGCCGGCTCCGTTGAGGGCGACGGCGAGATGAAGCCGGGTCACGATGTCTCCATTCACGGGTTCGGGCGCCGGTGATGTCTCAGGTCTGGGAGCCGAGGGCATCAGGAGGCGTCCCGGTCGGCGGCGGTGCGGGGAGGTCGCAGGGCGAGGTGGTCGCGCAAGGTGGTGCCCGTGTAGTCGGTGCGGAATACGCCCCTCTCCTGGAGCAGCGGCACCACCTTGTCGACCAGGTCGTCCAGGCCGGTGGGGGTGAGATGAGGCACGAAGATGAAGCCGTCGGCGCCGTCGTTCTGCACGAACTCGTCGATGGCAGCGGCGACTTGGGCCGGTGTCCCGACGAACGTGTGCCGCCCACGGACCTCGATGACCAGCTCACGGATGCTCAGCCCACGGGCCGAGGCCAGCTCCCGCCAGCGGCGGGCGGTCGCGGCCCGGTCGCCGCGGAACTCCGTATGTCCCTTCATCAGCGGCTCGTCGGGCAGCGGCTCGATGCCGGGGAGCGGCCCGTCGGGGTCGTAGCCGGAAAGGTCCCGGCCCCAGACGGCTTCGAGGAACCGGAGCGCGGTCTGCGGGCCGACCTGGGCCCGGCTGATCTCGGCGGCCCGCTCCTCGGCCTCGTGCGAGGTGTCGCCCAGTACGTAGGTGACCGAGGGGATGATCTTCAGGTCTTGGGCGGCGCGGCCGTACTTGGCCAGGCGCGACTTGACGTCATGGTAGAAGGCGCGGCCTTCGGGGAGCGTGCTGTGGCGGCTGAAGACGACGTCGGCGTCGCGTGCGGCGAACTCGCGCCCCTCCGGCGAGTCCCCGGCTTGAATGATCACCGGGTGTCCCTGGGGGGAGCGGGGTGTGTTGAAGCGTCCGGTGATGTCGACATGCCGGCCGTGGTGGGCGAAGGCGCCCGCGCCCGCTCGTACGAACGCGCCCGCCGCCGGGTCGGCCACGAGGTCGCCGGGCCGCCAGCTGTCCCACAACTCCCTCGCCGTGCAGAGGAATTCGGCGGCCCGGGTGTACCGGTCGGCCTCCGAAAGGTAGCCGCCGCGCCGGAAGTTCTCACCCGTGAAGGCGTCGTGGGTGGTGACCACGTTCCAGGCGGCGCGCCCTTCGCTGAGGTGGTCCAGGGTCGCCAGTCTGCGGGCCACTTCATAGGGTTCGTTGAAGGTGGAGTTGACCGTGGCGGCGAGGCCGATGCGGTCGGTGACGGCGGACAGCGCGCTCAAAACGGTGAGCGACTCGGGTCGGCCCACCACGTCGAGGTCGTGGATGCGGCCCTTGTGCTCGCGCAGCCGCAGCCCCTCGGACAGGAAGAAGAAGTCGAACCTGCCCCGTTCCGCGGTCCGGGCGAGGCGGGTGAAGGACTCCAGGTCGATCTGGCTCCCGGAGCGGGGGTCGGACCACACGGTGGTGTTCTGCACGCTGGGCAGCTGGGCCGCGAGGTGGATCTGCTTGACGGGCTTTTGGCCGATGGGGACGTGGTGGGCGGGCACAGCGCGAAGGCCTCCTGCGAGAGCGGGTCGATCGCCCCGGGCGGGCGCTTACGGGTACGAGGGTGGCGGCGTGGGGAACGGAAGGGCGGAGCCCGGCTCAGGGCCTCGCGCGAGGGCGGGTCACGGCCGGACGAACTGGAGGCCGACCCCCCGGACCGTGGTGATCCAGTCCCCCGCACCCAGCTTCTTGCGCAGGCTGCTCACATGCGTGTCGAGGGTCCGGCGCGACCAGGAGTCGCCCCAGACCTGCCGCATGATCCGGTGCCGCGGGACGACGGTGCCCGGCTGCGAGGCGAGCAGGTACAGCAGGTCGAACTCCTTGCGGGTCACCTCGACCCGCCTGCCGTGCACGCTCACCTCACGCGCGATGGAGTCGATCCGCAGCGGACCATGCGCCACCACGGGCGTCGCGACGGGCTGGGGCCGGATGCGGCGCATGACGGCATCGATGCGGGCCATCAGCTCCCGGAATCCGTACGGCTTGACGAGGTAGTCGTCGGCGCCGGCCTGGAGGCCGAGCACCCGGTCGAGTTCGGTGGCCCGGGCGGTGACCGCGATGACGGGGATGTCGCACGTGGAGCGCACCTCGCGGCACACCTCCAGGCCGTCCAGGTCCGGGAGTTCCAGGTCGAGCAGCACCAGGTCGGCGCGCTGGTAGCCGGCGAGGGCGGCGCGGCCGGTCTCCGCCCGCTCGACGCTGTGCCCGTGCCGGGTCAGGCCCCGGATGAGCGATTCGGCATCGTGGGCGTCGCTCTCCACGACGAGCAGCCGCCAGGCGGCGGGCGGCCGGTGCAGGCCCGGCGGCGCGGCGACCCGGTGGGGTCTTGAGGGGACTGCCCCGGCGAACCGGAGCGACGGTATGTGATGGTCCATCAGGTCCATGCCGTCTCCAACTCGGCTGCGGGTGCGGACAGTTGCTCACGGACGCTGATACAGGACATGTTCCTCGTCTCCCTGAATGGCGACCGGCGGGAGGAGCTGCCCGCCGCGCAAGCTGAACTCCAGTCGTCTCCGGGCGCTGTCGCCGCCCGGTGGGGTGCACCGCCCGGCCGGGACTGACGGCCAGGACGGGGGATTGCCTTCCGTCAGGCGAGCGGCAGGACGGTGCACCCCTGCTTGTCGGGTGCACTGGAGGGGCACCGGGCGAGGCGTCCCCCAGGACGGCGGACCAGGCCCGCGATCCGTTCCGGGTACCTCGCGGGCACCATCTTGCATGGGCCGTACGAGGGCGAACATAGGGACTTCAATAAGTCACGGCAGGCTGCGCTTCCCCCGCCCCTTCCCTTCGAAAAGCGCCGCCCGCCTGCCCCATCACGTCAACTGTGGGGTGTCGCCGAGGTGAGCCCAAAAGGGGCCATGGGATGATCTTGAAGCCGTGAGGTCCCGGTCCGTCACCCGTTCGGCTCAGTGTCGTTGGTGGTGATGTTGACCATCGTCTGGGGCCTGGGGTGGGTTGTGACCTCGATCGAACGGACCGCGTATCCGCGGTTCAAGCGGCTGATCACCGCGCATGAGCTGCATCTGTTCTTCTCGCCGACGCGCGATGAGCTTCAGTGGGCGTCCGATGCCACGGACTGCGATGAGCATCTGCTGGCTCTGCTGCTGATGCTGAAGTCGTATCAGCGCATGGGGTGTTTCCCGAAGCTGGAGGTCGTCCCGGACATGGTGGTGGACTTCGTCCGGCGCCAGGTGGAGCTGCCGGAGGGCACGCTGCCGGTGTACCAGGCGGAGAAGACCGCCAAGAACCATCGGGGCCTGGTCCGCAAGCGGGTCGGGGTGCTCTACGACCAGGTGGAGGCCCGGCGGATCGCCGAGCGGTCGATCCGCAAGGAGGCGGCGGCGAAGAACCGGCCGGCGGACCTGATCAATATCGCGTTGGAGAAGGTGGTGGAGTCCGGGCTGGAGCTGCCGGCGTTCTCCACCTTCGACGCGATGGCCTCGAAGATCCGCCGCGAGGTGAACACCGCGATCTGCGATGGCATCCACGACCGGATCAGCCCGGCGGAGCGGGCCGGCCTGGCACGGCTGCTGCAGGACCGCGATGGCGACGGCACCACGCTGTTCAACCGGCTGAAGAGGCCCGCTCAGGGCCCGAGCTGGTCGCACTTCAAGAATTTGACCAAGCGCCTGGAGTGGGTGGACGGCCTCGGCGACACGGACGTGTGGATGGACGGGGTGGCCGCGGGGAAGGTCACCGACTTCGCCGGGGAGGCGGACGCTGCCGACGTGGCGGAGCTGCGCGACTACCGGCCCGTCCGGCGCCTCGCGCTGGTGGCCTGCCTGGTGCACAAGGCACGGATGCGGGTCCGTGACGACCTGGCGACGATGTTCTGCAAGCGGGTGGCGACGAAGGTCAAGAAGGCGAAGCAGGAGCTGGAGGAGATCCGGCTGGCCGAGCGGGAGATCGTCGAGGCCCTGATCGGCAACTACCGCACGGTGCTGAAGCACATCGACGAGGGCGGTCCGGCCCGTGCCGCGCTGGTGAAGGCCGCGGCCATGACTGCGGAGACCCGGCAGGCGCTGGACGGCCTGGACGAGCACGCGTCGCCCGAGGAGGTGGCCGAGCGGCTGGACGGCGAGGTTTCCCCGGCCTTGCTCGCGCTGGCGAAGGCCCTGGTGGTGCAGGCCGGCGGGCTCGGCGCGGTCACCCAGGCCGTGGAGGAGCTGGGCGGGTTCGACAAGCAGTACGAGCAGATCGAGAAGGTCTCCGCCCATCACGGCAACTTCTGGGAGCCGCTGCTGTACGGGCAGATCGGCCGGGACCGGGCGGTGATGTTCGACCTCGCCGAGAAGCTGGAGTTCACCGCCACCAGCGAGGACGGGCGGGTGCTGGACGCGCTCGCGCACGCACAGCGCCACCAGGCTGCCCGCGGGGAGTACATCACCGCCTTCGACGAGATGGGCCGGGAGGTGGACATCTCCTTCGCCACCCAGAACTGGCGCAAGGCCGTGCTCGACAAGACCCGCCCGGGCCAGTTCGTGCGCAAGCACTTCGAGGCGATGGTCTTCACCGCCCTGGCGGAGGAACTGCGCACCGGCGACGTCGCGGTGGTCGGCTCGGAGGAGTACGCCGACTGGTCCAAGCAGCTCCTCGCGTGGGAGGCCGTCCAGGAGAAGCTGGGCGCCTACCTGGTGGAGGTCGGCCTTGCTGAGGAGGACGAGACGGCCGAGTTCGACGCCAAGTTCTTCCGCCGGCAGTTGGAGGACAAGCTTCGGGACGCCGCCGCGGCGGCGGACGCCGGGTACCCGGACAACGAGGGCCTGGTCATCGACCTGGAGACGGGTATCCCGTCGCTGAAGCCGCACCGCTCGGAGGGTCAGCGGCCGCCTGCGAAGCGGCTGGAGGAGGAGATCAAGGCGAGGATGCCGGAGCGGTCGCTGATGGGCATCCTGGCCCGTACGGCGTACTGGGTGGAGTGGTGGCGGCGCTTCGGCCCGGCCTCCGGCAACGAGCCGAAGCTGGCCGACCCGTTCAGCCGCTACGTGATCACGACGTTCGTGAAGGGCACGAACATGGGCCCGTACGAGGCCGCCCGGCACATCCCCGGCGTGAGCGGGCATGAGCTGTCGTACACGGCGAACCGGCACTTCTCCATCGTGCTGCTGAACGAGGCCATCGCCGACCTGGTCAACGCCCACGCCCAGCTGGACATCTCCCAGGCGTGGGGCGATGGCACCGCGGTGGCCGCCGACGGCACCCACATGGACACCTACCTCGACAACCTGCTCGCCGAGACGAGCGTCAGATACGGCAAGCCGGGCGGCATCGCCTACCACCACATCTCCGACACCTACATCGCGCTGTTCACGCACTTCATCCCGTGCGGGGTGTGGGAGGCGGTCTACATCATCGAGGGCCTGCTGAAGAACACGTCCGAGGTGAAGCCCACCACGGTGCACGCAGACACCCAGGGCCAGAGCTTCCCGGTGTTCGCGCTGGCCCACTTGCTGGGCTTCGACCTGATGCCCCGCATCCGTAACTGGAAGGACTCGACGTTCTACCGGCCGAGCAAGCAGAGCGAGTACGTGCACATCGACGCCCTGTTCGGAGAGCCGGGCAGGAACGTGATCGACTGGGACCTGATCGAGTCGCAGTTCCGGCACCTGATGCGGGTGGCCGTCTCGGTGCGCGAAGGGGCGATCTCCTCCTCCACGCTGCTGAAGCGGCTGCGGTCGGGCTCCAAGAAGAACGCCACGTACGCCGCGTTCCGCGAGGTCGGCCGCGTGATCCGCACCGTGCAGCTGCTGCGCTACCTCTCCGACGCGCCGCTACGGCGGCGGGTGACCGCGGCGACGAACAAGGTCGAGTCGTTCAACCGGTTCTCCCAGTGGGTCGGCTTCGGCAACCGCGGCGTCATCGCCGACAACGACCCGGTCGAGCAGGAGAAGGCGATGAAATTCAACGCTCTTCTCACCAACGCGGTCATTTTTCACAACGCCCTGGACATCGCCGAGATCGTCCGCCAGCTGCTGGAGGAGGGCTGGACGATCGAGCCGGAGGACCTGGCGCACATCTCGCCGTACCTGACCGAGCACATCAACCGGTTCGGCGAGTACAGCACGCACGAGCTCGGCATCCAGCCCGAGGCGTACGACCCGAAGCTGGACGTGGACTTCGCCCCGCTGCGCGATGCGGACCCGGCCGCGGCCGGCTTCGGTCAGGCCGCCTGAAAGGCCGCGGCCGGGTCGGCATCATGAAGTCCATGGACGATTGATCGAGGGTGTTTACGGCGGCGCGGCCGGTGGCGGCAGCATCGTCCGCTGGCCGGTGTTGCCCCAGGATCGGCGTGCTGATTCAGGCTGAGTTCTTCGACTGCGACTCGCGGCCTTGTGTGCGCAGCTGCTCGTTGATGCGCCGGGCTTCTTCGAGCTGGTCTTCGAGGATGACGATGCGGCAGGCGGCTTCGATGGGGGTGCCCTGGTCGACGAGTTCGCGGGCGCGGGCGGCGATGCGCAGCTGGTAGCGGGAGTAGCGGCGGTGGCCGCCTTCGGAGCGCAGCGGGGTGATCAGGAGGTGTTCGCCGAGGGCGCGGAGGAAGGCGGGGGTGGTGCCGAGCATCTCGGCGGCCCGGCCCATGGTGTAGGCGGGGTAGTCGTCATCGTCGAGACTGTCGACGGGACGGGAACTGGCAGGGGGCATAGACCTCTTCTTTCAGGGACACGTCGGGGGGCCCGGGTGCCGTACGGCACCGGGGCCCCGAGCTTTCAACACCATCTACCGGCTTACTGCGCCGGCCTTCTTTGTCCGCAGGTTCCGCCTGGGAGGGCGGGGCTGCGGGGATCGCGGATGCGTGACCGGGGACCACCTTCCAATCCGGGGCCTGCGGTACCCGGGCGGACTTCTTCCTCGCCCGGGCGATCCTGATGGCGTCTGCTCCTTTACCTTCGGCTACACGGTCGTACTGCTGGATAACGCGGGTACTGCTCGCAGCCCCGTGGGGCGTCCTGCTTGACCTGCATGCGCGGCAGTTCATCTCTGCCGCGCCCATCTCGACTTCCTGGGTACGCGAAAAAGATAACCCTGCGATGAGCCAATGTCTACTGTGACCGCGACAGATTTTCTTCAGGTTCGATGCGCGTAGTTCTGCCGCAAACACACCTGCATGAGTGATGCCCCGGCACGAACCCACGAGGCGCGGACGAGGAAGCTGGCCATCCTCTACAAGCTGTGTGTGCTGGTCGCTGGCGGGATGCGCTGCGTCGGCGGGAGATCTGGGCGCCGGGGGCGAACCGGTGGCGTAACCCGGAGGACGATCTGCCGCCGGACTTCGAGGGCAATCGGGGGTCCGCCCGGGGCGGAGGCTGACTGGGCTGTTGCGGGGCACCGGGCGGAGTCAGGGGGGAGCGAGGGTGTCGAGCCGGGCGGCGAGGTCGGGGTGGGCGGCGGCCAGGTGGGGGCGGGCGGCGGCCAGGGGCGCGATGAGGTCGGCGGGGTCGTTGTGGGCGAGGGCCGCGTGGAGCTCATTGAGCGGGCGGCGGGCGGCGGGGGGAAGGTCGGTGAGGGCGGTGATCTGGCCGGCGAGGCGGCGCAGGTCGGCCGCATTGCGACGGGCCCAGGTGGCGGTGTTGCGGTCGGCGGCCCGGGCCTGGCGGGTGGCCGTCACGCGCTGTTCGCCGGTGGTCCCGGCCGGGCCGGGGCGGCCGCGAAGGTAGCGGCGCTCGGCGGCCTGGCGGCTGGCGACACCCAGGGGAGAGGCGAGGTCGGCCCAGCTGGCGCCCGCGTCCCGGGCCGTTTCGATCAGGCCGATCATCATCCCATCCGGCGAGCCGCTCACGTACCTGCCGCAGCAGCATCAGCGAGGCGAGGGCCTGCTCCGGGGCCGGCCCGGCGCCGAGGGTGTCGGGGGTCTCGTGCTGGGCGTCGCGCAGGGCTTCGTCTATGGCTTCCAGGGCCGCCGCGGCGGCGAGGAACGACGCCGGGCTGTGGGCGTCGGCGTCGGTGGAGACCGGCTGGTCGGGTGCGGTCACGGGCACCTCCCTCAGGTTGTCATCATGTAGACGACATCGTGTTTGTCATCCATTGGATGACATGTTACAACGGTGTCAGTGAGGCGCATTGGCAGTAACTGCCTGAACCTGCTGGAGGTGTTTTCACGATGTTGATGCGCACTGACCCCTTCCGTGAGCTGGACCGGCTGGCGCAGCAGCTGATGGGCCCGGGCACCTGGTCGAAGCCGTCGGCGATGCCGATGGACGCCTATCGCGAGGGCGACCAGTACGTGGTGGCCTTCGACCTTCCCGGCGTTACCACGGACGCGATCGACATCGACGTCGAGCGGAACATGCTCACCGTCAAGGCCGAGCGCCGGCCGGTCGCGAAGGCCGACGACGTGCAGATGGAACTCTCTGAGCGGCCGCTGGGCGTCTTCTCCCGCCAGATCGTGCTCGCTGACACCCTCGACACCGAGCACATCAAGGCCGACTACGACGCGGGCGTGCTCACCCTGCGCATCCCGATCGCCGAGCGCGCCAAGCCCCGCAAGATCTCCATCGGCGTCGGATCCGGCCACAAGGAGATCTCCGGCTGACACCGGCCGGACCGGTGCGGAGGACGGGCACCTGATCTCCCCCTCCATCCCGCCCTCCGCACCCCTACGGGCAACGAAGAGACAAGAAGGGGTGGCGGCCAAGATGACTCTGCGACGCGAAGCGTTCCTGGACCACGTCAAGGAACGCGGCGAGTACGGCACTCCGGAGGAAGCCGAGCGCGCGGCCCGCGTAGTGCTTGCCCTGCTCGGCGCCCACCTGGTCGGCGAAGTCCGCGCCCAGCTCGCAGCCCGCCTGCCGGAGGAATTCGCCCTGATCCTGCTCAACCCGCTGCAGAGCGCCGAACCGCTACCAATGGAGCGGTTCGTGCGGGCGACCGCGGCCTGGATCGAGGGCGCCACCGAGCAGACCGCGACCTGGGACGTCAGCGCCGTCCTGTCAACGGTCGCCGACACCGCCGGCGACGACCTGATGGGACAGATCCTGCTCCAGCTCCCCGCCGGCTACGACCTCCTCTTCGGCCGCCCCCAGCCCACCTGACCCCTACCTCGGTGCCCCACACCCGCACCGCTCCACGAAAGGCATGCACCGCAGTGATCACCGACGTACGCGTACCGTCTGAGCACCAGCAGCCGTACTCGACGGCGTATGAGCAGATGCTGGAGAAGGTCCGCTACGAAGGTGCCTATCCCACCCGCGAGAGAGCCGAGGAAGCCGTCCGCCTGGTTCTCGCGGGGCTGGGACGCCAGCTGACCGGCGACGAACGCGTCGACCTGGCCGCCTGCCTGCCCCTGGAAGCCGCACGTGTCCTGACCGCACAGATCCCCGACACCCAGCCGCTGACCGGCTGGGTCTTCGTCAAGGACCTCGCCGCCCGCTCCGGCGCCTCCCTGGCCACCACCCGCTGGGACACCGGCTCCGTCTTCGCGGCCGTCGCCGCCCACGCAGGCCCTGACCTCATCACCCGCATCCTCGATCAGCTCCCCACCGGCCACGCGCTGTTGTTCGGCCGCGCCGAACTCACCTCCGCCGCGTAAACGGCACCGGCACCCCGGGGCCGGAACAGGATCCCTCCGGCGGCCCTTGGCGAAGTCCCCGATCCGCGCGATCGGGGACTTCCGCCTTCGCTGTGCATGATGACCGTCTGGGGCGGTGTCTCTCATAAACGGTCCTTTGCCAGAGCAAGATCACTCGACGGCCGGGAAGACTCTCCGGGCCCCGGATCGGTTCGCAGAACTCGTTCTCACTCAATAGCGGGACGGACCCCCTTCTGAGACTTGCATTGTGCGAAAATCGCGGCTCATGACGGACCCTCAAACCGCCCCCGTGTCCGATGTGGACGACATCGAGCGCCACCCGTGTCCGCGCTGCGGCGCCGAGGCCGGATCGCCGTGCCGTTCGCGCGGCGGCGCGGTCGCCGGCGCCTACCACACCGGCCGCTTCACCAAGGTGCCCCGGCTGGCGAAGCTGCTGCGGGTGCCCACCCCGGCCGACCGGGGCCCCGGGCAGCCGTGGCGGCCCGGCACCCCGCCCCCGGCGCCGATCGACCCCGACACCCCGACCGCCGACATCCGGATCGGCTACGCGCGCTGCTCGCCCCTCGGCCAGGAACTCGACTCCCAACTCGACGCGCTCGCCGCCAAGAACATCCCCCGGGACAAGATCTTCGCCGAGAAGATCAGCACCCGGGTGCGGGTCCGCCCCGCATTCGAGGCCGCGCTGAGCGCCGCCCGGGAGATCAAGGCCCACGCCCCGCACTGCCGGGTGATCCTCACGGTCTACGAGATGAAGCGGCTCGGCCGCGACGCCGCCGAACTCACCGCGCTCGCCGACCACCTGTCCGCCCACGGCCTCGTGCTGGAGATGCTCGCCGGACCGCTGGCGGGCATGTACGACCCCAGCGGGCACGGCAGGCTGCTGTTCGCGTTCTTCGCGGCGATGGCGGAGACCGAGCGGGAGAACATCCGGGAGTCCACCCTGGAAGGGCTCGACACCGCGGCCCGCAAGGGAAAGCACGGCGGCCGGCCGCCGGTCATCACCGAGGACATGCTGCACACCGTCCTGCGGCGCCGGGCACTCGGCGAGACGGTCGAGCAGATCCAGCCCGACCTGATCATTCCCACCGGCAAGCGCAAGGGACAGAACCCCTCCGTCGCCAGCATCTACCGGGCGCTCGCAGAGCACGCCAAACGCGAGGCACACCCCGAGGCCATCGAGCAGGCCCACGCCGACTTCGCCACCCTCCAAGCCGGCGGCGCGCTTCCCGAACCCCGCACCGGGGCCGGGGCGCAGACGGCAGGCTGACGACGACGGCCCCTGTCGCCGGGTTCACTCATCGAGCAAGATCATCCCATGGCCCCTTTTGGGCTCACCTCGGCGATACCCCAACTGTGGGTCGGATTCAGGCCGTTCACTCCTGATCGCCGCGCTCCGGGCGGGGCGGCCCGGTGGCGGACGCCCCGTACAGAACGATGTCCCACACCTCGGCGAGCTGACCGACGACATCCCGGGGTGCTCCGGCGCCCGGCTCGGGGTCGGGCCCGGTGAGGGCGCGCAGGCGGAGGTGGGCATCCACGCCCGTGACAAGGTGCGCGGTGAGTACCGTCACCGCCTCCGGATCCACCGAGCGGCTCAACTGGCCCTCTGCCCCCGCCTGTTCGAGGAGGCGGTGCAGTTCCGGAAGCCATGCGGCCGTCCAGTCGGCCGCCTCGCGCGGGCGCTCCCGGGTCAGCCGGGCGGCCGCGCGGACCTCGGTCTCCGCTTCGAGGAGCCGGGCGACCGCCAGAAGCAGGGCCCGTGCCAGACGCAGCGGCGAGGCCGGGAGCGCGAGGACCCGGGTCACCGCGGCCCGGGTCATCGCGCTGCCCCGGTCCTGGAGTTCGTCGGCCAGGATCGCCTTGGCCGGGAAGTGGAACGTGAGGGCGCCCAGCGAGATCCCGGCCGCGGCGCAGATCCGGACCAGCGACGTGCCGGCGTAGCCGTCCCGGTCGATCTCGACTGCGGCCGCACGGAGTACGGCGGCGCGGGTGCGGGCCGCGCGCATCTGCTTCACCACGGCCACCGCCCGGTGCGGCGCCCGGGACAGCAGTGCGCCGCGGGCGCACCCGCGGAACAGGAGCGGGGCGGGGAGCCGGGCCGGCCACCCGGCCGGCACCTCCTCATCACCGCGCACCCTCGGGTGCGTATCAACCTCGAACACCTTTCTCCGTACCGGACTGCACAAGACGGACACCTTCCCCAGCCGGGGCTCCCGGCGGCAACGCCGACTTGCCGAAGTCGCAGCGGGGACGGACCGGTCTGGCCAAAAACAGAAAAAGCGTTCGCTATATTTTGAGAGTCGTACCGGCCGTCGACGTTCAGAGGGGGATTCATCATGGCCGTACCGCAGCGAGCCGTCCTGCCGCAGCCTCGGTTCGCGGACGACTGCATGCCCGACTTATCCGGTTTCACCGAGGACGTGTTCGGCTATCTGCCCCGTGTCGACCAACGCCGTTGGGCCGACGCCTACTTGCGCGGGCTGCTCACGGCACCGGGCAAGAAGACGGTCTCCCAGATGGCCAAGGAGGCCCGCCTGCCCCCGGGCGCGGCGCAGGCGCTGCAGCAGTTCATCAGCGCCAGCCCGTGGGACTGGAGCGCGGCGCGCGAGTCGCTGGCCCGCAAGGCGGCCGCCCGCCTGCCCGGCCACAGCCTGACGGTCGGCACGACGCTGGTGGAGAAGCGCGGCGAACACTCGGTCGGTGTGCACAAGCGGTTCGTGCCCGAGGCCGGGCGGACCGTCAACTGCCAGGTCGGCATAGGGCTGTTCCTCACCTCCGGGTCGGAGAGCATCCCCGTCGAGTGGTCCCTGCTGATGGACGAGGCGTGGTGCGGCGACGAGGTGCGCAGACGCCGGGCCCGGGTCCCCGACACCGTACGGGCCGAGCCGGCCTGGGCGCATGTCCTGGACCTGACGGACCGGATCGCCGCGCTGAAGGTGTCCGGACCGGCTCCGCTGGTCGTCGACCGGCACTGCCCGATCGACGCGACGCGCCTCGCGACGCATCTGCATCTGCGGGAGCGGGACTTCGTCATCGAGGTCCGCCCCGACCAGCCCGTACTGCCCGCGCTCCACGCGGCCCCCGGCATCGGCACCCGGCCGGGCCCGGTCCGCCCGGTCGGCGCGCAGCAGTTCATGCGCGAGGGCCGAGGGCGCCATCCGTACGTCATCGGCGCCGAGCAGGGCGGCCGGACGCGGCGCGTTCAGGTGTACTCCGCGCCGGTCCGGCTGCCCGGCAGCTCTCCGGCCGCGCCCAGCACCCAGCGCGTCCACCGGCTGATCGCCGAGCAGTTCCCGGCGGGGCGGCGCCCGGCCCGGTTCTGGATCACCAGCCTCGGGGACCGTCGGACGGACGAGGTGCTCGCGCTGCTGCGCAGGCCTTCGCTGACCCACGCCGCCGTGCAGCGCCTGGAGGACGACTTCGGGCTCCTCGACTTCGAGGGGCGCTCCTTCCCCGGCTGGCACCACCACATGACGATGTCGTCCGCCGCCTACCTCTACCGCAGCCTCCAGCACGGCGCGCGACGGCCCGCCCGTCTGTGACCCGGCGGTCCCGGGGACGCCCCGCAACCGCGCCCGCGGGCCCCGGACGAACGAACCCGCGCCCCCGACGGCGCCCCCCACGCAAAGGACGAACGATGACCGCGCCCCCGACCCGCACCGACGAGGTGCGCCCGCCCGGCGACGCACCACAACCGGCGGAGGAATCCGCCCAGGAGCGCGCGCGACGCTTCGAGCGCGACGCCCTGGGCTACCGGCGCCGGCTCTACGCCCAGGCACTGCGCCTGACCCGCAACCCGGAGGACGCGGAAGACCTGGTGCAGGAGACGTACGCGATCGCCTACAAGTGCTTCCACCAGTTCCGCGCCGGGACCAATCTGTGGGGCTGGCTCCGGCGCATCATGACCAACGCCTTCATCACCTCCTACCGCAAGAGGAGGGCCGAACCGCAGCACTGGGGCACGGGCGAGATCGAGGACTGGCAGCTCGTCGGCACCGCCGGTCACACCTCCTCGGGGCTCGCCTCCGCGGAGTCGCAGGTGCTCAGCCGGATCCCCGATCCCGAGCTTCTCGACGCGCTGCGCCGGACGCCCGAGGTCTTCGTCGAGGTGGTCTACCTCGCGGATGTCGAGGGCCTGCACTACCGCGAGATAGCCCAGCTCCTCGACATCCCGCACGGCACGGTGACCTCGCGCCTGCACCGGGGGCGCCGCCGGCTGCGTACGCTCCTGGCGGGATCGGGCCCGCTGCCCCATCGGCTGTGACCGGCTTGCTGTGACCGGCTTCACGCCCGGCCCGGTTGACCCTCACATCAGTGCGAGGGGGCGATCATGCGGACGAGCCGACCGTCTCCCGCAACGGGGTCAGCCGCCCCGAAATCCCTGGTGGGGACGGCGAGTTGGGAACCACGAGGTGAGC
This sequence comes from Streptomyces mauvecolor, assembly GCF_039532965.1. NCBI lineage: Bacteria > Bacillati > Actinomycetota > Actinomycetes > Kitasatosporales > Streptomycetaceae > Streptomyces > Streptomyces mauvecolor. The sequence continues at coordinate 172,502 of NZ_BAAASQ010000009.1, read as the reverse complement.
AACCATGGACAACGAGTTATTCGCGTACAGCCCGATCACCGAACGCCCGCCGGTCAAGTGGCCCGGCGGCGCCCGGGTCGCCTGTTATGTCGGGGTGAACATCGAGCACTACCAGGTCGATCGGCCCTCGACGAGCATCTTCACCGGGACCGCGGGACTCGCGCCCGACCCGCTGAACTACGGCTGGCGCGACTACGGGCCCCGGGTCGGCATCTGGCGGCTGGCCGAGAGCCTGGACCGGCACGGGATCCGCGCGAGCGTGATGCTCAACTCCGCCGTCTGCGCACACTATCCGCAGATCATCGAGGCGGGCCGGGCTCGTGACTGGGCCTGGGTGGCGCACGGCAGGGACAACTCCACGTTCCAGACGCACAGTTCGGCCGAGGAGGAGCGCGCCTATCTGGCGGACGTGGTCGGCACGATCGAGCGGGCGACGGGACGGCGGCCGCGCGGCTGGCTGGGGCCGGCGCTCACGGAGACCTTCCGCACACCCGCCCTGCTCGCCGAACTCGGCCTCGGGTACGTCCTCGACTGGTGCAACGACGACCAGCCCTACCGGCTGAACGTGCCGGGGATGCTGAGCGTTCCGTACTCCATCGAGGTCAACGACATCACCCTGTTCGCGGGCCGGAACCTCAGCGGCCCCGAGTTCGTGCGCATCGTCTCCGACCAGCTGGACCAGCTGTACGCCGACTCCGCGGACAGCGGCCGGGTGATGGCGCTGGTCCTGCACCCGTTCATCAGCAGCCAGCCCTTCCGGCACAAGTACGTGGACCAGGTCCTCGAACGCCTCGCGAACCACCCCGCGGTGTGGCTGGCGACCAGCGACGAGATCGCCGAGCACTACGCCACCACGCAGCCCTGAGACCGGCGGTCCGTACGCGAAGGGGGCGCCCCGGGCATCCTGCCCGGGGCGCCCCCTCATGCGTATCCGCTGTGACGTCGATCGGACTCAACAGTGCGGCACTTGGGCGGACGCGGTGATCGCGTCCAGCACCTCGCACGCGGCCAGCAGGCTCGCCGCGGCGTCCCGGAGCCGGACGCGTTCCCGGCGCAGGACCGCCAGCAGGTCCGCGCTCAGCGGTACGGGGGCCAGGCCCGCCCCGCCGGGAAGGCTGGGCATCAGCGCGGCGATCGCGCGGGTGCTGAGTCCGGCGGCCAGCAGCGCGCGGATGTGCCGGACCGCGTGCACGTCCTGTTCCCGGTAGTCGCGGAAGCCGCTGGAGCGGCGCCGGGGCGCCAGCAGGCCCTGTTCTTCGTAGTACCTCAGCAGCCGTGCGCTGACGCCGGTCTGCCGGGCCATCGTCCCTATGAGCACGCGAGGTCCCCCTGCCGTCGGCGGCGAACGCCGGACACCGCGGCATCGGGCCGCGGTGTCCGGCGTCGTCGTTCCTCAGGCGGCACTGCCGCGTTTGGCGGGGAATCCGTGGGCGCGGGCGGCCAGGACCACGATGAGGACCGGCGCGAGCAGGACCAGGATGCTCCAGGGGAAGGAGGTCGAGCCGAGCAGGTTCAGCAGGATGCCGCCGACGATGCCGCCTCCGGCCATCGCCACGTTCCACAGCGTCACCAGCATGGCCTGGGCCGCGTCCGCGTGCTCACCGCCCGCGTCACCGACCGCGGTCTGCAGCAGGGTCGGAGCGCCGCCCCAGCCGAGGCCCCACAGGGTGACGGCGACGTACACCATGGCGGTGCTGTCCGAGAGGACGGCGAGGATGGCGGCCGCGACGGCGACCAGCAGGGTGCTCGCGATCATCAGCGCCCGCAGTTGGCGGTTGATCTGCGCGCCGACCACCCAGATGCTGACCAGCGAGGCCGCGCCGAACACCAGAAGCACCAGGTCGGTGGAGTTGCCCATGCCGAGTTCGTCGAGGAAGGTCGCGATGAACGTGTAGAGGATGGTGTGGGCCAGCACGAAGACCAGGGTCACGAACAGGACCGGGGTGACTCCGGGGACCTTCAGCGCCGCGGCCATCGGCGTCTTCTCACTCTGCCGCTGGCCCGGGTAGTCCGGGACCAGCGCGCCGATCCAGGCGAGCAGGAGCACGGTGAGGCCGGTCATGACCAGGAAGGCGACCTGCCAGTTGACGGCCTTGCCCAGGAAGGTGCCGGCCGGAACGCCCAGGGAGAGCGCGACCGGGATACCGGCCATCGCGATGGCGATCGCCTTGCCCTGAAGGTGCGCGGGCGCCATGCGGCGGGCGTATCCGGCGAGCAGAGCCCAGGCCAGGCCGGCGGCCACACCGGCGACGAACCGGGCCACCATCGTCAGGGAGTAGTTGCCCGAAAGGGCGGTCACCGTGTTGGCCACGGCGAATCCCGCCATCGACGCCAGGAGCAGCCGCTTGCGCCGCCAGGCCGCGGTCGCGGCGGTCAGGGGGATCGCGGTGAGGGCCGTACCGATGGCGTAGATCGTGACCGTCTGGCCGGTCGCGGACTCGCTGACGTGCAGGTCCGAACTCATCGCGGGCAGCAGGCCCGCGGGCAGTGTTTCGGTCAGGCTCGTGATGAAGACCGCCGTGGCCAGCGCGAGCAGCGCGAGCAGGGGCAGTTTCTGGTCACTCTGATTCTTGATCCCGACCTTGGGATCAACTGGGGTCTGCTTCTCGCTAATTGACATGGTGTGAATGCTCGAACCCTCACACCTATGTGAAGGTCAACGGGAAGAAATGTGAGGTCGATCACATGCGTATCGGAGAGCTGTCGGAACGCACCGGCACGCCCCGCCGACTCCTGCGCTACTACGAGGAACAGCGGCTGATCGTCGCCGACCGCTCCGCCAACGGATACCGCGACTACGACGAGTTCTACGTCGACCGGGTCCTGCAGATCAGAGGCCTCCTGGAGGCCGGGCTGCCGACGCGGATCATCAAGCAGATCCTGCCCTGTCTGGAGACCACCCGGACCATCCATGTCCTGGGCGCGACACCGGAGATGATCGCCACGCTGGAACGCGAGCACCAGCGCATGACCGAACGCATCCAGGGCCTGACCCGCAACCGCGACGCCGTGGCCGGCTACCTCGCCACGGTCCGGGGCGAGGGCATGCCGGACCCCACCACCCCTTCCCCGCGGGCGGCTTGAGCGCCTGTGCCGCCCCAGGGCTGTTCGCCCTGGGGCGGCACACACCGATGTCCCGGACCGCAGGTCACCTTGCGGTCCGGGGCCGGGGGGGACGGCCGGCGGCCGTGCCGGACCAACGATGGCTGTACCGAGCCGAACGGAACGGAAATTCTGCTGCCGAAGGCGTTACGCCGCCGTCCACCCGCCGTCCACCGGCATGGCCGCACCGGTGACGAAGGTGGCGCGGTCGCTGCACAGCCAGGCCGCGGCCTGGGCGATCTCCACCGGGTCGGCCATCCGGCGCTGGACGGAGCGGGACACGAAGCTCTCCTCCAGTTCCGGCGTCCCGGCCAGCACCTCCTCCATCAGCTCGCTGCGGGTGCTGCCCACCACCAGCGCGTTGACCCGGATCCCCTGTCGGCCGTAGTCCGCCGCGGCCGCCCGGGTCAGACCCAACACGGCATGTTTGGCGGCCACATACGCAGCCGATGCGCCGGTGGCCTGGAGGCCCGCGACGCTGGAGGTGTTCACGATGGAACCGCCGCCCGCTTCGAGCATGGCGGGGATCTGGTGGCGCAGACAGTTCCATACGCCGCGCACGTTCACGTCCATGGTCCGCTCGAAGATCGCGGTGTCCGTCTCGTGCAGCGGGGTTCCCGCCGTGGCCCAGCCCGCGTTGTTGAACGCCCCGTCCAGACGGCCGAACCGGCCCACCGCGACCTTGACCGCGTTGGCCACGTCCTCTTCGCTGACCACGTCACCAGGGGCGGTCTCGGCCCTGCCGCCCGCCTCGACGATGTCGTGGGCGAGCGCGTCCAGCCGGTCCGCGCGGCGCGCCATCAGGACCACGGCGGCCCCTTCCGCCGCGAACAGCCGCGCCGCGGCCTCTCCGATGCCGCTGGAGGACCCGGTGATCAGAACGGTCCTGCCCGCGAGCATGCCGTGCGCTTCAGTCATGGTTCTTCTTCCCTCCCGGTGCCGGTTTCCCGGCCAGTACGCCTTTATGTGTGTGGTGTCGGTGGTGTCGGTGGTGTCGGTATGTGCGTGGTGTCTGCGTGTGTGGCGTCTGTATGTGTGTGGTGTCGCCACATGTGGGCTGGGCCCGCCCTTCCCGTGCGGCCCTGTGGACGGCTGGGCGTGCGGCCCGGCGTGCGGCAGGTCAGCGGAAGGCCTCCGCGTGGCGGGTGGCCCAGGCCCTGAAGGTGCCCGGGGACCGGCCGGTGGCTTCCCGGACGCCATCGGTGACCTGTTCCTTCGCGCCCGCCGCCTGTCGTTCGGCGCCGGCCAGCAGAGCGCGGGCCAGCGGCTCCCCCAGCCGGTTGCGCCATCCCCGCAACGCCTGGCTCGACGTCAACTCCTCGTAGCGCACGGGTAGTTGAAGCGCCTCGCCAAGTTGATCCGTCTGCTCGCGCGCGCTCAGCGCCTGCTGTCCGGTCAGCGCGTGGATCCGGCCCGCCTGGCCACGGCCGACCAGGGACCGGGCGGCGGCCCTCGCCACGTCCTGCGGGTCGACGCAGGAGTTGCGTGAGGATCCGTACAGCGCCCGCACCACCCCCTCCTTGCGCACTCCCCCGGCCCAGCCCAGGGCGTTGGACATGAACGCCCGCGGCCGCAGCAGCGTCCAGGTCATGCCGGACGCCCTGACCTGCTCCTCCGTCTCACGCTGCCAGCAGGTGATCCGGTCCTGGGCCAGCGGGTCGGACACCGCCGCCGCGGACAGTTTCACCACATGCCTCACTCCGCCGGCCCGGGCGGCGGCCAGCGCGTTCGCATCGTGCGTGGGACTCAGCGGGTCGAAGGTCACGAGCAGGAGGGCGTCCGCTCCCTCCATCGCGTGGCGCAGTGTGGCGGGGTCCCCGAGGTCCGCGCCCACGATGTGCCCGGCCACCCCGTCCCGGGCGGCCCGTGCCGGGTCCCTGGTCAGCGAACGTACGTCATGGTTCGGCGCCAGGAGACGAGCCACCTTGCCGCCCACGGTGCCGGCGGCCCCGGTGATGACGACACGCATGCGCCGCTCGTCGCCGAAGGTGCCCTCGGACTCCAAGTCGCCCTCGCCCGCCAGGGTTTCAGGGGCGCCATCCGGCCATAAGGTGCGCTCGTTCACGAGGCGCGGCCCCGCTCCGCGTCCAGGCTGATACGGCGCGCGGCGCTGGGCACGGCGACGCCGGGGAGCAGCAGCTCCCACATCCGTACCGTGCGCTCGACGAGGTCCTCGCGACCGTTCACAAGGTTCGCGTACAGCTGGATTCCGGTACACGCGCCGACCACGAACTCGGCGATGTCCTCGGGCACCACACCCGGCATGAGTTCCTTGTCGCTCTCCGCGTCGACCAGGCACGCGACCATGATCTCGCGCCACTCCAGGAACGTGGACGCGTCGTGCATGCCGAAACTGCCCTGCTCCACGGCGAGTCGGACACCGGCACGCAGCAACGGGTCGACACGCAGCTGATGTGCCCAGACCAGGGTGATGTCGACAAGTCGCTGCAGTCCGCGCGCGTTCAGACCTGGCTCGATCGTGTGCCTCTGCGCGTTCATCACCGCGACGGCGAGGTCCTCCTTCGACTTGAAGTGGAAGTACATCGCCCCGGCTGTCAGCCCGGCCCGCGCGAGGATCTGGTTGATCAGAGCCGCCGCGTACCCCTTCTCGTCGAACTCCTCCGCCGCCGCCCGCAGGAGCACTTCACGGGTCCTCAGCGCCCGCTCCTGTCTGATTTCCGCCATCGCTTCCGCTCCCGATCAGGTTCGACAAAAATAGAGAACGCCTTTTATATTATCGGCCATCGGCGCAGTGGTCCACGATCACGCTGACGCACCGACCGTTGACGACTTATGCCCGGGGGGCCGCATGATGTCGGGAATCCAGCGCGCGCTCACCGCGCCGCGCCTGCCGGACACCGGCCTGCCGAGCCCCACCAACTGCCGCAGCTGTTGCGGCAGTTGTCCTCGATCCTGTCCCGGCTCCCGGCCGTAGCCCGCCGGCCGCTCCCGCCCGGCCTCCCCCTTTCACCCCATGCATCCCCACCCCTGAGCCCGTCGGCCCTGCCGCCGCCCGGCCGTCTGTGAGGAGTACCCCATGCCGCCGCTGCCCGCATGCCCCGCGCCCCCCGTCGCCACCGTGCCCAGAGAGCTGGTCCACAAGACGAACCCCGACGAGGTGCTGCTGACCGGGTGGCACCGCACCGCGCCCGACGCCTTCACGGTGCACGCCCACTGGCCCGACGACCACCGCTTCTACGAGGTGCGCCACGGATTGCACGACCCGCTGATCCTGAGCGAGACGATCCGTCAGATCTTTCCGCTGCTCTCCCACACCGCGTACGACGTACCGTTCGGGCACCACCTGTTGTGGGACCACTACCGCTTCACGCTGCACCCCGCCGCTCTGGACGCCGCGTTACTTCCGCCCACCGTCGACCTGCACGTCAGCTGCCTGGAGGCGGTACGCCGCGGCGGGCGCACCACCTCCCTGACCCTGCTCATCCGGGCCTTCCGCGGCGGCATCCCGCTGGCCACCGCCCACACCCGCTTCACCATTCAGACTCCGGCCGTCTACCGCCGCCTGCGCGCCCAGTACGCCGACGCCCATCTGTGGCCCGCACCCCAACTCGCGCTGCCTGTGCCGCCCGCACGTGTGGCCCGTACCCACGCCCGCGACGTGGTGCTGTCTCCCAGCCAAACTCCTGGCCGTCACCGGCTCCGCATCGATCCACAGCACCGCATCCTCTTCGACCATCCCGTCGACCATGTGCCCGGCATGCTGCTCCTGGAGGCGGCCCGCCAGACGGCCCATCATCTGCACCACCCGGAACCCATCGTCCCCATAGCCATGGACTGCCGGTTCCACCGCTACGTCGAACTCCACGCACCCTGCTGGATCGACACCCAGCAGCTCCCCCCGGACGCGCAGGGCCGCCCCCGTACCACCCTGACCTTCCACCAGAACAACACCCCGCACCTCACCACCACCCTCACCCATCAGCGCCTCGACTCCGCGAGCAGCACCTGGCACGGGTGACCGGCCTGCCCTCCATCCCCCCACACCGAACCCGGCCGCCCCGCCCCACACGGAGCGGCCGGGTTCACAGGCAGGCGTACTTCAACTCCCGTATAAAGGGCGTCAGTTGATCTCGCGGCCGAGCCCCGACCAGTACGGCTCGCGGAGCTTGAACTTCTGGATCTTGCCGGTGGCGGTGCGCGGGATGGCCTCGCGGAACTCGACCGAGGTGGGCGCCTTGTAGCGGGCGAGGCGCTCCTTGCAGTACGCGATGATGTCGGCCTCCGTCACCGAGGCGCCTTCCGTGAGGACGATCAGCGCCTTGATCGTCTCGCCCCACTTCTCGTGCGGCACGCCGATGACGGCGACCTCGGCGACCGCCGGGTGACTGAAGATGGCGTCCTCCACCTCGATCGAGGACACGTTCTCGCCGCCCGTGATGATGACGTCCTTCTTGCGGTCCGAGATCGTCAGGGAGCCGTCACTCTCGTCGATCGTGCCGCCGTCACCTGTGTGGAACCAGCCGTCCTCCAGCGCCGCCGCGGTCTCCTCCGGCTTCTCCCAGTAGCCGTCGAGCACCACGTTGGAGCGGGCGAGCACCTCGCCGGAGTCGGACACCTTCAGTCTGACGCCGAGCGCGGGCACGCCGGCTCGGGACAGGTTGCGCGCCCGCTCGGCGGACGGCAGTTCCTTCTCGGCGGGCCGGGTGCGATTCATGGTGAGCAGCGGGGACGTCTCGGTGAGCCCGTAGATCTGGGTGAACTCCCAGCCCAGTTCCTCGTCCATCCGCTGGATCATGCGGGTCGGCGGCGGCGCTCCCGCGCAGACGACCCGCACGCGGTCGCGGCCCGGGATCTCGCCCTGCCAGGATGCCGCCGCGTCCAGGACCATGTTCCACACCGCGGGCGCCCCGCACATCAGCGTGACCCCGTGCTCCGCCACGCGCCGCAGGATCTCGGCCCCGTCGACCTTGCGGAGCACGACCTGTCTGACGCCGAGTCCGGCCATCACGTACGGCATGCCCCAGCCGTTGCAGTGGAACATCGGCAGGGTGTGCATATAGACGTCACCCTCCCAGGCCCGGGTGTGCAGTCCGAAGGTCAGGCCGTTGACCCAGATGTTGCGGTGGGTGAGCTGAACTCCCTTGGGGCGGGCGGTGGTTCCTGAGGTGTAGTTGATCGTCGCCGTCGCGTCCTCGTCCGGGTCGGACCACGGGCGCGGCTCCACACCGAACCGCATCAGCTCGTTCTCGGTCTGCTCGCCGAGCACGAACCGGTGACGGCCCTTGACCGCGGACAGCGCGCCGTCCAGCTCCGGGTCGACGAGCAGGACCGAGGCCCCGCTCTGGCGCACCACGTACTCGATCTCCTCCGGCTTGAGGCGGAAGTTGACCGGTACGCAGATCCGGCCGCTCATCGGCACCGCGAACAACAGCTCCAGCATGCGCGCCGAGTTGTGGCTGACGACCGCCACCCGCTCGCCCTCGCCGACGCCGAGCGCGTCGAACCCCGCCTGCCAGGCGCGCACCCGCTCGGCGACCCGCCCGTAGGTGAGACCGTGCACCGGTGGGCCGGGCTGGTCCGGCTCGTCAACGACGCCGGTACTGGAGGAGAACCCCAGCTCTGCCCGGTCGAGGAAGTCCGAGACCGTCATCGGAATCCGCATCGTTCTGCTCTCCTGTATCCGCGACATCAGCAACAGCTGTCAGGTGGGGAGTCTGGTACCTACCGACGCGCGCAGCGGCCGAAACCCCGAATCGACCTGCTGGAACCGCCGATCGGGGGCGGCCTTTCAGCGTCTTCAGCGCCTTCAGCGCCTTTCGGTGTCTCGCGGTGTCTCGCGGTGTCTTTCAGCGCAGCCGGTGCAGGGCCGCCTCGGAGTCCGGGCCGTCCGGCAGGTACGCGAGGAAGTGATGGCCGGGTTCGTCGACCGCGGCGAGCTTGACCGACCGAAGGCGCAGTTCGCCCGCCGCGGGGTGCCGGAAGCGCTTGACGGCCGGGCGGAAGGCGGCGGTCTCCCGCTCATCCAGCCAGCGCGCGGCGCAGGGGTCCGCGCGGATCGCCTCGATGATCTCGGCATACCGCGGATCGTCGGGATGGTGGGCGGCCCGGGCCCTGAACTGGCCCAGCAGGGAACGGGCCTCGGCCTCCCAGTCGGCGAGCAGCGCCCGGCACGGCGGCCAGCGGAACACCAGCCACAGCATGTTGCGCCGCTTGGGCGGCAGCCGCGCGAGGTCGGTCAGGAGGGCCGCGTACGAGGCGTTCCACGCGAGCAGGTCCCAGTGCGGGTCGATCACCATCGCGGGATGCGGAAGCATCGCGTCGACCAGGGAGCGCAGGTTCGGCGAGACCCAGCTGGCCGGGGCGGCGCCCGTCGGCGGCGCGTCCTCGGCGAACGACAGCACGTGCGCGGTCTCGGCCGCGTCGAGATGAAGCGCCCGCGCGACCGACCGCAGCACCTGCTCGGAGGTACGCACCCGGCCCTGCTCCAGCCACGCGTACCAGGAGGTGCTGATCCCGGCGGACTCGGCGACCTCCGCGCGGCGCAGGCCGGGGGTGCGGCGCCGCGGTGCGACGGGCAGTCCGAGGGCGGCCGGCGCCAGGCGTTCGCGGCGCGAGCGCAGGAACGCGCCGAGTTCCGCTCGGGGGTCCGGTGAGTTCGTCACGGTGTGAGTGATGGTAATCGGCTGAGCCCACACAGCCGTGGGCGCCCCTGCTGAGCTGGGGACATGACCACTTCACCGCCCCGAGGGGGGCTGCTGTGCGCCGCCGGGTTCGTCAGCAACTTCGACCGTTTCTCCATCGCTCCGATGCTGGTGCTCATCGGCTCCGCGTTCGGTGTGCCGCTCGGCACGGCCGCGCTCGCCGCGAGCGCGTACACCCTGGGTTACGGGCTGGCGCAGCCGGCCTGGGGCATGGCGAGCGACCGGTTCGGCAGAGTGCGGGTGATGCGTCTGTCGCTCGCGGCGTCCGCCGTGGGGGCGCTCGCGTCCGCGGCGGCGCCGGGGACCGCGTCCCTCATCGTGGCGCGGGGATTCACGGGGGCCTGTTTCGCGGCCGCCATCGCGGGCTCGCTGACGTATGTGGGAGACACGGTCGCGCCGGAGGGACGGCAGCGTGCGCTCAGCACACTGATGACGGCTTTCGCGCTCGGCACCGCGCTTGCCACCGTCGTCGCCGGTGCGCTGGCCCACTGGGTGAGCTGGCGCCTGGTGTTCGCGCTGCCCGGACTGCTCGCCGGATATCTGGCGCTCGCCCTGCGCCGCCTGCCCGAACCGGAGCTCGTTCCGCGCGAGGGCGGCGCGCTGCGCACCGTCCTGCGCTCGCGCTGGCAGTGGTACGTGATGGGGGTGGCCCTCCTCGAAGGAGGCGTGCTGCTCGGCTGCTTCACCTATCTGCCGCCCGCCCTCGAATCGCTCGGCGCGGCTCCGGCGACCGCGGGCGCGGTGGCGGCGCTGTACGGGGCGGCGGCGATGGGCGGGGCCCAAGTGGTGCGGCGGCTCGCGGGCCGGCTCGGCCCGGTCGCGCTGATCGTGGCGGGCGGCGCCCAGCTGACCCTCGCGTACGCCGTCGCCGCGCTGCACCCGTCGCTGGTGACGCTCGGGCTGAGCGCGCTGCTGCTCGGTGGCGGCTGGGCGTTCCTCCACTCCACGGTGCAGGCGTGGGCGACTCTGCTCGTGCCGACCGCCCGCGCGACCGCGGTCGCCTTCTTCGGGGTCGCCCTGTACCTGGGCAGCGCGCTGGGCACGGGCCTTGCCGCCGGATCCGCCCAACTCGGCCGGTTCCAGGGCCTGTTCGGAGTGGCCGCCCTCGTCTCCGTACCGCTGACGGCACTCGCGGCGTACGGCCGGCGCCGTTACGGGGACGGCGGCCCGGCGCGCCGGGAGGGTGCCCGGCGGGCGAGGGGCCGACGGGAGCGGGGCCGGTGGCCGTCCGACCCCCGTACGGACGGCCCGGCCCGGCGGTGGTGAACCCGGGGGTGTGCAGGGCTACTTGTCGGCGATCAGCGTGCCCGCCGCGCCCCAGCTGTCCGTGGGGACCTCGTGGATCCACACCTGGACGGTCTCGGCCGGGATCTTGTACGCGTCGACGAAGGCGTCCGTGACCCGCTTGACCAGTTCGCGCTTGAGCTCGACGTCGCGGGGGCCCTGCTGAATGGTGACGATGGGCATGGCCAACTCCTCTGTGGGCGGCGGCTTCCCGGCTTTTCCGGGTCGCTCACCGGCGTGACCTCAGTCCATCGGATCCGCCGGGCCCGACCAAGAAGCAGACCGCGACCGCAGCGATCAGCTTTCGTGATCGTCGCTGGTCAGCGGCTGGTTACGGGGGTCGTGGCGGAGAGCTTCATGGAAGTCGGCATGGAGGACGCCATGGAAGTCGTCGTGGAGATCGAGCACGCCTTGAGGAGCAGCTCCACGGTGGCGGGTATGTGGTCGGCACCTACTGCCAGGCCGGTGAGCAGTGCGAGGCCGGGGGCGCGTACCGGGCGGAAGGCGACTCGGGGGCTGTGCAGCACACGGGCATGGGCCTGGTACACCACGGTCCACAACTGGCCGAGCCCGATGGTGGCGAGGGTGTCCTGGAGCGAGCCGCTGACCGGGCCCGGCACCGGCTCGAAGCCCGCCGCGTGACAGGCGCCCACGACCAGGTCGACGAGCGCCGGGTTGTTGCGGCGGGCGGTGATGCACAGGGGCAGCGCGGCCAGGTCCGGGAGCGCTATCTCGTCCTGGCTCGCGAGCGGATGGGCCGCGGGGAGGGCCACCACCAGCGGGTCCTCCCACAGGGGCAGGATCCGCAGACCCGGCGCGGGCTGCGGGGAGCGGACGAACGCGGCGTCGAGCCGCCCGTCGGCGACCTGGGCCAGGCGGTCGCGGGTGGGCGCGGAGACCAGTTCGACGGCGGTGTCCGGGGCGATCCCTGCGAACGCCTCCAGCACCCGGTCGAGGTGTTCGCCGAGCCCGGTGCTGGTGCCGAGCCGCAGGGTGGTGCGCTCACGGACGGCGGCCCGGGCCCGCTCGGCGGCGGCCAGGACCTCGCGCGCCTCGGGCAGCAGCCGCTCCCCCGCCCCGGTGAGCCGCACGTGCCGGGGCGACCGGTCGAAGAGCTCGGTCCCCAACTCCCTTTCCAGGCGCCGCACTTGCTGACTGACCGCCGACTGGACGATGTGCAGCCGCTCGGCGGCCCGCCCGAAGTGCAGTTCCTCGGCGACGGTGACGAAGTAGCTGAGTTGCCGCAGTTCCATGCGGGGACTGTATCCAGGGGGTCCGGGGCGCCCTCGAACGGACCGGGGACGGTCAGCCCCGCCGGTATGGGCGCGGCCCACAGTTGCGATGTCCCTACCCTGGGCCCGCGCCACACAGGTGGGGTTGAATACCACAATGGTGTCCACCGATCGCTTCCTCGCCTTCGCCGCGATGTCCCTGCTTGTGATCGTGATCCCGGGGCCGAGCGTGCTGTTCGTGATAGGCCGGGCCCTCGCGCACGGCCGCCGCACCGCGCTCGCGACGGTCCTGGGCAACGTCCTGGGCTCGTACGTCCTGGTGGTCGCGGTGGCGCTGGGCATCGGTGCGCTGGTGGCGCGTTCGGCGTCGGTGTTCATGGCGGTGAAGCTGGCGGGCGCCGCGTATCTCGTGCTGCTCGGGGTGCAGGCGTACCGGCACCGCAAGGACATGCGGCTCGGGGTGGCCGCCATCGGCGAGACCGTCGCAGCGCTCCGGCCGGCCCACGGCGATCTGCGGACCGTCGCGGACGGCGTCCTGGTGGGCGTCACCAACCCGAAGGGCATCGTGTTCTTCGCCGCGGTGCTTCCGCAGTTCGTGGACCACACGGCGGGACACCTGCCCTCCCAGATGCTGCTGCTCGGCCTCATCCCCATCACCATCGGCCTCATCACGGACACCCTGTGGGGCCTGGGCGCTGCGGCCGCGCGCGGCTGGTTCGCCCGCTCCGAGCGGCGCCTGTCGCTGATCGGCGGCGCGGGCGGCTTCGCGATGATCGGGCTCGGCGTGACGGTCGCGGCGACGGGACGGGCGGACTGAGGCGCCCTCGGGCGGCGTGAGTGCTGGCCCCCTGACCACTTGCACCTCCCGTCCGGTGCGGCCACCCGGCCGGCTGGACCTCCTGGCCGATTGGGCCGCCCGGGCCACCCGAGCGGCGGGCCGCCACCCGGTGGGATGAAGTTGCCGTACGGGGCCGCCGCCACCCGCTCGGCCGCCCCGCCCGCGCCGACCTGCGCCAGGAGCGCGTCAAAATCCGGGGCGTCGGGGTCAATGCCGCGTCATGGCGGGACACCGGGCCGGTGCCGGGGGCATAACTTCAGGCGTACGGGCGCATGACGCGTACGGCATCCGACTTCCGCACCGGAGGACACCATGGACACCCTCGCCATCGAGGACGCCGACCCCGAAGAACGCCGCCCGGCAGGGCCGCTGTACGTGCCGGTTCGGCTCGGCTCTGCCGGAGGACATCAGCTGCGCTTCCTGCGCGACGAGCTCGGCGCGCGCACCGCCGTCGGATTCACCAGCCCGGACCGGCTGAACGCCGTGCTGGGCGGCGACCAGACCTGGATCCGCCTCGCCGAACCCGCCCTGCGGGCGCTGTCGGCGCCGCTCGGAGTGATGCGGGTGACGGTCGACCCGCTGCTAGCCCCACCCGCCCCGCGCAGACGGCACGGCCAGAGCGCGTCCGGCTGCGCCCGCCGGGACCACGCGCTGAGCCGCTGACTCTTTCAGTCGCGGAGCTCTCCGCCGTTCCGGACCCCTTTTCCGTTCCGGGACCGGTTCAGATCCGGGACCGGTTCAGTGCCGGTTGGCGAATTCCCCGAACCGTACGTCGTACGAGGTGGCCGAGGTCATGTCGGCGAGCAGCCGAGCACCCTCCTCGGCCACTGCGGCACGCTGGGCCCTGCCGAGCGTGCCGAACAGCTGAACCGTGAGGAGAGCCGAGCTGCCCTTCCGCTCCTCGATCCGCCAGATCCCGGCGAGGAAGCCGTCGACGAGCAGGGTGCAGTGGGCCTGGTTGCCGGTCCAGCTGCGCCCCTTGTACTCGGGCGGAACGACCCGGCTGCGGTCGGCGTGCGAGAGCAGCAGGTTGTCGAACTCGGGCAGGAACCGCGGCGGCGCCGGGACGTCCCCGTCCGGCCGGTGGGCGTCCGGGAGATCGAAGAGTTCGACGCCGTTCTCGTCCCGGAACACCGCGAGCCCGGGCCGCAGCCGCTCGAAGGCGGCGCCGAGCCGGGTGAGCCCGGACCAGGTCTGCATGTCCTTGACCGAGGCGGGCCCGAAGGCGCCGAGGTAGCGGAGCACGGTCTCGTCGGGGGCGGGCACGGGGCTGGGCGAACGGCCGAGCCAGTGCTCGACGCTGGTCAGCGCGACCGGTCCCCCGCGGCCCCACACCCCGCGCGGGGTGACCTGGACCAGCGGGACCACACAGCGGGCGGCGAGGGACAGCGCCAGGGGATCCGCGTCCGGCCACACCTTCAGAAGCTCCTCACGCAGCTCTTTCATGGTGTGCGGCCGCTCCTCGACCAGCGTGCGGACGATCCCGCCGAGCCGCTCCAGGTCGACCCCGACAAGCCCCTTGCGGAACGTGTTCAGCTCCCGGTCCCGGGCGGCCTGCACGAGCGGGCGCAGCGTGAGCGCGTCGTCCGCGGTGTGCGTGTGGATGGTGGACCGCAGGGTGACGATCCGCACCACCTCGCGCGCCTCCATCAGCTCTGAGAGCGCCTCCGGCCGGAACCCGGCGAGCCGCGACCAGAGGGCGAAGTACGGCGGCTTCACGTTCTGCGCCTGGAGCCCGAGGAGGTGAGCGACGGCGTCCTTGGCCGAGAGCGCGTCGCTGCGACGCAGCAGGAGCTGGCGGTCGAGGGTGGCGCGGTTGAGGGCGCGGCGCGAGAGGAGGGGGTGGTGGTGCGCGCTGGTGCCGGTATGGGAGGCCATGCGGAGCACGGTACTCACCAAGAGGACAGATTCTGTCCGCATTGCCTCGTGCGTCTCGAAGGGGACGGCTCCCTCCGGACCAGCGGACGACCGGATCGCCGGGCCAGTGCCATTTGAGCCGTATATCCTGCGCAGAGGCATTCACCAGAGGTATGCGTCAGCGGCGACAGAGGCATTCCGAGGGCGCAGAGGCGAACGTTTCGACCGCCCGCGGGCCGGTCGCAGAGCGGGAGGTGAGATCGTGCCCGAGCGACGGGCCCGCCCCGAGCGGACGCCGAAGAAGCACTCGTGGCGCAGGCAGCCCCCCGCCGGGGCCCCGGCCCCCGCCGAGTCGGTACCTCCCGCGACCGGTCACGGGAAGGCCGTGCCCGTACCGGCAGGGAACGGAGCGGGCGGCAGCATCGTGCAGTCCGCCCTGTACCGCGACGGCCGGCACATCGCCTCGCCGGGCTCCCTGGCCGAGACGTTCCGCCAGTTGCGGGAGACTCCCGAGGGCATGGCATGGATCGGCCTGCAACGCCCGTCGGAGTCCGAACTCCTTTCGCTGGCGGCCGAGTTCGACCTGCACGAGCTGGCCGTGGAGGACGCACTGGAGGCCCACCAGCGTCCGAAGCTGGAGCGCTACGGGGAGACCCTGTTCGTGGTACTGCGCGCGGCCCGCTACCTGGACGCCCCGGAGGAGGTGGACTTCGGCGAGCTCCATGTCTTCGTGGGCCGGGACTTCGTGATCACGGTCCGCCACGGCGCGGCCCCCGACCTCTCGGCGGTACGCCGCCGCATGGAGGCGGACCCCGAACTCCTGGCCCTTGGCCCGGAAGCGGTCCTGTACGCCATCCTCGACGCGGTGGTGGACGGGTACGCCCCGGTCGTGGCGGGGGTGCAGAACGACATCGACGAGATCGAGACGGAGGTCTTCCGCGGCGACCCGGAGGTCTCCCGCCGCATCTACGAACTCTCCCGCGAAATGGTCGAGTTCCAGCGCGCGACCCGCCCCCTGGTCGGCATGCTGCACGCCCTGATGGCAGGCTTCGCGAAGTACGGCACGGACGAAGAACTCCAGCGCTACCTCCGCGACGTCGCCGACCACGTGACCCACATCAGCGAACGAGTGGACGGCTTCCGCCAGGCCCTGACCGACATCCTCACGGTGAACGCGACGCTGGTCACGCAGCAACAGAACGCGGAAATGCGGGCGTTGGCGGAGGCGGGGTTCGAGCAGAACGAGGAGATCAAGAAGATCTCGTCGTGGGCGGCGATTCTGTTTGCTCCCACGTTGGTGGGAACGATCTACGGGATGAACTTCGAGAACATGCCGGAGCTGAAGTGGGCGGCCGGGTATCCGTTCGCGATTCTGCTGATGGCGGGGGTGTGCGTGAGCTTGTACTTCATCTTCAAGCGGCGGCATTGGCTGTAGACGGCAGCGCGAACACGTTGCGGGCGCAGCCGCCCGCGGCCGCCTTCACGGTGGTCGCGCCGCGCGGGGTGACCGGCCGGGTCGGTGAGTTCCGGCAGTAGGCGGCCGTACCACAAGGCGGAGAGGCGCTGGTTGAGCTGTGCGTTGCGCAGATGGATCACGAATGCCTCCCATGCGATCAGTCCAAGGATCGCCGCCGTGGTGACGAAGGTGGTCATGGGGCGCACCTGGCTGCCGAGTCGGCTGCCTTCGGGACGTGCACCGCAGGTGCGAGGTGGAGGGAGTGCCCACCATCACGCGTCCGCTCCGTCTCACCTTCGTCCAATGCCGCGGCCAGGGGCGGGAGTTCGAGGGAGAGGTCGCGCGTGCAGGGCCACCACGCGTCGTGGAGAGGGCCGGGGGTTCTGTCTGCCGGGGTGAAGGCCAGGCTGGCCTGTGGCGGGGATGAACCTGCGGAGGTGGCCGACACGGGCCTGGTGGTGGTCAAACGGTCGAGGGGCGTTGTCATGGCGCGGACCCGTCCCCGAGCACGTGGTCCACGTGCCCGGCCCGGTGGTTCGCCGGGAACGGCACCAGCATGAACGCCAACGCGCGAGAAGCTCTCGGTGCTTTGAGACTACTCCGCGCACCGTCGTCTGCGGGCGGGCGCGGGCCTCCCGGTTTCTCCGGGGCAGCCCCGCACCCACCAACCTGGTCCCCGGCGGCAGGGCAACAAAGCGCCGAGTATCCACGAGCCGAACCGCTGGTTGTCACACCCGGCGGGAGCTACCTCCCAGTAGTGCCTTCGGCCGCTGGACCACAGGGAGTGGTCACACGCAGCATCCGCTCCGTCCCGCTCTGCTTCATCCACGAAGTCGGCGCCTGGCTCATTTCCGGGCAGCCCCACCGGCATCGAGCTGCCCGCGGACCGGCCCGGATCGACATCGGAAGGAGTCGGGGCCGTCCGTATGGTCAGCGCACCCGGCCTCGGCCGGAGCGCCGCCAGCGCACGGCGAGATGGACCAGCGCGCCGACGAACACCACGATCGCGATGAACAGCAGATACAGCAGTCCGTGCGCGAGCACGCCGATGACGCCGAGCACGATCGCCGCGATGACCAGGAGCAGGAAGAAGACCATGACGCGGATGCCTCCTCGGCCGATGCCAGGCGTTCTATCGACGGGCGAGCTGCCGCTCACCGCCGGCACCGGGTTGGTAGGTCAGGCCGTAGTGCGCGAAGACCGCCGCTTCGTCCTCGGCGGGCAGCACGTCGTCCGTGCCGATCGCCGGGCACTTCTTCACCAGCGCCTTTTCGTAGGCGACCTTCACATAGCCCGGCCCCACGATCGCGTCGTCCAGGGGTACGAAGACCAGGCGGTGCCGCGTGGGCAGGCCGACCTGCACCGTGGCCATCGCCGGCTCATCGGTACGGGTGTCCACATAGACCGCCTCCAACGAGCCGATCCTGTGCCCGTCCGGGTCGACGACGCCCTGAGTACGCCACTCACGGATATCCGCAGCCTGGATCATCCTCAACCCCTACGCCCTCGACGGTGACTCCGGGTTCACTACTCAAGTCTGCTACCGCCCGTCCACCTGCACCATAGGACGGGAAAACAAGCGGAGGCGTCCGCCCGGTCCGTCACAGCGCCCGCAAACCGCGGCGTCCGGGATGCCGGCGGCGCGGAGCCATTGACAGGGCGTGCGGCGCGGCGTTGAGTGGCGGACAGGGCGCTGGGCCATGACGCTCCGGGATCTCCGGGCGCGACCTCCCGCCATTCGCTTCGCCGAGACCCCGCGGAACGCAGAGTGCACTCCTGCGAACCGGAGGTTCGGCCATGCTTCTCTGGATCGTCCTGATCGTGCTGGTCCTGGCGTTGTTCGGGTTCGGCTTCACGATGCACGTCCTGTGGTACGTCGCCGCGGTGCTGCTGGTTCTGTGGGTCATCGGATTCTTCATGCGCGGCCGTATGGGCTCGGGCCGCTCCGCCGGCAGCCGCCGCTAGCCCCCGCCTGCCCGTCCTCGCATCTGCGAGACGGGCAGCCTGCGCCGGGAGACTCCTCCCGGCGCCTCACCGAACGAGAAGAGGGACCCTCATGGGCCTCGCCGACAAACTCAGGAACAGCACCCAGTCGCTCACCGGGCGGCTGAAGGAAGGCACCGGCCGAGCCGTCGGCAACAGGCGGCTCAGGAGGAAGGGCCGCCGCGAACAGGTCGGTGGCGACCTGAAGCAGGCCGGAGAGAAGGCCAAGGACAGCTTCCGGCACTGAACACCGATCGAGCGTCCCACTCACCCAGAACTACTCGCGAAGGAGCACCTCCGTGGACGAGAACGTGTGGGTATACCGGCCAGTGGCCGCCTACCAGTCCGGCATGGATCTGACCGGCTTCAAGGTCGAGGCGAGTGACGGCAGCATCGGCAAGGTCGACAAGCACTCCGAGGACGTAGGCGCCGCGTACATCGTCGTCGACACGGGAGCATGGATCTTCGGCAAGGAGGTCCTCCTGCCGGCCGGGATCATCGTCCGCGTCGACCCGAAGGAAAAGAAGATCTACGTCGACCGCACCAAGGACCAGATCAAGAACGCGCCCGAGTTCGACAAGGAGAAGCACCTCGGCAACCCCGACTACCACCAGCAGGTGGGCACCTACTACGCGCACCCGCGTCCGCGACCGATGATGTAGGGCGACCGACCGGCCTCCCCGCCGGAACCGCGCTCTGGGTGCCCGGCTCCACTGGCCGGGCACCTGCCGTCGGCGAGGTCGCGCACATCCTCGCGCGGGGCCCTCTGCCACATGGCCGAGCATCAGCAATGGCCACCGGCTGCACCGCCCGCCACCCGGCAATCGGCCACATGGGCCCCGCAGGGAGCAGGGACTGCTGTGTGAACAGCTCGGGGTGTCTCTTGGAGGTGCAGCATGGAGGGAGGTGAGAATTTCAGCTCCCCCGGGTGACAGCTCCAGGAGTTCCACCGCGCTGAGCTTCACAGTCGAGACGGAACGCAAATGCCTGTTCAGAGGTACACGGCACAGGAAATCGTCCGCAAAAACGTGCAGCGGAAGGCCACCGGGATGACCCGCGAGCAGGTGGCGGCGGAGACCAGGACGGCGCAGGGCTGGGAGCGCGGGACCGAGCGGGGCCCGCAGGAGCTGGGAGGACTGGAGCCGGGGCGGTTGGAGGCGCTGCGGCTGGCGCGGTGGAAGCATACGGAGTGGCGCCGGATCGGCTCGGTAATGGCCGAGGAGGCGATGGACCTCTACACGCCGGAGCGTGATTCCAGGGTCCAGGAGATGGAGCTGCGGCGCCTGGAGCGGGTGACGGCCGAGGCTGAGGTTGCGGAGCGGAAGGGGAAGGGGCCGGTCGAGGTCGAGGAGAACCGGGTCTACCGGGTCGTGGCGGAACGCATCAGCGCCTCCCTTCCTGGTGTCTCGTCCATCACCGTGCACCTGGAGGCGCCGTCGGTGGCCGAGGCCGCAATGTTCGCCCTGCGGGAGAACGAACGGGAGGGCGGACTGTACGGAGTCGGCCGGTACCGGATCATCCGCGCGGAAGAGGACCTGCTCGGCGCCGATGGCGAGCTGGAGGCACTGCGGGCCTTCGTCCAGCGTGCCGCGCGCTCGGCTCGCGCCCACAGCACCGCGCGCCGCCGGGCCCTGGAGGCGCTCGGGGAAGCCGGGAACCTGTGCAACGCCACCACGGTCCACTCCCCCTCCGGGGTCAGGCTCACCTGCACCCGGGAAGCCGGCCACTACAACCCACAGGACCCACCGGCCCGCGGCCGCCCGGGCGGATGGCACATCGCGGACACCACCACATGGACCGACGACGAAGCGGAGTCCACCCCGCACCGGCCCGCCTGACCCCCGCCCGCTGATTCCCGGCTGCCGCCCACCGGTTGGCCCGGGACCGCTTCATCGGCACGACCCTCCGGTTGGGGTGGACCGGAAGATGCAGCGGCTTCGGGCTGTGACCGGCCACGTGGCAATCCGCCGAGGCTTGCTGCCGGACCGAGGGGAGCTACTGCTGCTCGGGTTCCGCCATCAGCCGACGGTGGAGTTCGGCGGTCATCGTGTGGATGGCCCGGGTCAGCTCGGTGTTGGTCTTGAGCTCCAGTTCCTGCTCGACGAAGTCGTGATCCGCTTTGGCCTGCTGGAACTCCGCCTGCCGATTCTGGCCGATCATGACGAACGTCGACAGGAAGATCGCCTCCAGGGACACGACAAGGGTCAGCGTGGGCCACGGGTTGGACTCCACGAACAGCATCCAGACCGCGAAGCCGACCGCATGGAGGTACACAAACATCATCGAGCCTGCGAACTTGGTGATCGCATCAGCGATGTGCAGCTGGATGTCACCGGCACGGCTGGATTGATGGGCGACGACAACCGGGTGGTGCCGCGTCGCGCTGTCGGGTTCGCTCATCCGCTCCTGCCCGCTTCCCTGAGTCGACGCTGCCGCGCTGCCGCTGTACCTGATGGGGCTGGATGATGTCAGACAGTCCGAGGGACAGTCTGCCTGTGCTCCTCGGACGGTGCAGGGGATCAGCCGAACTGGTCGTCCCGGTGGGCCGGTTGGACGGCTCACCCGCCTCAGCGGCCAGGCGGCAGCCACGGCGCTGGGCGGGGGCGGTCAGTTCGTCGTTACTGACAGCTCCTGGGGTGCCGGCCGCAGGGCAGCTGGCTCCTCATGGCCGCTCGGCGCATGAAGGCGGCGCAGGGCATGACGTAGTGCATGCTGCATGTCCGCGGGCAGCAGCGTGTCCTCAGCGGTGGCGACCAGAGCCGCGGCGACATCCCGGAGCTTGACGTTGCACCACCAACGCCGCGTCTCCTGCCCAGGTGATGGACGCCGCCCCGAGTTCCTCATGAACCGTTATCCCATCCCGCACGGCGTCCCCTGACACGGTCACCCGTGATGCTCGCGGTCGCGGCGGTCCTGGCGGAGCCACCGACCTCGGCGCTGGCGGTCGTACCGGCGGCTCCACCGGTCCTCGCGGTCCCTGTAGTCACGGTAGTTCCGGAACCCGGCATCATCCCCGCGGTCCCATCCGCCGTATCCGCCTCGTCCGTAACGGAAGAGGCCGAAGACCACCACAGCGCCAAGCACCCACCACAGGGCATTCACGAATCCGAGACCGAAGAGGGCCATGACCAGAAGAACGAGCAGCACGATCATGGCGGGCCTCCGGACGCGGAAAGGATCAGCGCAACCGGGGACTGGGGCCTGACTCAACAGTCTAGTCCTGTAAGGAGGTTGCGGATGCCCAGCGTTGGCGGCTTGGCGTCTGTTCAGAGATTACGGGCGGCGCTAGCGTGCGCGGAGCGGCCCAGGACCCCGGCAGCGTCGAGCAGTTACCGCGCCCCCCCTTCCGGAGCGCACCGCGCACATCGGCGCCTGGCACCCTCGCACCATGTTCCCGACGCGGCCTCGATGCGCCTCATCCGGGCGGTACCAGCAGGACTCCGCTGCCACCGGCCCGCGCGCCATTCCAGACAACAGGCGGTACCCATGTACGCGCTACTGTTCCCCGTTCTGGCTCCCTTCGTCCTGCTCGCCATGCTCATGGGCCTGTCTTGGTGGGAGGACCACCTGCTGCCGTCGGCGACGCCGGAGGAGGCGGCCGCCGAGCCCGTGCGAACTCCCGCCGTCTTGGTTCCGGATCGCGAACCGGCCCGTATTGCTGTTGCGTTGACAGGGCAGGGCGCCCGGAGTTGACTGGCACGTACGGCGTCGGGCTATGCCGTTCCGGATTCCCCGGACGACGCGCCCCCGTTCTGTTTCGCCCGGACCCCGCGGAGAACAGGGCTTGCGGCCCTGTGACTGCTGGAGGCTCCGCCATGATCGTCCTCATTCTCCTTCTCGTCCTGCTGTTGCTCGGGGTCGGCTTCACCCTGCACGTCCTGTGGATCGCCGCAGCCGTCCTGCTGATCTTCTGGATCCTCGGCTTCTCCCGTCACCACCGCAACGGCGGCGGACGCCGCTACGCCTGGAACCGCCGATAGGCGGAACGGGGCGTCAGCCCCGGGCGGCGTCCACGTTGCGTGGGCGCCCCCCGGCCGGCCTGCACACAAGCACCGGTCGGCAGGAGGCGACGGAATGCAGCAGAACACCTTCGGAGCCACACAGCAGAGAGGCACGTCATGTCGATGTTCGCCATCGTGGTGATCGCCGTGGTTGTCGTGATCGTGGCCGCAATCCTCTTCATCGGGTTCGGCCGGCGCGGTGGCGAGCGCGGGCTGAAGCGCCGCTTCGGCCCCGAGTACGGCCGCACCCTGGCCCACCACAACGGCAATGCCAAAGCCGCCGAACAAGAACTGAGCGAACGCGTACGGCAGTACGGATCCCTCAAGGAGCAGCGGCTTCCACCCGAGGCTCGCGAGCAGTACGTCGCCCAATGGGCCCGGATTCAGGAGCAGTTCGTCGAGTCGCCGCACAAGGCGGTCGCCGAGGCCGACGTGCTCCTGGCCCGACTGGCCGAGGACCGGGGATTCCCGGGCCGGGAGCAGTTCGACGAGCAACTGACCGCGCTCTCCGTCCACCACGCCGACCACGTCCTCGGCTATCGCGACATGCACACAGCCGTCCGCGGCCGGAGCAGCACCGAAGAGATGCGCGAGGCCATGGTCGAGGCCCGCGGCCTCTTCTCCGCACTGGCCGACGAACAGGCAGCCGACTCGGGCCGACACCGCACGCAGTCCCCCGGCGACCACGGCCAAGCGCCCACCACACACGGCCCACACCAAGCAAAGGGAAGTGGCACGTAATGCTGTACGACTCCGAACGCGCGAGGCAACCCGCGGCCGAAGGCCCGGATCTCACCAAGCAGCACGCCCCGCAGACAACTGGACCACAACCGTCCCAGGCGCCAGCCGAACCGTTCACCGGCGCCGCGGGCTCGGAGCAGCGGCTGCTGCCGGCGGGCGAACGGGACAAGCTGGCCGTCCGCCTCCAGCAGGCCGTCAACAACTTCGTCGACAGCCCACGTCACGCGGTCGAGGAGGCCGACGGCAGCGTCGACGAGATGGTCACCCTCCTGACGAACGCCCTCGCGGAACGGCAACGCACTCTCCGCGCGAACTGGCAGAGCCAGGACGCCCAAGCAGAGACCGAGGAACTGCGCGTCGCCCTGCAGCAGTACCGCGAGACCGCAGCGCGGCTGCTGGCCATCTGAGCCATCGCGGCCTCTGTGGTTCAGCGGCCCGGTACGGCGAAGCGCAGGATGCGGGTCCAGGTGGAGGCGTACTGCCGCCACAGGGGGCCGGTGGTGTACGGGACGCCGTACTTGTCACAGATTTCGCGCACGCGCGGGGCGATCTCGGCGTAGCGGTTGCTGGGCAGGTCGGGGAAGGCGTGGTGCTCGATCTGGTGGCCGAGGTTGCCGCTGAGGACGTGGAACAGGGGTCCGCCATCGATGTTGGCGGATCCCTGGATCTGCCGCAGGTACCAGCCGCCGCGCGTCTCACCGTCGAGGTGTTCTTCGGTGAAGGTCCGGACGCCTTCGGGGAAGTGCCCGCAGAAGATGATGGTGTGCGACCAGAGGTTCCGGACGGTGTTGGCGGTGAGGTTGCCGAGCAGGCAGGACAGGGCGGAGGGGCCGGCAAGGAGCGGGAAGAGGACGTAGTCCTTGGCGAGTTGGCGGGGCGCCTTGGCCAGGAACCCGGTCAGGTCGGTGCGGAAGGCACGCCAGGACTTGCCACCGGCGGCGACCGCGTCCGGCTCCAGGTCGTACAGCGCGATGCCCCAGTCGAAGAGCGGCGCGAGCAGGAAGTTGTAAAGGGGCTGGGCGAGATGGCGCGGACGCCAGGGCTGGTCCGCGCTCATCCGGAAGATGGTGTAGCCGAGGTCGCGGTCGCGGCCGACGACATTGGTCCAGGTGTGGTGGAGGTGGTTGTGGGTGCGCTTCCAGGCCCCGGCGGGCGTGAGGAAGTCCCACTCCCAGGTGGCCGAGTGGATCGCCGGGTCGCCCATCCAGTCCCATTGGCCGTGCAGGATGTTGTGGCCCAGCTCCATGTTCTCCAGGATCTTGGCGACGGAGAGCATGGCGGTGCCCGCCACCCACGCGGGCGGGAACAGCGAGACGGCGAGAGCCACCCTGCCGCCCGCCTCCAGGCCCCGCTGCGTGGCGATCACGGTACGGACGTAGCGGGCATCGTCGGCGCCGCGCGCGGCGATGATCTCGGCACGGATCCGGTCGAGTTCCCTGCCGAATTCTTCGTCGAGGGCGGCTTCGGCGATCTCGTTCGCGATGACGGTCACGGGTACTCCTCGCGTGCCTAGGCTTCAAGGGCGAGCGGTCCGACCGCCGCCGTGACACAGGTCTGGATCAACTGACCGGCTTGGTCCCGGAGTTCGCCGGTACGCAGGTCGCGCACACGGCCGTACGTGAGCGGGGTGAGGCAGCCGAAGCAGATGCCGCGGCGGCATCCGTACGCCATCGGCACGCCCGCCGCCTCGCCGACGGCCAGGAGCGGAGTGGACGCGTCGGCGTCGGCGTCGACACCGGTCCGGGTGAACAGGACACGGCCACCGGGAGCTTCTGTCGGGCCGGGCGGCGGGACCGGGGCGAGATGGAAGCGTTCCAGGTGGAGCCGGTCGCCGAGGCGCACCCGGTTCCAGTGGTCCTCGATCGCGTCGAGCAGGCCCTGGGGGCCGCAGACCCAGGTTTCGCGCTCGCCCCAGCCGGGACAGAGGCGGGCCACGTCTTCCGGGGTGATCCTGCCGAGCGCGCGGGTGTGGTGTTCGACGTAGGTCAGCCAGGTCAACTTGCCCTGGGCCTCGCGGAGTTCCGGACCGAAGATGCTGTCCGCGGCACTGGGTGCGCTGTGGACCAGTACGACATCGGGGTGCGGTGACGCGTGGCCCATGAGCGTGCGGAGCATGGCCATGACCGGGGTGATGCCGCTGCCCGCGGTGACCATCAGGATGCGGGGCGGGAGGGGGTCCGGCAGGACGAACTCGCCTTGGGCTGGCCCGAGTCGGAGAATCGCACCCGCACGAGTCCGGTGCACCAGCCTCGGTGAGACCCTGCCGCCGGGCACCGCCTTCACAGTGATCGCCAGGAGTCCGTCCGCCGGGCTCGGTGGGGAGGTGAGCGAGTACGTGCGCCAGTGCCATACGCCGTCCACTTCGACGCCGATCGGGATGTACTGGCCCGCGCGGTGGCCCGACCAGCCGCGGCCGGGCCG
Source organism: Streptomyces mauvecolor (assembly GCF_039532965.1). Classification (NCBI taxonomy): domain Bacteria; kingdom Bacillati; phylum Actinomycetota; class Actinomycetes; order Kitasatosporales; family Streptomycetaceae; genus Streptomyces; species Streptomyces mauvecolor. The sequence continues at coordinate 146,925 of NZ_BAAASQ010000009.1, read as the reverse complement.
GATGGTGAGCGTGGCGGCATCCGCGGTCTCCCGGTGCACCGCCATCACGCGCCCCGCCGGATGGCGGCCGCCGAGCAGCGGATCGATCAGACCGAGATAGTCGTCCGGGGCGAGCGGGCTGGTCAGCCAGCGAGCAGCGTCCAGCAGCCTGCCGACCAAGCCCGGTAGCTGAGGCATGCACCGAATCCTCTCGTCGCACTCCACTACGGGTGATGCGTACGTCGAGTCGTCCCGGGCCCGGCTGAAGCCACGTAACCACGGCCGGATGAATGGATGTTGGGTCGGCGGGCGCATTCCCGCCACGCTCGGTCTGCACCTTCCATCGCACGCACCCCGAACGGCAGGACGATCTGCGGAGACCAGCCGGGACTCACCAGACGGAAATGACCGGATGGCGATGCCCCACCCCGCAGTGGGCCGCGCCCGGAACCACATCAACTGGCGCCCTGTAGACGACAGTTGGCTCTTCATCTCTGCCGAAGGCAACCGGACGGGCTCCGGCGCATGGCCTCCATCTACCTGTGCGCCGCCACCACGCTGTGCCCCCGGGCGTGGGCCACTGCACGCGTCACTGGGAGGTCGGCAGGTAGACGGTGAGCGCACGCGGGGCCTTGCCGAGGATGAGGGTGTCGGAGGCGGGGCTCACTTCGCCGTCCCGGGTGTAGTCGCCCTCCTTGCCCACACCGTCGATGCGCAGTCGGGCCGTGGTGGCCTCCCGGTAGACGCGGGAGCGCGCGAGGGTGCCGGTGAGGAAGGCCGCGACGAGGCGGTGCGGGCGAAGGGGTGCTTGCCGTCGACGATGCGCAGGTCGAGCAGTCCGTCGTCGAGGCTGCGCCGGTAGGAAGGGGCGAAGCCCGGCGGGTCGTAGCGGCTGTTGCCGGCGAGGAGCAGTCACAGCCGTCGGGGCTGTCCGTCGACACTGACCTCAATGGGCGTGCCGTCGGCGAGGACCCGGGACAGCCCCACGGCCAGCGCGGGCCACTTCCCTATGGATGCCTCGCGGGATTCGCGGGCCCGGACGAGTTCGGGGTGGACGCCGATGCTGAAGGTGTTGAGGAAGTACGTGTCGGGGCCGTCACCGGTGACCCTGCCCAGGTCGACGGCTCCGCCGGTGCCCGCCTCCACGGCGTCGGCGGTGTCCCGCATCGCAGTTGACGACCGCGACCAGACCTTCGCCTCCCGGCAGCGCGGGGACGGGCACGTTCGCCCGTGCGGTGTCGGCGGGCTCGTCGCGGCGCAGGGCCACCAGTGACAGGTCACCGCCGCGATCCCGGCGCCGATCGTGAAGTCCGCGAGGACGCGGCCGGGAGGGTATGTGCCCGAGCGGGCGCGGGACACCGCGGCCACCAGCGCGACGGGGATGAGGACGGCTCCCCATCGGGGCGACTCCAGGACGGCGGCGGCCGCGAAGGCAGCAGTTCCAGCCGTGCGGCCGGACGACAACGCCCCGGTCTGCGGCTGCCGGAGCTGCCCGCTCGTGCCGAGCGCCTTGGCGGAGATACGGATGGCGGCGCAGGTCAGGATGGACGAGCCGGTGCTGCGCAGAGCGGCTCGGCGGACAGCGCGGCGACCTGTCGAACCCGTCGCGGCCGCGACGGCCGGACGCAGCACGCACTGGCGGACGGCACGGCCTACGTACGGCAGTACGCGGTCGACGAATCGCACGTCGAATGTACGGAGGTCTCCCATGCCGGCCGAGTACCCGAGGCGTTGATGAGCACTCGGGCCGACCGACGGCATCTGCACCCCCGGTCGGGGTGCCCGCGGCGACACCGACAGAGGAGCGGCGGCGCCAGAGGCGTCGGACGGTGCCGTTGACCCAACGGGTTGGCGGAGTGCCTAGGCCGCTTCGCGGACATCCGGGCTGGTCGCCTCGGTAGCCGAAGTCCTGGCCTGCGTGTCGAGAGCGGGAGAGACCTGGAGGAGCCGGATCAACCCGCTGGCGCCGAGGGCCTCGGCAACGGCAGGGCTCGGGGCGACAAGGCGCAGGCTGCCGCCGGAGGAGCGGGCCCGGCGGGCGGTGGCGATGATCAGCCCAAGGCCCAGGATGTCGCAGGAGGTGACGCCCGACAGGTCGAGGACCAACCGGATTCCAGGGCCGTGGGACACGCGCAACAGGCGCTCGCGCACTCCTGGAACAGTCGCGAGGCCAAGGCTTCCGCTGACCACGACGACCACCTGGTCCGCACGAACACCGGTGGGCGCGGGCTGTCCGTCCGGAACGGACACAGGCAGCGACGGCGAGGAGTGGCTGTTCCGTGCAGGCACACGTGTACCCACCGTCTCAGGGGGCGAGCGGAGCACGTCCGCGGGGACGAGAGAAGTTCTGGCACCTCTGGACACCGTGTGCCTCCTCGGAGCGGATTCTCACGCTGCCGGGGACTGGGGCCGTGCCGACAGCCTAGTCCCGGCCCTGCGCCGCGAACAGCCCAAGCCGCGTATCGGGGGTACGGCACATGAACGTCGAAGGCGATTCGGGCCGGCGCCGACCCGATTCGGTGAGCGGGAGCCGACGTCTGCCAAACAGGGTGTCTCAGCACGCGATGTCGCTTCGCGTGCGGGCACCTGGGCGACGACCACGACCGTCCACGGCGAGGGGCTCCACTGACCACCCGCCCTGGCGACGCCTCGGCTCAGCCGCGCTCCTCTTCCTCGGCCTCCATGAGCCGGATTCCTTGGTGGGTCAGCATGACCATCGCGGGGATGTTGCCCGGGTCCCAGTCGACGGTGATCAGGCCCTCACCTGCCAGGTAGGTGCAGGCAGCGGCCAGATCCTGCTCCGGGACCCGGAGGGTGCTGCAGATCATTGCGCCGGTCACGCCGAGAAGGCGATTGCCCTCGGTCGCTTCGTACAGGGCTCGTAGAACCTGCTCACGGTAGGTCTTCCGCTCGCGCAGTGTCGCCATGACCGCGTCCTCTCGTGCGTGGAGTGGTTGGGTGGGCGCCGAGACGGAAGTCGACGGGCGGGACGCCTGAGGCGTCCCGCTCGCTGCCCCCGGTCAGAGGGCGGTCTGGGTCATCGGCCCGTGCCGTTGCGGCCGGCGCGACCGGTGGTGTCGGTCGGTCGACCGGGAGCTGCCGGTGTGTGCCTGTGGTGCTTCCTGGTTCGTCGGCCGATACCCGGCAGCGCGTCGCCGAAGTGGTAGGACGCGATCCGCGCGTTGTGCTGGGCATTGAGCAGTTGGACGAGGCGCACTCCTATGCCGGTCAGGACAATGATCGCTGCGATGAGGACGATGGTCTCCATGTTCCTCACCTCCACGTGTCCGTGGACGGAGGACCGAACCTGCATCCCATCGGGTACCCGAACGGGGACATGCACGCCCCGCCTTCGGTCTCCCAGGCGTCTTCCCTGCCCCGGGCTTCGACGGCACTGCCGGTCACGGCTTCGGCGGTCAGCAATGCGCCGGCGGTGAGGACGCTCCCCGGGATCGCCGCGGCGGACATCAGCCGGGCCGCGGCTGCCGGCTCGGCCTCCGGCGGGATCACCAGAAGGTCCCAGCGGCCGCCCCTGCGGGACAGCAGGATCAGTTTGTCGGGGTCCTGCTCGATGAACCAGCCCACGTGTACGGCGTGCCCGGTGACGGGCACCCTGTGCGGGATCACGGGCCAGTGAGTGGGGTTCACCGTGACGCGAGTGATGCGCCCCCAGGTCTCGTCCAGGGCATCGAGGAGTGTCGGAAGTTCGGCGTCGAGATTGCGGGAGCGGGGCCACCAGGCGCCGTCGAGCTGGCCGGCGAGCGTGGTCTTGGGTGTGAGGGACAGCCGTGCCGGAAGCGGTGGAGCAAGGACGCGGACTGCTGTGCTGTCGACGGTGATGGTCATGGCGCGGACCTGCCCCCGGGCCCGTCTGCGACAGCCCGGTGCTTTTGATCGCCGGAAACGACATCCGCGTGGGAGCGGGCGTACGAAATACTCCCGGTTCCCTCACTCTACTCCGGTCCAAGGCTCCCGAAGCGGCCGCGCGACCAGGCATTTTCCGGGAGGTGACGGGCAGTCCCGGACGGGCGGTGCCGAGCCTCACGGCAGGCACCCGGAGTACCGTGAATCAAGGCGGCATTTCACCGGCCACCATCGCGGTGCCGACGTCAGTACGGGCGACGGACGACGTGTCGCCACACCTCGCGGACAGGCGAACCGATCATGGCAGAATCCGACACCCCCACTCCTGCGAAGCTCCTTCCGGACGCCATCCACCAGGCGGTGAAACCCGGAACGGCCCTCCTCCGGCTGGAGACGACGCAGTCCCGTGAAGGACTCCTGGACGGCGCGTGGTGGCCTCGGTCCCGTGACATCGCGGCAGAGCTGCCGGCTCTGATCACCGCTCTCACCGAGCACCTCGGACCCATCACCCGCGTGGGTCTGGACGCCACCGCCTGGAACGAAATCCCGACGCGCCTGGTGATCGACGACCGGGTCGTACACCTCGACTCCTTCCCGGTCGGTGACGACACCGTCCTCATCACCCGCGGTCACAACGACCACTTCTCGCTGCTCGTGGTCCCTCCGCACGCGAGCGTCGAGGCCGCGCGCACCGCCATGGCTCGTGCGGTCCGCGCCGACAACACGACCCAGGCCGCACAACTCCTCATTGCCACCGCCACCTCCGAGCGGCAGGCTCCCTGATACCCGCCAAACCGCTCCGGCCGGAGTGCGAGCGTGTGGCACGGCCGGTGCCGGCGCAGAGGTCTTGGACGGCCGCGGTGACGCGTGCGTATCCGGTGGCGTCCTCGGCACAAGAGAAGGTGTCCGCGCCGGACGGCGCCAAGAGCGAAACCCGGCCAGATCCGGGATATGCCAGAGCCATGTTCCCTCGGAGCGAGGAAAGTGGAGACACGGACCCCACGGTCCTCCAACCCCAGGGACTGGTATGACCGACTCGCCCTCACAAGACCAGCGCAGGGCCATCGCAGACATCGTGTCCGCGGTACACGACGGCCGGCAATGGCGCGTCAGTATCCTGCTCGACCGCTTCGTCCCCGAGGCCGACCTGCCCTCCCTCATGGCACTGCGCCAAGCCCTCGCCAACGACGTTGCGCGGCAGCACCCCTGCTGACCCGGCTGCCCCGGGGGCATGCCCAGCATGTGCGTCAGCCGTCGTGCGCCGCTCCCGTCGGCCGCTCCGGCAGGGCGAGGCCCGCGCTGCCAGGCCGCGCCGCCGAGGGATCAGAGCTCGTTGCCTGCGGCCTCCAAGGGTCCGGCCAGTCCGGAATCGGGCGCCCCTCGATGACATCGCGGGCTACTTCCGCGATCCTCAGGTGACGGGACCGGGTGTAGCGGCGCAGCAGGTCGAAGACCGTGTCCATGGGGAGACCCATGCGCGTGGCGAGGATGCCCTTGGCCTGTTCGATGACGATCCGGCTGGTCAGAGCGTGTTCCAGCTGAGCGCTCAGGGTGCGGCTCCTGGCCAGCTCCCGTTCCCTCACCAGAGCGACTGTGGCAGCGTCGGCCAGCGACCGCCCCAGGGCGAGGGCATCCGCCGAAAGCGGGATCGATTTGACGCGCAGCAGGACGAGTGCTCCCACTAACTCGTCGTGCCATCGCAGGGGCAGCGCCGCGACCCCCGCGAATCCCAGCGTCTGTGCTCGTACGGAGTACTGCGGCCAGCGCAGCCGGGCCCGTGTCCCTTCGAGAGCGGTGTCGGGCAGGGGCTCCCCCGCACGGCGACAGTCGTGGCCGGGTCCCTCCTGCCAGTCGACCGCATCCAGTTCCAGCCGTTCCACACCCGGATCCGAGGCTCCCGCCCGGACGGCTTTGTGCGCGTCGGTGGCGACGAGCACTGCCCCCGCGGCGCCGGCGCCCAGCAATTCAACGCTGCGGTGCGCCAGCATGGTCAGGAAGTCCGTGGTGTCAAAAGCATCGCCCCGGGCCTGGGCGAGCATCACGAAGGTATCGGCCAGTCGCTGGTCCGGCGTGGGCATCGAGCTTCCCCTCAGTAGTGGAGCTTCAAATCTCCGGACACGATTTTGCGCGCCACCGACTCCGGGGACTCTCCCCAGCTGAAGGCCCGCGCCTTGATGAGCGATAGCGCATTGTCGAGCGAGCAGTTGATCTGCGCGGAGATCATCCCGGCAGCTTGGTGCACCACCGCCCGGTGGTCCGTCTCGCCGTACAGGTCGGGGTCGGCATCCGGGCCGAGGAGCATGCTCTCGGCCAGGGCATCGGCCACCTTGCCGAAGACCCCGCACTCGGCGAGGCCGGGCCGGGGATCGAAGACCGTGAGCGCCCCGACGCAACCGGTCTGCGACTTCAGCGGGAGTGCGATCACCGAGGCAAGTCCCAGCTCTGCGAGGCCTGCGCCGTAGCCGGGCCAGCGCTCCTCCATCGCAGGTCCCGCAGCGCACACCGTCCGACGGCTCTGGGCGGCGTCCCGGGCGGGCCCCATGTTGAGTACGAACTCCAAGTCCTGCGCGTTTCGTGCGAGTTGGTCGGACGCAGCCAACGCGAGCTGGGCCATGTCGGCCCCGACCAGAGTGAGAGCGGCACTGGAGGTGCCGCAAGTCTCGGCTACGGCTGCCATGAACAGACGGCGGGCGCCGCCCCCCGCCGACCGGTCCGCCAGTCCGTAGGCGTACTTCTTCTGGAGCTGCGCCGCGATGTGATGACGCTCTGCGATCCTGCGGTGCGTGGCTGCCATGGTCACATGGAACTCGCGTCCCGTTTCCGCCGCCAGCCGCTCGTGCCGCTCGGCGGACATCCTCTGGCGCGCTGCCCGTTCGGTAGCAAGAGCGGCTCGCCGCAGCGCGATACCGATCTGCCCGTCTGCCGGGCGTGAACTCCCGCCCTGTGCGGTCATGTTCACAGCGTACGGCTTCCGGCGTCAGCCGCCGCCCTCGTTCCCGACGTCTTCCATCAGAAGGACGACACCTCCGTTGTGGCCGTCGAACGGGGAGCAGACCACGGCGCAGTTGATGCTTCTGCCGATGCGATTGACGGCGGGAACACTCACCGGCCCCGCACGTTTGCCCGATGCGATGCACTGCTGGATGACGTCACGCAGTTCGGAGGTGGGCAAGCCGAAGTCCAGCGCGAAGAAGTGCACGTCGTGCACTTCGTCCGCGCGCAGCCCCCAAAGGTCGACCGCCCCCCGGTTCCAGCTCTTCACCTTCATCTCCGCGGACAGCACCACCACGCCTGCCGCGATGCTGCCGACCACGCCTTCCAGGAACGCCCTCGCCTCGTCGAGATCCTCGGTACGCAGCCGCATCTCGTCGTTCATGGTCTCAAGCTCTTCGTTGCCCGACTGAAGTTCTTCGTTGGTGGTCTCCAACTCCTCATTGGTGGATTGGAGTTCCTCGTTGGTGGTCTCCAACTCCTCGATGCTCGACTGGAGTTCCTCGTTGGTGGTCTCCAACTCCTCATTTGTCGACTGGAGTTCCTCGTACGCCGTCTCAAGTTCCTCGCGGACGCGCTTGACCTCCGCCTTGAGTTGGGTGGCCAGCGTGACATCGGTGAACGTGACGTTGATGGCGACCGGCAGGCCGGGGCCGTTGGGGATCGGCTGGATGAGGATGTCGAAGTACTGGACCTCGTCACCCATGCGCCGTTCGGCGCCGTGGACCCGCAATGTCCGGCGCTCGTGCGTGGCCTGGTCGATCAGGGAACGGAGCTCGGTGGGCCGGTAGGAGAGTTCAAGGTCCTGGAAGGGACGGCCCACATCATTGGCCGTGAGGCCGAAGTGGGAGCGCGCCTGACTGTTGATCATCACGACGACTCCCTCTGCGTCCAGGGCCACGGCGGCACCGGGAGTCGCGTCGAGGATCAGGTCGCGCAGTTGCCGGACGCGGGTCGCCGTCTGCATCTCCATGCCCATGCCGGCTCTGATCTTCACCGGCGCCGCGATGTACGGCGGACTGCTCTCACCGGGGCGCCGCCGGAAGATCCGCTGGCGGATGCTGATCGCCTCGAACCTGTCGCCGTCATTCAGCAGCATCTCGGCCTTGCCGAGGAAGAGGAAGCCGCTCTCGCGCAGGGCGAAGTGGAAGCGGTCGATGATCTGGCTCTGCGCCTCCACGTTGAAGTACATGAGGGTATTGCGGCAGACGAGCAGGTCGAGCCGGGAGATCGGGGCGTCGCGGGTGATGTCGTGCCGACCGAAGATCACCCTCCGCCGCAGGTCGGGACGGAAGAGGTACTGGGTACCGCTCAGTTCGAAGTACTTGTCGCGCAGCTCCGCGGAGAGCGATTCCAGGGACTTGGCCGGGTACAGCCCCGCGCGAGCCTGGCGCAGCGCCTCCTCGTCGACGTCCGTGGCGTAGATCTTGACGCGATTCAGGCTTTCGTCGACGCCGAGTGCCTCCGCAAACATGATCGCAAGCGAGTACGCCTCCTCACCGCTGGAACAGCCGGCGCTCCACACCCGGATCTCGTCCTCGGGGGCAACGTTGGTGATCACCTCCGGCACGACCTCGCGCTGGAGCAGAGCCCACGCCTCCGAGTCGCGGAAGACCGAAGTGACATTGATCAGAATGGTGTTGAACAGGGTGCGGAACTCGTCGGCGTCCGTCTCCAGGAGGTCCTGGTAGTCCGCGTAGTCGTGGACACCGGCATCCCCCATCCGCTTGCGGATGCGACGGCTGAGCGTGGAGCGCTTGTAACCGGTGAAGTCGAAACCGCGGGCATCGCGAATGAAGCAGAGCAGGTCCTCCAGACCTTGATCTGTCTCGGTCGGGGCTGACTCGCCCATCACTGCCTCTCGGTCTCGACAAGTCCACGGATGACCGTGGCGATCTCCTCAAGGGGCAGCACGAAGTCAACGGCCCCCGTCCCCACCGCCGCCTCGGGCATCCCCTTGAATTCCGCCGTCGCTGGATCCTGGGCGATCACCGTGCCGCCCCGCGACTTCACCGCGTCCACCCCCATCGCGCCGTCGCTCCCGGTGCCGGTCAGCACACAGGCGATGGCTCGCGGCCCGTAGGCGCCGGCCACCGATTCGAAAAGGAGGTCGGCAGAGGGACGCAGGAAGTGGACGAGTTCACTCCGGGACAATGACAGGGTGCCTTCCGGCCCGACGAGGAGATGCCGGTCGGGCGGGGCCACATAGACGACCCCCGGCTCCGCGTGCTCCCCGTCCTCCGCCAGCTTGACGGGCAGGGACATCCGGCGGGCCAGCACCTCGGCGATAACGGTCCTGTGCCGCGGATCGAGGTGCTGGACGATCAGCACGGGTACGGGAAAATCGGCTCCGAGCGCGCCCAGAAGTACACCGAGACCATGGATGCCCCCGGCCGAGGACGCGACAGCAACGATGTCGTACCGCTCCGCCGAGTGCTGTTCTGCTGCCACACATCGAGCCTAGCGGACCCCGGGGCTCTCACCCTGATAGTGGAGACCGGCTGTCAGCGGCGGTGATCGACGTGGCTGATCCCTGTTCGCCGACGGCGGGCGCAAGGCATCCGACGGGGGTGCGCCCGCACGTCGCCGCCCGCCACCCCGGCACTCGTGGCGAGTCCGCTCGCGTCGTTGTGCCGGCGCGAAGGTCAACGCGCTCCGTTGTGCGAGGCGCGGCCATGCGGCCGCGGGGATACAAGGCTCCCCTCCTCGTATCCCCGCGCTGGATCCTTGGGGCAGCCGGGGTGCGGGAGTACCCCGGTCACGTCTGCCGCAAGGACCGGGGGCTGGAGCTGCGTTGTCGGCAATGCGGCCCCAGCCGGGCCTCGACGATGATGCGGGCTCAGGGCTGGGAGCCGGGGCCGGGCACGACCGGCGCGATGGTGATTGGTGCGCGCGGACGTGTTCAGCCTGATGCCCAGGGTAGAAGGGGCGTTCGGACCGTGGAAGGCCATGTCCGGCCACCTTGGGTGTGTGCTCAGGGGTGGCCAACGGCAGGTTGCTGCTCCGGTGCTGGTTGCTGCTCCGGTGCTGGTCGCGCGGGTTGCTCAGCCAGGCGACGGGATGCATGCCTGCACGCGGAGGCATGCGGCCGTTCACTCTTGAGGGTGAACACTTGCCTGCTTGTACGTTTCTTCTCCTTTGTTCGTTTATAGGGTGCTGAACGCATCACCCCAGACCTGGTGGCTGCACCCGATGACCGTGAACTCCCGCTTCTGCGGGGGACGTTGTGGGTGGGGAGCTACCGTGGGAAGCACCGTTCAGCCGGGTTTACCGGAACCCGTTCCTCTCGTCGCGGGGCACTCTCCACAGGTGTTGGGTGGCGCGCGTACCCGTCTGATGCAGGGATCTACCGTGGTCGAGATGTACGGAGAGATCGACCTGACCACCGCTGCGGCAGCCCAGGCGCCCCTCGATGCCGCGACTGCCCGGCCGGGAGCCCGGCTGATCGTGGATTTGCGGGCGGTGGTCTTCTTCGACTGCGCCGCCCTGACGCTGCTGCACCGTGCCCATCGCAGGGTCAGGGAGTGTGGCGGTGAGCTGGGCCTGGTCTGTGTCCGGCCATGGCACCGGAAGGTCTTGGCCGCAGGCGGCGTCACTCCCCTGGTGCCGATGTTCGCCACAGTGCAGGAGGCGCTCGTCGTGACCCGGCCCGACTGAGCCCCCTCCTCCAGCGGCCCACGGACGCTGCGCAGTACCACTTTCAAGGCGTATCGGCCCGGTCGGAGAGCGCCGGAACCGCGGACGTCGGCGCTGATCGGTCCGGCGCCTCAATTCTCGTATCCCGACCGCCTATTGGACGTGGCGTTGCCGAAACCGTCACTGTTCAGGGTGTTTCACAGGAGCAGTCCTGGCGAGGACAGCCGGGACTATGCTGTTGTGTGGACGTCCCAGACCCCGGCGGACATGTTGCTGCTCCGAACTGAGGCTCGGGGAGCGGACCCTTCGTCCGGTCGCCGGCGCATCTCCTGAAGTGAATCGTGCGGGTCCCCCTTCCGATACGGGGGAGGTGTTGGGCCAGCCGCCGGTCTGCTTCTGCCGTTAGTACGCCCCCTGTCGACAGCGTGCCGAGAGCGGCCACGAGTCCGGCTCCGCCGCTTGGCGTTGCCCGGCAGGTCTACCGAACCGAGGCGTCATGCCCCTGCCCCCGCTGAACATCTACCGCCACGACAGAAGGCAACGGTCGCTGATCACCTTGGCAGGCGAAATCGACCTGGACACCATCCCGCAGGTGCGCGAGGCCCTCGAACAGTGCCTGCGCGACGGCATCCGTACGATCGACGTCGACCTCACCCCGCTCACCTTCTGCGATGTGAGCGGCCTCAATGCCTTCCTCTACGCGGCCCAGCGGACCACCTCGCTCGGCGGATCCCTGCGACTGCACCATCCGTCACCCATGCTGGCCTGGATGGTCAGGATCACGGGCACCGAATTCCTCTTCCCGGAGGGCCCGGTCGGACAGCAATCCCCTCCTCCCGGGGGCGGCTCCCTCAGCGCGACACCGGTTTCGCCGCCCACGGCGTGCCGCGGAGCACCGCGCCGGCTGGCATCCTTGGGACCTGCCGTCACGGATGGTGTGCTGTGAGCGGTCGGCCCCGGCCGGAGCAAGCCCACAGGCCCAGGGACGACGACCCATACCTCATGGCCGCGGTGCGGCTGCTCCGGGTGAGTCGCCGGCGGGCCCAGGACTTGAGGGAGGAACTGGCGGATCTCTACACGGAGTCCTGCGAGGCGACGATCCGCGAGACGTACCGCAGCCTCCGACGGACGGGGTTCCTGCGTCGCCTCGCCGCCGACATCCGGCGACCGGGGTTCGCCCTGGTGATCGCGGAGACCGACTGCCTGGTGGGGTGTGCCTTCGGATTCCCCGTTCCGAGCGACGGCCGGTGGTGGTTCGGGTTCGACGGGACGCTCCCGTACGGCGTCGAGCAACTCACCACCTCCGGCGATGTCTTCGCGATCTCCAAGATCCTGGTCCGGCCACACCCCGCGGGTCAGGAGTTGGCCTGCCGACTGCAGGAACGGCTCCTGACCGGCCGCCGGGCGTCGCTCGGCGCAACCTTGGTGGACCCGGGCGACCTCCCGACCCTCGCCGGCCTCCGGGCCGGAGGCTGGCAGGACATCGGAGCGGTGTGGCACCCGACCGGTCCACCGCTGCTCCGGGCCCTGATTCTCCGCTTCGCGGAACGGACCTTCGTACGGCCGACGAAACCTCCGCACCCCAGCTGGACCCGGAGGACCGTGTGACGCCCGACACCCGGTCGTCCCGGATCCAGGCGCTCGTCGCCCAGCAGGCGGCCCTGCGCGATGCTCGGGTCGGGGTCGTGGACGTGTGCACCGCTGCGGTCGCCTCGCTGCCGGTCAGCGGCGCCGGCCTGTCCGCGATGTTCCCGAACACGGCCAGCCATCCACTGTGCAGCACTGACGAGATCAGCGAACGGCTTGAGGAACTCCAGCTCACCCTGGGTGAGGGACCGTGCGTGGATGCCTTCGCCCACGGCTCGGCGATCCTGACGCCCGACCTGCTCACCAGTGAACTCCAGGACTGCTGGCCGGTGTTCGCTGACGCGGCCCTGGAGGCGGGTGTGCGGGCGGTCTTCGCGCTCCCCCTGCAGTTCGGGGCGATCAGTCCGGGGGTCCTTGACCTGTACGCCGGCGTGCCGGTCGAGCTGGGCACCGAGGCGCTCGCCGACGCCCTGGCCTTCGCCGACACCGCGACGCTGCTCCTGCTCGACGCCCGGATCGACCAGCCCGGCGATACGGGGCCCGTGGGGCGCCGTGACGACCTGGGCGCGTACCGGGCCGAGATCGACCAGGCCACCGGCGTGCTCACGGTGCAGCTCGGCGTCGGGATCGAGGAGGCGTTCATCCGGCTGCGCGCGCACGCCTTCGCCCACGGACACCGGCTCGCCGACGTGGCCTCCGACATAGTCGCCCACCGCCTGCTCTTCTCCCCGGACATGGAGCCGAAGCGGACCGAGGAGGGCCGATGAGGACGACCGGTTCCCTCGCACGGTTCACTGAATTGCGCACGTTTCCCGGCCCGTTCGGGCGCAGCCGACCTCCATCAAGGGTGTAGCCGATGAATGAGCGACTCCTGGCCAAGACCTTCGTCGAGCTGGCGGACAACCTGGTCGCCGACTTCGACCTGATCGACTTCCTGCGCCTGCTCACCGACCGCTGCGTCGGGATGCTCGGCGCGAGCGCCGCAGGCGTCCTGCTCGCGGACCGCGACGGCGAACTCCGCGTCATGGCCGCCTCCGACGAACAAGTACGCCTCCTCGAACTCTTCCAGCTCCAGAACGACGAAGGCCCCTGCCTGGACTGCTACCGCACGGGAACACCAGTGGCCGTCCCCGACCTGCGTACGGAGACAGACCACTGGCCGCGCTTCACCACGCAGGCCGGGCTCCACGGGTTCGGGGCGGTCCAGGCCCTCCCCATGCGCCTGCGCGACGAAGTCGTCGGCGCCCTCAACCTCTTCCACACCGACCCCGGCCCCTTCGACCCGGGCAGCACCTCCATCGCCCAGGCCCTGGCCGACGTCGCCACCATCAGCCTCCTCCAACAACGCTCCACCCATCGCAGCACCGTCCTCAACGAACAACTCCAGACCGCCCTCAACAGCCGCATCCTGATCGAACAGGCCAAGGGCAAACTCGCCGAACGCCACGGCACCGACATGGAACAGGCCTTCACCGCCCTCCGCGGCTACGCCCGCGCCCACAACCGACGCCTGTCCGACATCGCCCGCGCTTTCGTCGACGACTCCGAACCCCTGGTCGGATTGGGGGTCTGACCGTCCCCGCCAGCCGTCCATGGGCGAAGGTCCGCTGCACGAAAGCAGAGGGGGTGCCGACCCGGTGGAAGCCGAAGGAACACCACGGCCCGAGGAATTACCGGACCCGACGCGCACGGGGCTTCCGCCGGAGCAGGAGGCCCGGCGCATCGAAGCCGTACGCCGCTACGACATCCTGGACACCCCGCCCGACGGGGCGTTCGACCGGATCGCCGCCCTGGCCGCCCGCCTCTTCGACGCCCCGGTGGCGACGGTGACGATCGTCGACGCCGACCGGGTCTGGTTCAAAGCCGCTTACGGACTGGAGGGAGTCACCCAGACCGGCCGGGATCCAGGGCTGTGCACCTCGGCGATCCTCACCGACGAGCCCCTGGTCATTCCCGACACCCTCCACGATGCGGCCGCCCGTGCCAACGCCCTGGTCACCGGCCCGATGCGGGTGCGCTTCTACGCCGCCGCGCCCATCACCACCCGCGACGGGCACCGACTGGGAACCGTCGACGTGCTGGACACCCGGCCGCGCCGGATCGCGCCCGACCAGACCGCTGCCCTGACCGATCTGGCCGCGCTGGTCATGGACCAGCTCGAACTGCGGCTCTCCGCACTGCGCATGCTGCGCGTGGAGCGGGAACTGGTGGACGTCGAGCACGCCGCGCGGGAGCGGGCCGAGCGGGACCGGACGGAGATCGCCTCGTACGCCGCCACCCTGCAGAGCACCCTGCTGCCGCCCACCCTGCCGCGCGTGCCGGGACTTGAGGCGGCCTCGCACTACGCCACCGCGTCCGTGTCCGACATCGGCGGGGACTTCTACGACGTGTTCCCCCTGGGCCGCGACCAGTGGGCGTTCTTCCTCGGCGACGTGAGCGGCCGGGGCGCCCGGGCCGCCGAGCTCACCTCACTGATCCGCTACACCCTGCGCTCCACCGCACTCCTTGAGCCCGACCCCTGCCAGGTACTGCGAGCGCTGAACTCCGCCCTGCTGTCGCACCCCACTGCCGACAGCCGCTTCTGCACCCTGGTCTTCGGCACCCTGGCGCCCGACCCCGCCAACGGCTTCACCATCACCCTGGCGGGCGGCGGCCACCCGTCCGCCTTCCACCTCCAGCCGGCCCGGCGCGACGGGCCTGCCCGCGCGGCCTCCCGGGCGGCGCGGGTGGACCTCACCGGGGGCATGCTCATCGGCGTTCTTCCCGGCGTGTTCATCGCCTCCCGTACGCTCCGGCTCCTGCCGGGTGAGGCGCTCCTGCTCTACAGCGACGGGCTCATAGCCTCGCGCAGCTCCCACGGCGCACGGTTCGACGAGATCGGGCTCGCCGCCCACCTCACCCATCACGCCGCCGCCAACACGGCACTCGGCGCCGCCGCGATCATCGACGACCTGACCTCGCTCCTGGCAACCTTCCCCGTCGGCCCCGCGGACGACGTGGCCCTCCTCGCCCTCAGCGCCGCCCCCGCCACGCCCGGCCGGACACCGGCCGGCGCCTCGGGCACGACCCGCACCAGCACGCCCCTGGAGGGAGAGGACACCGGTTGAGCATGCCGTGGCCGGGCGCGGCCTGCTCTGATGGCCGCCGTCAGAGCGAGGACGAGCGGTGAACGGGCGACGCCGGGGGCTGTGTCTCCAACCCTCCGGCGCCTTCGTCCCCGGGCATGCCTGCCGGACACCGGGCGAGTAGCCCGGACCTCGAACTTCACACTCCGGCACAGCAGTTGTTCCCACACCCGGTCGCGTCCCGGTCCGGAGAACGGCACCCAGGACTGTGCCGCCGAACAGACACCCCGGATCCCGGCTCCTCCCTGACCAGTGGCCGCGACGCCCGCCAGGGACGGGGCTTCCGTCCGATGTCCGGCGCATCCCGCGGAGGGGGACCGGCCGAGCGCCGTACCAGGAACTTCAGGTTACGGACCGACCTTCCGTTCCCTCCTCTCCCACGTGCCCCCGCGCCAGGGACGTCGGCAGGCACTGCATCGGCACGATGGAAGCGGTCTATGCGGACACCAGCACCGACGACCCGGCCACGGCCACCGTCCGGATGGCCTGCCCACCTGGCACCGCCTTGTCTTCGTCCCCCTGGACGGCGCGACGGTCGGGCCTGGCCAGATCAAGATCGCCTACGGCAAGGCGCTGACAAAGGGCGGCCACCTCGATCGGCATGGACGACGTCCTGCCCACCGAACAGAGGGAAGCGGTCTTCCAGCAGTACGGCCCACCCTCGCCTACGTCACCGATCAGCGCGCCAACTCGGTCTCGGAGATCAACACACGCACCAACACGGTTTCATCCCGATGACGAACCGAACCTCGCTGCCCCAGCCAGTCCTTTGGCCCTTGCCTGGGAGTACGCTGGAGATACCGAGAGCACTTCGCACGCCGGCCACAGCGTCGGCCTCGTTCTCGGCGAGCAATAACCCCCGGGCCGCTGTCCACGAACGGCGACCCGGAGACGGGTTCGCGCCATGTCCGCGACCACTGACCTCCTTCTGGCGCAGCGCGATCCCGGCGCAGCTCCGAACGTGCGCCTTGCGCTCAAGCCCGCGAGCGCCTCCCGTGGACTCCTGGACGGGGCCTGGTGGCCACGCTCCCGTGATCTGCTGCGTGAACTTCCCGCGCTGATCGACGTACTCGACCCCCTGTGGGGCCGGATCACCCGCATCGCCGTGAACCCTGAGCACTGGCCCGTCATCCCCCGCAGGATCCCCGTCACCGGACACCTGGTGAAGGCCGGCTGGTTCAAGACGGAGCAAGACCCGCACAAACTCCTGGTGCTGTCCTACGGAGTCGGCCGCTGGGACCTCCTCGTCATCCCGCCGCAGACCAGCGCCGCCGCGGCCGCCCGGCTGATGGCCGCCGCGAGCGACCCCGCGGGCCTGGCCCTGACCGCGAGCGCGCTCATCGCGGGCGACGAAGCCCTACACGGCGCCTCAGCAGCCGACCGACTGCAGGACTTCGAAGAAGTATGGGAGCACGAGGGCGGTACCTCCTCGGCCTACGCCGCCGTTCCGACCCGCCCCGACCGCCTCCTGGTGGGGATGTGACCGCCATGACCACGGCCCTGACCATCGTCATCACGCTGCTCCTGATCGCGGGAGCGGCACGCATGATCCACCTGCTCAACGCACAGCACTCCGAGAGGATCGCGCTGCACCACTACAGCCGCTTCCACCCCGGTGGTCGAGGCACCCGCAGCGGTCCTGCACGACCGGTCCCCGGCCAGGGTGAGGAGCCGCGGACGGCTCCGCCCGCGTGGCCGCGTCACCAGGAGCACGGCCGTTGATCCGTGCCCCGTCCCCAAAACCCGCCAGGACCCGTAGTCGTCTTCCCTGCGCGTCCGATGAGCACGATCGGTGAACTGGGTGTGTTCCTCAGTACCCGCCGTGGGTCATCTCGGCTCAGGGGCTGTGGGGTTCCACCGCTCGTACTGGCCGGTGAGGCGTGCCACCTGGAGGCAGGCGGAGGCCAGGCCCGGGGCCAGGATCCGCCAGTTCTCGGCCGTGACGCCCTCGGTGGCGCCGGTACCCCAGATCCCCGCCAGCAGCCGGGCCGAGCTCTCCCGGTCGCCCTCGCTCAGCTGGGTGCCCTCAGCACCAGCTGCCGCATCGACCGCGCCCCGAGCCAGTTCGCGCAGTTCCGGGGTCAAGATGGCCTGTAAATCCTGGGTCAGACCGCCAAGAACTGCGGTGAACACCAGCAGCATCCGCCGCGACTGGGCGGGGTGCCGCTCGAAGTCCGCGCACGCCTGGTCGACGAAGTCGGAGATCATGTTGAGACGCTGGGCCAGCAGATCTGCGGGGTAGACGCTGCTGTCCTCTGACGTGTGGCTGCGAGCCTGGTCCGGCATGGGGGTCCTCCGCCCCTACGGTGCGCCGAGGACCGGCGCGGCCCCGGTCTGGCGACCGGCTGACATGGTGCCTGCCCCACCCACGACACGGAACCTTCCGGGCTGTGGTGAGACCACGGGCGGACAACGGCCATCACTACCGGGAAGGTGCCGGAATCCGCTGCTTCTCCTTCCCTCCCTGCTCACCCTAGGACTCGGAGCCGGGCGCGGGCTGCCCCTGAAACAGCGGGATCTGAAAGCTGAGCGTGATCCCACCATGCTCGTTGTGATGGATGTCCACCTGGTCGGCGAGGACGGACAACAGGTGGGCGATCCGCTTCCGCTCCATCGCGTGGTCACCGTGGTCGAGACCGTCCGGCCCGCCACTGACCGACCGAGCGAAGTCCCTGTCCGTTACCGTCACTTGGCACGACATCCCCCGCACACTGAGCAGCACCCGGAAGAACGGGGACCGGCTGTGCATGGCGACGTAGCCGCCGGCGGCCTGCACGTTGTGCCGCATCGCCCCCGCGGTCGACGATCCGACCCCCAGCGCCAGCACCGCGGCACCCGCCAGCCGCCCAGCGAGCAGCACACTGATCTGCTCACGGGGCAGTGTCAGCGCCCACGAGAAGTCCACGGCCCCTCACCGCGCCTCCCTCCGCACCGAACCGAGGTGCGTGACTCCCAGCATGCCTCAGCCCCCACCACCCCGGAAGCCGGTCGGCACGAAGCGCCAGATGTGGCGCAAACCATTTCCCCGCTGTGCTCAGGGGCTCAGACCCACGCGATCCCTCCAGGGTGCGCGGGCTCCTGGTGACTTCGGTCAGGAACCATCAATCCTGGAAGGGCGGTCCGGGCCGTGCGGCCCCGGCGGGATCCATCGCCGTCGCTTGAGCGAACTGCGGCCGGACACGGCGCTCAAGTCCGATCCGCGCGCCCTCGCAGTCACGGGAGCCCCGGCAACAGGGGGGCGCCCGACCGAGCCCGGCAGGGACGGCGACAGGGGAGACACGGCGCCTGGTCGGGCCAACTGTTCGGGCAGGGCATCAGCACGGTGGGACGGCACCGCGTTGAGGATTCCAGCACACGGCATGAGGAGGCGTGGATGCCTCACCCCTCGTCAGAACCGCTGCAAGTCGACGTCGCTGCGGGCCTCGGCCCTGCTCTGGAGAGCGCAGCTCTCCTCCGGGCTGCGCTTGCCACCCCTGCTGCACCGCCGAGTGTCGTTGGATCTGGCCGAGGTCGGCTTCATCGACTCCTCCGGGATCAACGCGCTGCTCGTCCATCTTCGTCACTGCCAGCTGGTCGGCGGCGGCATGACCGTGCCCCACACGCCCTCGCTCGTTCGAAGGGCACTGAAGGTGGCCGGAGTTGACGACATCCTCACCCGGCCTCAGAAGCCGCGGGAACGCAACGCCCCCTAATCAGGGCCGATTGCACGGCCGAAAGCCATGTGGCAAGGCTCCCGAGCCGGGGCATCCGACCCAATGTGCTGACAGAGGGGTGCAGCCCACTCACCATGGGTGCCCAGAGAGGCGGCTGGAGACTGCTCTCCCCGACCCGGTCGGCACAGGCCGGCTGGAGCCGCAGCACCGACTCGGCGGCTCCAGCCCATGCCCGTCCCGGATTCAGGACAGGGATTCCCGCATCCCCGCTATCGGGCGGGCTCCTCGCGCGAGGAACGCTGGGGGGAGCTCACCGTTCCTCATGCGGAGCGGCCACCGCCTCTCAGGTGGGGTGGCGGCCGTCCCCGAGCTCTCGCGCTCAGCATCCCACCCCGGCACCCGACGCGGGCAGAGTTCGCCAGGCCAAGTCTCAGGACGGCTGCGGGTTCGTGTCCGGCGGCTTCACGGGGCCGTGCACGGGGCGCACACTCAGTGTCGTGTTCCAGCGGATTGTTGTGGCCTTCGACGACTCGCCCAGCGCCCATCGCGGGGCCAGAAGCGTCACCGTGACCCCGGCAAGCGAGCACGGGCGGGCGCAGCAGCGCCGGGAAACCGTCGCCCAGACCTTCCGCGGCCTCGTCACAGCGCCCAACTATGCGGATCGCGCCCGCCGTTTTGGTTACGCTGGGTTCCACAGGCAGCCCACGGGCGGCGCTGAGGTGCAACAGCAACGGCACTCCATCGAGGCACGGTACGTCGGCATCTCTGGGGAGAATCTGGGGAGTTTTCGCACCGCTGGGGAGCGCGTGGGGAGAATCAGCTACATAGAACCACACGAAGCCGAAAGCCCCTGAAAGTCCCTCCTGCGCAGGTCAGGTGTGCGCGAGGGACAAACCCCCTGGTCAGCGACTTCGTATTCAAGCGGCGGGACTGGCTGTAGGGACGGGCACGTCGCCTTTGATCATCATCGAAGTCTGTCCCGACCAGAACGAGGTCGGGACCTGCCTCGTTCCGCGCCCCTCTCGGGCGTCAGCAACCGCTTCCGCCGCAGCAGGATTCGGCCTCGGCTTCAGCAGTGGGGGCCTGCGGAAGCTCGTCGCCGTCAGTGAGGGGCTTGGTGGCGCGCACGATTGCGGAGTGCATGCCGTCGGCGACGGCATGGGTCGGGGTGAGTTCAATGTCCGTGAATCCCGCCGTCGTCAGCCCCTCGCGGTACTCGGCGAAGGACAACGCACCCGCGATGCAGCCGACATGGTCGCCGCGCTCGGCACGCTGGGCGGAGGTGAGGGCGTCGTCGGCGACGACGTCCGAGATGCCGATGCGACCACCGGGTGCCAGAACGCGGAACATCTCGGCGAACACGGCGGGCTTGTCCGTGGACAGGTTGATCACACAGTTGGAGATGACGACGTCGATCGTGTTCGCGGGCAGCGGGATGGCCTCGATGGTGCCCTTGAGGAACTCGACGTTCACGGCCCCGGCCTTCTTCTGGTTGGCCAGCGCCAGGGCGAGCATCTCCTCGGTCATGTCCAAGCCGTACGCCCTGCCCGTTCGGCCGACGCGGCGGGCGGACAGCAGGACGTCGATGCCGCCGCCGGAGCCGAGGTCGAGGACGCGCTCGCCTTCATGGAGGTCAGCGACCGCGGTGGGGTTGCCGCAGCCGAGCGAGGCGGCAACGGCCGCGGCCGGCAGGGCGTCGCGCTCGTGGGCCGCATAGAGGCCGGATCCGAAGTTCTCGTCGATCGTGACGGCCTGCGGTCCGCAGCAGGCGGTGCGGCCCTCGGTGACCTGGACAGCGGCGGCCGCATAGCGCCGGCGGACGGTCTCGCGCAGGTCAGGCAGGTCAGTGGCCTGGTCGCTCATGGCGTTCACTCCTCGATGACGGGCTCGGGGCCCGGATCAGGTTGTTTCGATGAACCTCGATTCAAGCTTGCGCTCTGGATCGAAGTTCGTCAACATAGAGATATGTCGAAACAAGAGCTTGTGGTGCTCGGCCGGGCGGACACGGACGCATGCTGTCCTGGGCTGCTGACCGCCCCTCTGGACGAGGACCAGGCCGTCGAGCTGGCCAAGGTCTTCAAGGCCCTGGGCGATCCGGTCCGGCTGCGTCTGCTGTCGATGATCGCCTCACGCGAGGGCGGCGAGATCTGCGTCTGCGACCTCACCCCCGCCTTCGACCTCTCCCAGCCGACGATCTCCCACCACCTCAAGCTCCTGCGGCAGGCCGGGCTCATCGACTGCGAGCGGCGCGGTACCTGGGTCTACTACTGGCTGCTGCCCGAGACGACCGACAAGCTCGCCGGGATTCTCACCCGCCCCGGACAGCCCGTCCCCGTGGAGACGCGGTCATGAGCAGCATCCCCGCACCGGCGACCGGGCGTCTCTCGTTCGTGGACCGCAACCTGGCGGTGTGGATCCTGCTCGCCATGGGCGTCGGCCTCGGGCTGGGCCGCGTCGTACCGGGCCTGGGAGACGCCCTCGCCAAGGTGACGGTCGTCAGCGTCTCGCTGCCGATCGCGCTCGGCCTGCTCGTGATGATGTACCCGGTCCTCGCGAAGGTCCGCTACGACCGGCTCGGCACCGTCACCCGCGACCGCCGCCTGCTCATCCCCTCGCTGGTCCTGAACTGGGTGCTCGGACCGGCGCTCATGTTCGCCCTGGCCTGGATCTTCCTGCCGGACCTGCCCGAGTACCGCACTGGGCTGATCATCGTCGGCCTGGCCCGCTGCATCGCCATGGTCATCATCTGGAACGACCTGGCCTGCGGCGACCGCGAGGCCGCCGCCGTCCTTGTCGCCCTCAACTCCGTCTTCCAGGTACTGGCGTTCAGCCTGCTCGGCTGGTTCTATCTGTCCGTCCTGCCCGGCTGGCTCGGCCTGGAGCAGACCGCTCTCGACGTGTCGGTGTGGGAGATCGCCCGCAGTGTTCTGATCTTCCTCGGGATCCCGCTCCTTGCCGGGTACCTGACCCGACGCCTCGGCGAGCGAGTGAAGGGCCGCAGCTGGTACGAGACTCGACTGGTCCCGCGTATCGGGCCGTTCGCCCTGTACGGACTGCTGTTCACCATCGTCATCCTCTTCGCCCTCCAGGGCGACGCCATCACCTCCCAGCCCTTCGACGTCGCCCGCATCGCGCTGCCGCTGCTCGTGTACTTCGCCGTCATGTGGGCCGGATCCATGGCCCTGGGCAAGGCAGTGGGTCTCGACTACCCGCGCGCCACCACACTGGCCTTCACCGCCGCGGGCAACAACTTCGAGCTCGCCATCGCGGTCGCCATCGCCACCTTCGGTGCCACCAGCGGCCAGGCCCTGGCCGGGGTCGTCGGCCCCCTCATCGAGGTGCCGGTCCTCATCGGCCTGGTCCACGTCGCCCTCGCCTCCCGCCGCTACTTCTCCCAACCGACCACAGTCGCCGCACCGGCCATCGCAGAGGAGGGCTCCGCCCGTGTCTGAGACCAAGCCCTCCGTGCTGTTCGTCTGCGTCCACAACGCCGGCCGCTCCCAGATGGCCGCCGCGTGGCTGACCCACCTGGCCGGGGACCGCGTAGAGGTCCGCTCGGCCGGGTCCAACCCCGGCGCCGCCGTGAACCCGGCCGCCGTCGCGGCGATGGCCGAGGTCGGCATCGACATCTCTGCCGAGACTCCGAAGATCCTCACCATCGACGCCGTACGCGAGTCGGACGTCTGCATCACCATGGGCTGCGGAGACACCTGCCCCGTCTTCCCCGGCAAGCGCTACCTCGACTGGCAGCTGGAGGACCCTGCCGGGCACGGCATCGACGCCGTCCGGCCCATCCGCGACGCGATCGAGTCCCTGGTCCGGGGCCTGCTCGCCGAGGTCGCCCCCACGTAGTCATGGCCCTTTCCTCGGCTTCCGGGAGCGACTCCGACGCCGCCCGGCCCTCGGGCCCGTGAACATGTGCGGGAAGAGGGCAGGAGGGCATCTGCCTGACCGGCAGCTCGCGGACCGGGAGTCGGAGGAAGGCCGGATCACCCAGCAGCCGGCTTACGCCGCCCCCAGTCTCGGCGGGCGGGCGACTGGGCCGCGGCCACGCGCCCCCATTCCCGCCGCGCCCAACGCACCTTCGTCCACCGCATCCCCACCATCACCTCGCTGTCAGCGCTCAACTCGGCGTAGCCGGATGCAGGCGTGAGCAAGTTCTGGCTGCCCGAAGCGAATTTGGGGAGAATGCGGGGGAATTGCGCGGCGCCAGGAGGGCGTGGGGGCGGCCAGGCCCTCACGGCAACAAGCGAATACCACGGGGGCGGAACATGCGACGCAAAGGCCGTGTCTTTGATCAGTTCGAACCGGCAGCCCGCAGCACCCTCGCGTTCCTGACGGATGAACTCGGCTACGACAGGCCCTTGCTGTCGACGGAGCTCCTGCGCACGCTGACCTACGCCCGCGGACAGCAGAAGATCAAGGTGCACTACTACCTCAGGGGGCACGGCCTTTTCACCGACGTGACAACTGTCTTCCAGGGAATCGAGTACTTGGCGTCGCTGTCGGATCTCGTCTTCGCGGCCGGTCTGGGACATCGCAATGCGGTGACCGTGTCTGCCAACAACCTTCGCATGATGGATAAATCGCTGGAATCACAGGCCCATTACCTGCGCCTGCTGGCTCCCACCCTGCAAGATCCGGCCGACGCGGCTGAACTCATGCGCACGGCAGGGGCCAAACAGAGAGCTGTGGGAGGGGAGCTTCCGGGCGCGGGCCGGGCACACCCGCTGTGGCAAGGTCGTGCCATGCCTTTCGATCACAACGACCACTATCACCCGCTGCTGTTGCGCCAGATGCCGCCCAACTGCCGTACCGCATTAGACGTTGGCTGTGGGACCGGACGGTTCGCGTGGCGGCTCGCCCGGCTCGGTGTCGAGGTCGATGCGATCGATCCTTCGGAGGAGGTCGTCGCCGAGGCACGCGCGCCGGCCGCAGGGTCGACACCCGGCGAGCGCGCCCCGCGCTTCCGGTGCGCGGACGTCACCGAAGTCCGACTGCCCAAAGCGCACTACGACTTCATCTCCTGCCTCGCCAGCCTTCACCACATGCCGTTCGGCACCGTCGCCGCGCTGCGGGACGCGCTCGCGCCCGGCGGTGTTCTCGTCGTCCTGGGCTGCTATCCGGAGCGGACCCGGCTCGACTGGGCGTGGAGCCTGGCGGCCGTGCCGGTCAACGCCGTTGTCAGGCTGGCCGTGTTCGTGCGGGACAGGCTCGGATCCGCTGTCACCGGACGCACCCCGGCGCGGGCGCCGGTCGCCCAGCCCACCATGCCTCTGCTCCAGATCCGCCGGGAGGCGGCGGCGCTGCTGCCCGGGTGCCGCATACGCAGGCTCCTCTTCTGGCGCTACCTGCTCGTCTTCCGCAACGGCGGCGATGGCGGGCAGGCCCTCTGACCCCGGCCCCGAGCGGCGCACGCCTCACGTGTCCTCGGACGCCGCAGCCCGCTGAGTCGGCACATACCCCAGCGCCGGCCGCAGCGTGAGCACCATCGTCATGCCCCCGCCCGGGGTGTCCTCCGCCGCCAGCGTGCCTCCCATCGCCTCGGCGAAGCCACGGGCCACCGCCAGGCCGAGGCCCACCCCGGCGCCCCGCGGGGCGTCCCCGTAGCGTTGGAACGGGGCGAAGATGCGGTCCTTCGCGGCGTCCGGGACGCCGGGGCCCTGGTCCACCACGCGGACCTCGACCCGGTCGGCGATCGTGCTGGCCGAGACGAGGACGCGCTCGCCCTCGGGGCTGTACTTCACCGCGTTCTCCACGATGTTGGCCATCGCCCGCTCCAGGAGGCCCGGGTCCGCGCTGACCATCGGGAGATCCTCGGGGATGTCCAGTACGACACTGTCCTCGGGTACGCCGCCCAGGGCCATCGGCACGACCTCGTCGAGGTCCGTCTCGCGTATCAGCGGGGTGACCGTGCCGGTCTGGAGGCGGGACATGTCGAGCAGGTTGCCCACCAGGTGATCGAGGCGGTCCGCGCCCGCCTCGATCCCTTCGAGCAGTTCGGCCTCGTCCGCCTCGGACCACTCCACGTCGTCCGAGCGCAGCGATGTGACGGATGCCTTGATCGAGGCCAAGGGGGTGCGCAGGTCGTGGCTCACCGCGGCGAGCAGCGCCGTACGGATGCGGTCGCCCTCCGCGTACAGCCTTGCCTGGTCGGCTTCTTCCTTCAGGCGGCGACGGTCCAGCACCACCGCTGCCTGTGCCGCGAACGCGCCCAGGACCCGGCGGTCTTCCGCAGGCAGTACGCGGCCCGACAACGCCAGCGCCATGTGGTCGCCCACCGGCATGTCCACGTCCGCGTCCTCGGGGCGCTCCACCGGCCGGGGGCCCACGCTCGCCGAGCACGTCCACGGAGCGACCTCGCTCGTACGCTCGAGGAGCGCCACCGATTCCATCGCGAACGTCTCGCGGACCCGCTCCAACAACGCGTCCAGACTCGTCTCGCCGCGCAGCACGCTGCCCGCCAGGAAGGACAGGATCTCCGACTCGGCGCGCAGCCGGGCCGCTTGATGGGTGCGGCGGGCCGCCAGGTCCACCACGGACGCCACCGACACCGCCACCGAGACGAAGATGACCATGGCGACGATGTTGTTGGGGTCGCTTATCGTCAGGCGGTGGACCGGCGGGCTGAAGTAGTAGTTCAGGAGCAGCGAGCCGACCGCCGCCGATGCCAGCGACGGGAGCAGGCCGCCCAGCAGCGCCGCGGCCACCGTCAACGACAGGTACAGCAGCATCTCGTTGGCGAGGCCGAGGTCGGAGTCGATGTTGGTCAGGAGCAGGGTGAGCAGTATCGGGCCGGCCACCGCCGCCGCCCAGCCCCACATCGAGCGGGCCCGGCCCAGGCGGGCGCCGCGTGCCACCGGGAGGCCCCGGCCCTTGGCGGCCTCCTCGTGGGTGACGATGTGGACGTCGAGGTCGGGGCCCGAGTCGCGGGCCACGATCGCGCCCACACCGGGGCCGAACACGTACTGCCATGTGCTGCGACGGCTGGTGCCCAGGACGATCTGCGTCGCGTTGACGGCCCGCGCGAAGTCGAGCAGGGCAGGGGGAACGTCGTCTCCCACCACGTGGTGGAAGCTGCCTCCGACGTCCTCGACCAGGGTGCGCTGGACCGCCAGTTCCCTGGGGGAGGCGGAGGCCAGTCCGTCGCCCCTCGCCACGTACACCGCAAGCACCTCGCCGCCGGCGCCCTTCTCGGCGAGGCGGGCGGCGCGGCGGATGAGGGTGCGGCCCTCGGGTCCGCCGGTCAGGCCGACGACGATGCGCTCGCGCGAGCCCCAGATCTTGGAGACGCTGTGCTCGCTGCGGTACTCCTGGAGGTATTCGTCGACCCGGTCCGCCACCCACAGCAGCGCCAACTCCCGCAGCGCCGTGAGGTTTCCGAGCCGGAAGAAGTTGGAGCGGGCCGCATCCACCTTGTCGGGCTTGTAGATGTTGCCGTGCGCCATGCGGCGGCGCAGCGCCTGCGGCGACATGTCGACGAGTTCGACCTGGTCGGCCCGGCGCACCACCTCATCGGGTACGGTCTCGCGCTGGCGCACTCCCGTTATCGACTCGACGACATCGCCCAGGGATTCCAGGTGCTGGATGTTGACGGTGGACACGACATCGATGCCCGCGTCGAGCAGCTCCTCGACGTCCTGCCAGCGCTTGACGTTGCGCGAGCCGGGAATGTTGGTGTGCGCCAGCTCGTCCACGAGGGCCACGGCGGGCCGACGCTCCAGGACCGCGTCCACGTCCATCTCGGTGAACTGCGAGCCGCGGTAGGCGAGTTCGCGCCGGGGAAGCTGTTCGAGGCCGTGCAGCATCACCTCCGTACGCGGCCTGCCGTGGTGCTCGACCAGCGCGACGACGCAGTCCGTGCCGCGCTCCACCCGCCGGTGCGCCTCGGACAGCATCGCGTAGGTCTTGCCGACTCCCGGCGCCGCGCCGAGGTAGATCCGAAGCTTGCCGCGTGCCATGGTTCCGATCTCCGGGTACGAGGTGCTCGGGGGTTACGACGTCCGCGTACGGCATCCGCTACGGGCCCGGGCGAGGGCTCAGACCTCGAAGCGGTAGCCCATGCCCGGTGCCGTGATGAGGTACCGCGGATGTGAGGGGTCCGCTTCGAGTTTGCGTCTCAACTGGGCCATGTAGACGCGGAGGTAGTTGCTCTGCGTACGGTAGCTGGGCCCCCAGACCTCCTGCAGCAACTGGCGCTGGCTGACGAGGCGGCCGCGGTTGCGGATCAGGACTTCCAGGAGGTGCCACTCGGTCGGGGTGAGCCGCACGTCGTTCCCGGCGCGCTTCGCCTTCTTGGCGAGGAGGTCGAGGGTGAACGCCTTGGTGGTGACGACTCCCCCGTCGGCGCTCTTCGTGGCGGGTTCGACCCTGCGGGTCGCGACCCGCAGCCGGGCCAGGAGCTCGTCCATGCTGAACGGCTTGGTGATGTAGTCGTCCGCCCCCGAGTCGAGGGCCTCCACCTTCTCGTCGGAGGTGTTGCGCGCGGAGACCACCAGGATCGGCGCCCGGCACCAGCTCCGCAGCCGGCGCATCACCTCGATGCCGTCCATGTCGGGCAGTCCGAGGTCGAGCAGGACCGCGTCCGGGGGCTGTACAGCGGCGAGCTGGAGGGCCGTGGCGCCGTCCGTCGCCGCGTCCACGTCGTATTTTCGCGCCTTCAGGTTGATCTCAAGAGCCCGTACGAGCTGTGGTTCGTCCTCCACCACCAGCACCCGGGTCATCGGCGTGCCGCCTTCCTGTTGTGCGCGGTCTTCCTGACGCTGCCCGGCGGTGCGGGAGCCGGGGCCCGGATGTCCTCCGGGGCCGGGGCTCCCGCCCGCCGTCGTAAGTGGCTCACTTCTGCGTGAGTTCCTTGAGTGCGATGTTCAGCTTGAGGACATTGACGCCGGGCTCACCCATGAAACCGAGGATCCGGCCGCTGGTGTTGTCGGTGACGAGCTTCTCGACCTGCTTGACGTCGAGGTGGTTCCGCTCGGCGACCCGGTGGACCTGGAGCTCGGCATACGCCGGGGAGATCTGCGGGTCGAGGCCCGAGCCGGAGGAGGTGACCGCGTCCGCGGGCACATCGGCCGGGTTCACCTTGTAGCCGGCCGTCGAGTTGTCCTCGACGACCGCGTCCTTGGCGTCCTTGACCTGCTTGATCAGCTTCTCGTTGTCGGCGGAGAGGTTGGTCGCGCCGGAGATGATCAGCTGGTACTGGGTGTTGAGGGTGTTCGTGCCGAGCCCGTTGGAGGGGCGGGGCTGGAACCACTTCAGGTCCGGCCGCGCGGCCTCGTCGGTGTTGTTCGGGTCCTTCTTCGGGAGGTTGTAGGTCTGCCCGATGAGCTCGGATCCGACCACCTTCCCACCCGACTTGATCTCGGACCCGTTGGCCTTGTCGCTGAAGGCCACCTGCGCGATGCCGGTCACCACGAGCGGGTAGATCACGCCGCAGACGATGGTCAGGACCAGGAGCGCGCGCAGGCCCGCACCGAGCAACCGGGCTGTGTTTCCGACAGAGTTGTTCATCGTGTTCAGCCGATTCCGGGGATGAGGGAGATGAGCAGGTCGATGATCTTGATGCCGATGAACGGGGCGATCAGACCGCCCAGGCCATAGATGCCGAGGTTGCGCCGCAGCATCTTGTCGGCGCTGGTCGGCTTGTACTGCACGCCCTTCAGGGCCAGCGGCACGAGGGCGATGATGATCAGCGCGTTGAAGACGACCGCGGACAGGATCGCCGACTCGGGGCTGTGCAGGCTCATGACGTTGAGCTTGTCCAGGCCGGGGTAGACGACCGCGAACATCGCCGGGATGATCGCGAAGTACTTCGCGACGTCGTTGGCGATCGAGAACGTGGTCAACGCGCCCCGGGTGATGAGGAGTTGCTTGCCGATCTCGACGATCTCGATGAGCTTGGTCGGGTTCGAGTCGAGGTCGACCATGTTGCCGGCCTCCTTCGCGGCCGACGTACCCGTGTTCATCGCGACACCGACATCGGCCTGGGCGAGTGCCGGGGCGTCGTTGGTGCCGTCGCCGGTCATCGCGACCAGCTTGCCGCCGGCCTGCTCCCGCTTGATGAGCGCCATCTTGTCCTCGGGGGTCGCCTCCGCGAGGAAGTCGTCCACGCCCGCCTCTTCGGCGATCGCCTTCGCGGTCAGCGGGTTGTCACCCGTGATCATGACCGTCTTGATGCCCATCCGGCGCAGCTCGTCGAACCGCTCCCTCATGCCCTCCTTGACGACATCCTTGAGGTGGATGACACCGAGGACACGCGCGCCGTCCACGTCTTCCACAGCCACAAGGAGCGGCGTGCCACCGGCCTGGGAGATCCGGTCGGTGAGCGCCTGGGCGTCCTCCGCAACACTGCCGCCCTGCTCCTTGACCCATGCGACCACCGAACCGGCCGCACCCTTGCGGACCTTGCGCCCGTCCACGTCCACGCCGGACATACGGGTCTGGGCGGTGAAGGCCACCCATTCCGCGCCGGTCAGCTCGCCCTGGTGACGCTCACGCAGGCCGTACTTCTCCTTCGCGAGGACCACGATCGAGCGGCCCTCGGGCGTCTCGTCCGACAGGGACGAGAGCTGGGCGGCGTCGGCGACCTCGGCTTCGGTCGTGCCCTTGACCGGCACGAACTCGGATGCCTGACGGTTGCCGAGCGTGATGGTGCCGGTCTTGTCCAGGAGCAGCGTGGACACGTCACCGGCGGCCTCGACTGCCCTGCCGGACATGGCCAGTACGTTGCGCTGGACCAGGCGGTCCATGCCCGCGATGCCGATCGCGGAGAGCAGCGCGCCGATGGTGGTCGGGATCAGGCAGACCAGGAGCGCGGCCAGCACGATCATGGACTGCTCGGCCTTCGCGTACATGGCGAAGGGCTGCAACGTCACCACGGCCAGCAGGAAGACGATCGTCAGCGAGGCGAGCAGGATGTTGAGCGCGATCTCGTTCGGGGTCTTCTGCCTCGCCGCGCCCTCAACCAGGTTGATCATCCGGTCGATGAAGGTCTCGCCCGGCTTCGTCGTGATCTTGATGACGACACGGTCGGACAGCACCTTCGTGCCGCCGGTGACCGCCGAGCGGTCACCGCCCGACTCCCGGATCACCGGAGCCGACTCACCCGTGATGGCCGACTCGTCGACGGATGCGACGCCCTCGACGACGTCACCGTCGCCGGGGATGATGTCGCCCGCCTCGCAGACCACGAGGTCACCGATCCTCAGCTCGGTGCCGGGGACCTGTTCCTCGGAACTCCCGTTCAGGCGGCGCGCGACGGTGTCGGTCTTGGCCTTGCGCAGCGTGTCGGCCTGTGCCTTGCCGCGGCCCTCGGCTACGGCCTCCGCCAGGTTGGCGAAGATCGTGGTCAGCCACAGCCACGCGGCGATCGCCCAGCCGAACCAGTCCCCCGGGCTCTTGACGGCCAGGACCGTGGTCAGGACCGACCCGATCTCCACCACGAACATGACCGGGGACTTGATCATGATGCGCGGGTCGAGCTTCTTGAC
Organism: Streptomyces mauvecolor; assembly: GCF_039532965.1. Lineage (NCBI taxonomy): Bacteria > Bacillati > Actinomycetota > Actinomycetes > Kitasatosporales > Streptomycetaceae > Streptomyces > Streptomyces mauvecolor. Next base: position 116,601 of record NZ_BAAASQ010000009.1, on the reverse strand, counting down.
CGCGTCCGGGAAGGACTTCAGGAGCTGCTTGGGGTCGAACATGCCGCCCCCGACCCGTCCCGCTTCGGGCTTGTGCCCGCTGGGGAGGTCGCTGTGGGGAGCGCGCGTGGGTGTTGCGGTGGACATGGAGCCGGGCTCCTCAGACTTCTTCGTGTCGGTGGTCATGACGCCAGCCCCTCGGCGAGCGGGCCGAGCGCCAGCGCCGGGAAGTAGGTCAGGCCCGCGACGATCATCACGGTGCCGACCAGCAGGCCGGTGAACAGGGGCTTCTCGGTGCGCAGGGTGCCCGCCGTCGCCGGGATCGGCTTCTGCTCGGCGAGCGAGCCGGCGAGCGCCAGGACGAACACCATCGGGACGAACCGGCCGAGCAGCATGGCCAGGCCGATGCTGGTGTTGAACCACGGGGTGTTCGCGTTGAGACCCGCGAACGCCGAGCCGTTGTTGTTCGCGCCCGAGGAGTACGCGTACAGGACCTCGGAGAAGCCGTGCGCGCCCGAGTTCGTCATCGAGGTCAGCGTCGACGGCATCGCCATCGCGATGGCCGTGAAGATCAGGACGAGGGCCGGGGTGACCAGGATGTAGCAGGCCGCGAACTTGATCTCACGGGTGCCGATCTTCTTGCCCAGGTACTCGGGCGTACGCCCCACCATCAGGCCCGCGATGAACACCGCGATGATCGCCATGATCAGCATGCCGTAGAGGCCGGAACCCGTACCACCGGGGGCGATCTCGCCGAGCTGCATGCCCAGCATGGTGATGCCGCCGCCGAAGCCGGTCAGCGAGGAGTGGAAGGCGTCCACCGCGCCGGTCGAGGTGAGGGTGGTGGCGACCGCGAAGATCGACGAGCCGCCGACGCCGAACCGGTTCTCCTTGCCCTCCATGGCACCGCCGGCGATGTCGAGCGCCGGGCCGCCGTGGTGGAACTCGGTCCACATCATCAGGGCGGTGAAGCCGATCCAGATCGTCACCATGGTGGCGAGGATCGCGTAGCCCTGCTTGACCGAGCCGACCATCCGGCCGAAGGTGCGGGTCAGCGCGAACGGGATGACCAGGATCAGGAAGATCTCGAAGAGGTTGGTGAACCCGTTGGGGTTCTCGAAGGGGTGGGCGGAGTTGGCGTTGAAGTAACCGCCGCCGTTCGTGCCCAGCTCCTTGATGGCTTCCTGCGAAGCCACCGCGCCGCCGTTCCACTGCTGCGAGCCGCCCATGAACTGCCCGACCTCGTGGATACCGGAGAAGTTCTGGATCGCGCCGCAGGCGACCAGGACGATCGCGCCGAGCGCGGCGATCGGCAGCAGGATGCGGACCGTGCCGCGCACCAGGTCCGACCAGAAGTTGCCCAGCTCACCGGTGCGCGAGCGTGCGAAACCCCGCACCAGCGCGACGGCGACGGCGATACCGACGGAGGCGGACACGAAGTTCTGCACCGCCAGGCCACCGGTCTGCACGACGTGGCCCATCGTCTGCTCACCCGAGTACGACTGCCAGTTCGTGTTGGACACGAAGGAGGCGGCCGTGTTGAACGCCTGGTCGGCCGGGATCGAGACGAACCCGAGCGAGCCGGGCAGCGAGCCCTGCAGGCGCTGCATCAGGTAGAGGAAGAGGACGCTCACCGCGGAGAAGGCGAGGACGCCGCGCAGATAGGCGGGCCAGCGCATCTCGGTGGACGGATTGGCGCCGATGGCCTTGTAGATCCACTTCTCGACGCGCAGGTGCTTGTCGGAGGAGTAGACCCGGGCCATGTAGTCGCCGAGCGGACGGTATGCGAGGCCCAGTGCCACGGCCAGGGCCAGGAACTGGAGCACACCAGCGAGAACAGGAGACATAGCGGGGCTCAGAACCTCTCCGGGTACACAAGGGCGAGGACGAGGTAACCCAGGAGGGCGACGGCCACGATCAGGCCGACGATGTTCTCGGCAGTCACAGCTTCGCCACCCCCTTGGCGATGAACGCCACCAGCGCGAAGACCGCGATCGTGGTGACGACGAAGGCCACGTCGGCCATCGTGAACTCCTCATAGAGGCTCGAAAGAAACGGACACCCTGAGCAAACCTCCTCACCGGGCGCTTTCGGCCGCCGTTGACGCCCCTCTTACGGCCCGGGGCGGCTCCTTGACGGGTCTCATACGCCCCTGGCCGCCGAAGACGGCCGGTCGGACACGGGCAGCCGTTTCGGCCGTATTGTCGCGGCTTTGACGCGGGTGGCATCCGCTGTCAGAGAGCCGTAAATACCCATGGAATCGGGTGAGTTGGGCTCCCGCGGTGACCTACATTTGCGTCCGGCCGATCACAGGCTGTGTCCGAACCCCGTCCGGCTGCCGGACCCTCCAGAAGGTCGTGCATGTCTCCCGCCGCCCCCCAGCAGGCCCCGACCGTCCTGGCCCCCAGTGGCCCGCCGCCCAGGAACCCGCCGGGGCCGCGGCCGCACCGGCCGAAGCGGTCCGCCGGACTCTTCGAACCCGTACAGCTCCTGAAGGCGTTTCCCGATGCGCTGCGCAAGCTGCATCCGCGGGATCTGGTGCGTACGCCCGTGTTGTTCGTCGTGGCCATCGGGGCGGCCCTGACCACGCTGTCCGCGCTCGTCCACCCGTCGGTCTTCACGTGGGTGATCGGCGTCTGGCTGTGGCTCACGGTGATCTTCGCGAACCTCGCGGAGGCCGTCGCCGAGGGCCGGGGCAAGGCGCAGGCCGAGTCGCTGCGCCGGGCCCGTACGGACACCGTCGCGCTGCGGCTGCGGGACAACTGGCGGGTGGGCACCGATCTCGACCACGCCAGGACGGAGGCCGTCGCGGCCACCGACCTCAAGCCGTTCGACTTCGTCCTGGTCGAGGCGGGCGAGCTGATTCCGGCGGACGGCGATGTGGTGGACGGGGTCGCTGCCGTCGACGAATCGGCCGTGACCGGCGAGTCGGCGCCCGTGATCCGTGCGTCGGGCGGTGACCGCTCGGGCGTGACCGGCGGCACGACCGTCCTCTCGGACCGGATCGTCGTACGCGTCACCTCACGGCCCGGGCACTCCTTCCTGGACCGGATGATCGCGCTGGTGGAGGGCGCGGCCCGGCAGAAGACGCCGAACGAGATAGCGCTGAACATCCTGCTCGCGGCGCTGACCATCGTCTTCGTCCTGGTGGTGGTCACGCTCCAGCCGATGGCCGAGTACGCGAACGCCGCGCAGTCCACCACCGTCCTGGTGGCGCTGCTCGTGACGCTCATCCCGACCACGATCGGGGCGCTGCTCTCCGCGATCGGCATCGCCGGGATGGACCGGCTCGTACAGCGCAACGTCCTTGCCATGTCGGGGCGGGCGGTCGAGGCGGCGGGCGACATCAACACGCTGCTGCTCGACAAGACGGGCACGATCACGCTGGGCAACCGGGAGGCCTCGGCGTTCGTGCCGATGCCCGGGGTCCAGGAGACGCATCTCGCGGACGCCGCCCAGCTGGCCTCGCTCGCGGACGAGACGCCCGAGGGCCGCTCGGTGGTGGTGCTCGCCAAGGAGCGGTACGGGCTGCGCGAGCCGGCCGAGGGCGATCTGCGCGGCGCCCGCTTCGTGGAGTTCAGCGCGCAGACCCGGATGAGCGGGGTGGACCTGCGCTGGGAGAACGGCGCCGTGTCCCACATCCGCAAGGGCGCGGCCGCGCAGGTGATCGAGTGGGTGGCGATGTACGGGGGTCAAGTCCCGGACCAGGCAAGGTGGTTCGCGGATTCCATCGCCGCCTCGGGAGGCACCCCGCTGCTCGTCGGCGTGCACGACTGGAACGGGCCCCGCGTCCTCGGGGTGATCCACCTGAAGGACGTCGTCAAGGACGGCATCGCGGAACGCTTCTCGGAACTGCGCCGCATGGGCATCCGTACGGTCATGATCACCGGGGACAACCCGCTGACAGCCCGGGCCATCGCCCAGGAGGCCGGCGTGGACGACTTCCTCTCCGAGGCCACCCCCGAGGACAAGCTCGCCCTGATCAAGAAGGAGCAGGAGGGCGGCAAGCTGGTCGCGATGACCGGCGACGGCACCAACGACGCCCCGGCACTCGCCCAGGCCGATGTGGGCGTGGCGATGAACACGGGAACCTCGGCCGCGAAGGAGGCCGGGAACATGGTGGACCTGGACTCCAACCCGACGAAGCTCATCGAGATCGTCGAGATCGGCAAGCAACTCCTCATCACCCGGGGCGCGCTGACCACGTTCTCGATCACGAACGACGTGGCGAAGTACTTCGCGATCATCCCGGCGATGTTCGCCTCGGCCTATCCGGGGATCGGCGCGCTGAACGTCATGGGTCTGCACAGCCCGACGTCCGCGATCACCTCGGCGATCATCTTCAACGCGCTGATCATCGTGGCGCTGATCCCGCTGGCCCTGCGCGGCGTGCGCTACACCCCGGCCTCGGCGCACGATCTGCTGCGCCGCAACCTGGCGGTGTACGGGCTCGGCGGGCTTGTGCTGCCGTTCGTCGGGATCAAGCTCATCGACCTGTTGGTGTCGACGGTGCCGGGCCTGGGGTGACCGGTGCCGGCCGGCCACCCCGTGGGCGTCAGGCGGCGCGGCGGACCCGGGCGGCCTTGCGGGCCTCGGCCATTTCGCGGGTCTCGCCCGCGCGGCGCGAGCCGCCCGAACGACCGCCGCCGGCCTGACCGCGGGCGGTGCCGCGGCCGCGGAACGGAGCCTGGCCGCGCTGCTTGGGGCGCTCCGCCGGGGCCGCCGCGGGGGTGACCGGGATGCCGGAGGGGGCCTGGGCGCCGGTGATGCGGCTCAGCTCCGCCTCGCCGGAGCGGACCTGGGTGATGGTCGGGGTGATCCCGGCGGCCATCATCAGGCGGCTCATCTCGCGGCGCTGGTTGGGCATGACGAGGGTGACGACGCTGCCGGACTCGCCCGCGCGGGCGGTCCGGCCGCCGCGGTGCAGGTAGTCCTTGTGGTCCGTCGGCGGGTCGACGTTGACCACGAGGTCGAGGTTGTCGACGTGGATGCCGCGCGCCGCGACGTTGGTCGCGACCAGGACGGACACGGCGCCGGTCTTGAACTGGGCCAGGGTCCGGGTGCGCTGCGGCTGGGACTTGCCGCCGTGCAGGGCGGCCGCCCGCACACCGCTCTGAAGCAGGTGCTTGGTGAGCTGGTCCACGGCGTGCTTGGTGTCCAGGAACATGATCACCCGGCCGTCGCGGGCCGCGATCTCGGTGGTCGTGGCGTACTTGTCGGCGCTCTGCACGTGCAGCACGTGGTGCTCCATCGTGGTGACCGCGCCCGCCGACGGGTCGACGGAGTGGACCACCGGGTCGTGCAGGTACTTGCGGACCAGGAGGTCGACGTTGCGGTCCAGGGTGGCCGAGAACAGCATCCGCTGGCCCTCCGGGCGCACCTGGTCGAGGAGCTCGGTGACCTGCGGCATGAAGCCCATGTCGGCCATCTGGTCGGCCTCGTCCAGGACGGTGATGGCGACCTGGTCCAGGCGGCAGTCGCGGCGCTCGATGAGGTCCTTGAGCCGACCCGGCGTGGCCACGACGACCTCGGCACCGGAGCGCAGCGCACCGGCCTGGCGGCCGATCGACATGCCGCCGACGACGGTGGCCATCCGCAGCCGCAGGGCCTTGGCGTACGGGGTGAGCGCGTCGGTGACCTGCTGGGCCAGCTCGCGCGTGGGCACCAGGATCAGGGCGAGGGGCTTCTTGGAGTCGGCGCGGCGCCCGGCGGTGCGGACAAGCAGGGCGAGGCCGAAGGCGAGGGTCTTGCCGGAGCCGGTGCGGCCACGGCCCAGCACGTCGCGGCCGGCGAGCGAGTTCGGCAGGGTGGCGCCCTGGATCGGGAACGGCTCGGTCACACCCAGGCCGGCCAGCACGTCGAGGACCTCGGTCGGCATGTCCAGATCGCCGAAGTTCGCGACCGGGGGCAGAGCCGGGGTGATGGTGACGGGGAGGGCGAACTCGCCCTGGGGTGCGGCGGGCCTGCGGCCGCCGCCGGAGCGGTTCTGCCCCTGGGGCCGGAAGCGGGCCCCGCGGTCGGCGCCGCTCTTACGGGCGGCGGAGTAGCGGTCGTTCGTGCGAGCTGAACGGTTCAAGGAGAACCTTCCTCGATATGGCACGTATCGAGGGAGCCCGGCGCAATGGAAACGCCGGGACATCGCAAGAACGAGCCGAAAACAGAAGTCGAATTCCGATCCGGCCGCACGAGGGCGCGGAAATTCCCCGCCCGTTGTCGGAATGCCGGGCAGCCGCCGCCTGGGAAGGCGGGCGGGCCGGATCGGGACAGCGGGCAGATGCGCACCCCGGCCGTGGCCGGGATGGTTCGTCCGCTGCGTGGCGAGACACCGGGCGGCGCCCGGTGTCCCGCGGGCCGTGAAAATGCCGTCACGCAGTGGCGGCGGGCCCGGTGGAACAGCAACGGGCTGGGGCCCGCACCCCAAGGTGCGAGCCCCAGCCGCGTGCAGAAAACGCTTCAAGCGTCAGGCAGGCGTGATGTTCTCGGCCTGCGGGCCCTTCTGGCCCTGCGTGACGTCGAAGTTCACCTTCTGGCCTTCCTGAAGCTCACGGAAGCCAGAGGAGGCGATGTTCGAGTAGTGGGCGAAGACGTCCGGGCCGCCACCCTCCTGCTCGATGAAGCCGAAGCCCTTTTCCGCGTTGAACCACTTCACGGTGCCAGTAGCCATGTCATATCTCCTTCGGGGCAATGCCCGGGGGTCCGCACTGTGCTGACCCCGTCGTTACCGCGATGATTGCCCCGTCCGGAAAAAGCACCGGAAATACAAAAGTGCCTGACGGCATAAAACCATCAAGGCACTTGAAGTCTTTGGGAACCACAACTGCAACTGGGATCAACAGTAGCACGGATCCGGCAAGACGGCACGGCAAATACTACTATTTTGCGCACGCCACCAGGAAGCCCCGCCGGATTTTGCGTAAATTTCCGTGGCCGCGGTGACAAATATTCAGGTTCCCCTGCCCTGACGCCCGCCTCAACACCGTGTCCGAAGTGGCCAGTTATGGGCCCTCGCACTTGATCTTCGACGGAGTCCGCGAACACTGAAGCGGTGCGCGGGCAGGTCCCGCGCCCCCTGGCCCCCGGAGAAATGAGAGCCGCCATGACCACTGTTCTGATCACCGGTGCCACCTCGGGCATCGGCGCCGCCTTCACGCACCGCTTCGCGGGCTTCGGATGCGCGCTCGTCCTGGTCGCCCGGGACGAGGAGCGGCTGAAGAAGACGGCCGAGGAGCTGCGGTCCCGGTACGGCGTACGGGTCGAGACGCTGACGGCGGATCTGGTCGATCCGGCGCAGTGCCGCCTGGTCGAGGAGCGGCTCGCGGCGGCCGACGATCCGGTGGACGTGCTGGTCAACAACGCGGGATCCGGCCTTCCCGCGCCGTTCCCGCACAGCCCCGTCGACGACGAGGAGCGGATGCTCGATCTCCTGGTGCGGGCCCCGCTGCGGCTCACGCACGCGGTCGTGCCGGGGATGACCTCGCGCAAGCGGGGCGTCGTCCTCAACGTCTCCTCGGTGGCGGGCCTGCTGCCCACCGGCACGTACGGCGCCGCCAAGGCATGGCTGACCGCGTTCAGCGAGTCCCTGCGGGTCGACCTCGCCCCGCACGGGGTGCGCGTCCTCGCGCTCGTGCCCGGTTTCACGCGGACGGAGTTCCAGAAGCGGGCCGGGATGGATGTGAGCTCGCTTCCCGAGTGGGCCTGGCTGGATGCCGAGAAGGTCGTGGAGCAGGCGCTGAAGGATCTGCGCCGCAGGCGCCCGGTGAGCATCACGGGGCTCCAGTACAAGGCGTATGCCTTCGCCGTCCGTCATGTGCCGCGCACCGTCGCCGCGCGGATGGCCCGCTCGCGCACCCCCGCGAAGTGACGCGCGGTTGGTAGCGTCGCGGCGTGGGTCATCTGCGCGGTCCGGACGACGGCGGCACTCCTCCCTCGGCCCGGGCGGTCGGGGCGCTGCGGGCGGCCTCCGCCGTGCTGGTGCTCGGGGTGGCGGTGCCCACCTGCCTGGCGGCCGGTGCCGCGGGGCGGCCCGCTGCCGCGCTCGCCCTCGCCGTGGCGCAGGCCGTGGCCCTGTGGTGGGTGGTGGGCCGGCCCGGTGCCGTGCTCGCGGTGAGCGCGCTGCTCGGGGCCGGGATGTGGCTGCTGTTCCCGGCGCTGAGCCTGACGGGTGCGCTGCTCGGGGCGCAGCTCGCCCTGTGCGTCCTTTCGGCGCTGCGGCCGGTGCGGGAGTCGCGCCGGTGGCTGCTCGGCATGCTCGCGCTCGCGCCGCTCGCGCTTGCGGGCGGCAGCACGCTGGTCCTTGTCAGCTACGTACTGGCCGTGACGCTGGCCTGGACGGCGGGGCAGTGGCGACGGGCCCAGCAGGACCGGCTTGCCGCCGAGACGCGGCGGGCGGTGGCCGAGGAGCGGGCCAGGATCGCCCGCGAGGTGCACGACGTGGTGGCCCACTCCGTGTCGGTGATGGTGATCCAGGCGAGCGCCGCCGAGGACGTGTTCACGGCCCACCCCGAGCAGGCGAGGCAGGCCCTGCGCGCCATCGAGGGCGCGGGGCGCTCGGCGCTCGGGGAGCTGCGGGTCCTGCTGCGTACGGAATCCGGCGACGACGGCGACGGGCGGCGGCCGCCGCGCGGGCTCGGGGACCTCGGCGAGCTGGCCGCCACCGCGCGGGCCGCCGGGCTCGCCGTCGAGCTGCACGAGGAGGGCCGGGCGATCTCGCCGCCGTCCGCCGTGGACCTCGCCGGGTACCGGATCGTGCAGGAAGCGCTGACCAACACGCTGCGGCACGCGGGGGCCGGCCGGGTGCGGGTGTCGGTGTGCCGCGACGAGGAGGCGGTGCGCATCGAGGTGAGCGACAACGGCCGCCCGGGGAAGGGGAGTTGGCGCTCGGCCGGTTCGGGGCGGGGCCTCGCGGGAATGCGCGAACGGGCCTCGCTGCTCGGCGGCACCCTGGAGGCGGGGCCCGGCCCGGACGGAGGTTTCGAGGTGCGGGCGGTGCTGCCGATAAGGTTCGGGCCGTGACGATCCGGGTGGTGGTGGCCGACGACCAGGCGCTGGTGCGCGGCGGGTTCCGCCTGATCATCGACGCCCGGGACGATCTCGAAGTCGTCGGCGAGGCGGCCGACGGGCAGCACGCGGTGCGCCTGGTCGGGGAGTTGAAGCCGGACGTCGTCCTGATGGACGTACGGATGCCCGTGATGGACGGCATCGACGCGACGCGGGCCATCGTCGCCTCGGGCAGTGCGGCCCGGGTCCTCGTCGTCACGACCTTCGACCTCGACGAGCACGTGGTGACCGCGCTGCGGGCCGGGGCCAGCGGCTTTCTCCTCAAGGACATCCGGCCCGCCGAGCTCGCCGAGGCGGTCCGGGTGGTGGCGCGCGGGGACGCGCTGCTCGCCCCGACCGTGACCCGCCGCATGCTCGATCGCTTCGCGCACACCGCACCCGCCCCACGCCCGGCCGCGCCGGCCGATCTGTCGCCGCGCGAGCTCGAAGTGCTCACTCTGATCGGTCAGGCGCTGTCCAACACCGAGATCGCAGCCCAGCTCCATCTGTCGGAGGCCACCGTCAAGACCCATGTGTCGGCGGTGCTGCGCAAGCTGCGGCTGCGCGACCGGGTGCAGGCGGTGGTCGCCGCCTACGACCACGGGCTCGTCGAACCGCGCCGCGGCTGACCGCGCACTCATCCCGCGGGCTGAGCCGGCCGCGCACTCATCCCGTGGGCCCAGTGCGGATCCATCCGCCGGGTGGATCCCCGCGCGGCGCGGAATCCGTAGCGTCGGCCTCATGACGCACACCCTGTACGGCCGGATGTATCTCACGGCCTACGACACCGCCGCCGGAGCCCTGTACGACCGCACCCGGACCGGCTTCCTGCTCCGCGTCGCGGTCCTCGCCGAGCTGGCATCGCTGGGCCGGATCACCGACTCGGCGGGCGAGGTGGGGGTCACCGGCTCCGGCCGCACCGGCGACCCCGTGCTCGATCACGCCCTTGACGGCATCGGGGCGCACCGGCGCACCTGGAAGGCGTGGGTGCGCTCCGATCGCCGGGAGACCCTGGCCGCGGTCGAGGACCGGCTCGCCGTCCTCGGCCTGATCACGGTGGAGGAGCGGCCCGTCTTCGCCCGCGCCGCGCGGCGCGAGGTGGCGGTGCTGGACACGGCAGGCGTACGCGCGCTGCAGGCGGGGCTCACCGCGTTGCTGCGGGGCGAGGGACCCGTCGAGCCGTACGACGCCGTCGTTCTGGCGCTCGCCTCGGCGGGCAGGGTGCGCCACCTCGTGTCGCCCGCGGACGCCCGCGCCCACAAGGACCGCATCGACGCGCTGACCGGCCGGCTCGACGCGATCGCTCCCGCCCTGGGCAGGACCGTGCGCGGCCTCGGGACCACGCTGGTCGCCGCGCAGGGCGGGATGGGCGGCGGCTGATCCGCGGCGCCGTCGGACAGCGCCGTCTCAGCCGGTACGGAGCACGCGGAAGCGATCGGGCTCCGCCGGGTCCCGGTCGACGACCTGGACCGGCGTCCAGGCCCACTGCCACACGCCGATGCCCGGCGTGCGGGAGAACCGGATCTCCCCGCGGGTGCCCTCGACCGCGACGCGCGGCCAGGAAGCGGCGATGCGCGCCCGGTCCGTGCCGTGCGGGCGAAGGACCTCGGCGAGGACGGTGACCGTGTCGTAGCCCTCGAAGGCGACGAAGGAGGGCGCGGAGCCGAGCCGCTCGCGCAGCGCCGCCTCGACTCGTGCGCCGAGCGGGCCGAGGTGCTCGGGCAGGTAGCGCAGGAACGGGATCGCGGCGCCGTCGTCGCCGAGGAGCGCCGCCCATGAGGCGAACTCCGGCTGCCCGGCCGGCGCACCGATCAGGAGTCCGGCGAGGCGGTGGTCCTGACGTACGGCCCGGACGATCGGCACGGCCGGGTCCGGGTGGCCGACCAGGAGGAGGAGGGCAGTCGCGCCGCTGTCTACGAGTGCGTCGCACACCGCCTCGGGGGTGAGCGCGCCCGTGTCGAGTTCGACGACGGTGCCGCCGCGCGGAGCGAGGTGGTCCCGCAGAATGCGGGTCCCCGACGCCCAGTACACGCTCGGCTGGGTCGCCACGGCTGTGCGGCGGTGACCGGCGCCGAGGAGGAAGTCCGCGTAGATCCGCCAGCCGTGGGACTGCGCCGGGGCCAGGCGCGCCACCTGGTCCGTCGGGCGGTCCGTGAGCGCGTCGAGGACCGCCGACGAGCAGAGGAACGGCAGGCCGAGGGCGTCCGCCCGGGCAGCGGCGGCGCGGGCGACCACGCTGTGGTATTCCCCTGCCAGGGCGGCCACGCCCAGGCCGGCGAGTTCGTCGACGGCCGCCGCGGCCTTCTCCGGATCGGCCGCGGTGTCCCGGACCACCAGCTCCAGCGGCCGTCCGCCGGTCCCGCCGGCGTCGTTGACTTCCCGTACGCCCAGCTCAAGGCCGGCGAGCAGGTGTTGGCCGGCCTCGGCCCAGCCGGGCCGGGTCAGCGGGACGAGGGCGCCTATCCGGACGGCTGATTCGTCGGCGCGCCGCACTCCGGGCGGCGATGGCGGAGTATTCATGGGTGTCGTCTCCCGAGGGGCGATCCGGTTGTCGGCCGGATCGCACAGTGGACGTCAGGTCGCGGGCTACTGACGGGGCCCGTCAGGCGATGGTCGCCGGGGTGTCCCGCAGGGTGACGTTCGCGTGGCTCTCCTGGAAGCTCTGGTCGGAGACCAGGGTCAGCCGGGCCGTGGACTGGAATTCCGGCAGCGTGACGGATCCGCAGGAGACCATCGTGGTCTTGAGCTTGGCGATGGTGGTGGCGAGGCCCTCGTTGAGGTCGCCCGCGTACGGGACGTAGCCGTCGACGCCCTCTTCGAAGATCAGTCCCTCGCCGCCCTGGCCGTAGCGCTGCCAGTTGCGGGCCCGGTTCGAGCCCTCGCCCCAGTACTCCTTCACGAAGCCGTCCCGGGTGGGGAGTTTGGCGCCGGCAGCCTGGTCGAAACGGGCGAAATAGCGGCCCATCATGACGAAGTCGGCTCCCATCGCGAGAGCCAGGGCCACGTGGTAGTCGTGCACCAGGCCGCCGTCGGAGCAGATCGGCACGTACTCGCCGGTGCGCTCGCGAAACGCGTCCCTGGCAGCGGCGACGTCCAGGACGGCACTGGCCTGGCCGCGCCCGATGCCCTTCTGGTCGCGGGTGATGCAGATGGAGCCGCCGCCCACGCCGACCTTGACGAAGTCCGCGCCCGCCTCGGCGAGGAAGGTGAAGGCCTCGCCGTCGACCACGTTGCCGCCGCCGGCCGGGATCTCCGGGTAGTGCTTCTTCACCCAGCTGAGCGCCTGGGCCTGCCAGTCGCTGTAGCCGTCGGAGGAGTCGAAGCACAGGGCGTCCGCACCCGCCTCCAGGAGGGCCGGGACGCGCTCCTGGTAGTCGTGGGTGTTGACGCCCGCGCCCACGCGCAGGCGCTTCGCGGCATCCACGGCCTGGTTCGGGAAGCGCTTGTTGTCCGCGTAGTCGGAGCGGAACACCAGGTACTGCAGGTGGCCCCCGGCGCCGAGGACGGGGAGGCAGTCGAGGCGCTGGTCCCACAGCCGCGCGTTGGCCTCGGAGAGCGTGGTGTCGGCCTCCGCGTGGGGCAGGTCCGCGACGGCGGTCATCCGGCCGGCCACCGGCCCGTCGAGGTCGTGGCGCTGGGGGTGAAAGTCGCGGGAGGTCACGAGGCCCAGCAGACGGCCGGTGGCGGTGCCGTCGTGGGTGACCGCGGCGGTGCTGTGACCGGTGCGCCGCATGACGGCCACCAGGTGGCTCAAGGTGTCGTCGGGGCGGACGTTGGTGTCGCTGGTGACGAACCCGGCCTTGAAGTTCTTCACCTGGCGCACGGCCGCGGCCTGGTCCTGGATCGACTGGTTGTGGTGCAGGAAGCTCAGGCCGCCGTTGCGTGCCAGCGCGATCGCGAGGTCCGGGGTGCTGACGGCCTGCATGATCGCGGACGTGAACGGGGAGCCGAGTTCGATCGCCGACCGCTCGCCCGCGAGGTGCCGTACCAGGGGCGTGCGCAGGTCGACCGTCGCGGGCGAGCAGTCCGTGCGGGTCCGGTTCGGCAGGAGCAGAAACTCGTTGAACGTCCGCGAGACCTCGGCGATGACCTGTGCCACTGTTCCTCCTGCTGACCCCGTCGGCCGGGGCCCGACTGCCCCGCCGTGAAGATCGCCCCCGTGTTCCAGGGCCCGGGCGGGCAGGGGTCGGCACGGCAGACGTGGAGGTGCCACGCACTGCGGCAGAGCCCTGACCGGCCCGTGGAATCGAACCGGGTGCGGTCGTGACCAGGCACCTTATCGGCTGCCGGGCCGCCGCACGAATCGCGGCGCTCCCGGGCGGAGCCGCCGCGGGTGTTCGATCCGGGCGGCCCCGCCCGGGATATGACGAGTCGTCAGCTACGGTTGTGTCAGATGGCGGGGAAGCTGAACGTGTAGCCCTGCTGGGCCAGCCAGGGCAGCACTTCCTTCAGGGCGGCGACCGTCTGGGCGCGCTCGCCGCCACCGTCGTGGAAGAGCACGATCGGGCCGTTCTTGAGCTCCTGCTTCACCGTCTTCACGATCGCCGCGGTGCCGGGCTGCTTCCAGTCCTTGGTGTCGACGTTCCAGCCGAGCGGGCGCATCCCGTGGCCGGCCGCGATGTGCCGGTTGTCCGGGGTGAAGGCGCCGCCGGGGGCACGGAAGTACTGCACCTTGGCGCCGCCGGCCGCGTCCTCGATCATCTTCTGGGCGTCGAGGACCTCGGAGCTCTGGTAGGCGACGGGCTTCTTGTTCATGGCCTCGTCGTGGCTGACCGTGTGGTCGCAGAGCCGGTGGCCGGCCGCGACGATCTGCTTGACCATGCCGGGGTTCGCCTTGGCCTGCGGGCCGATCATGCAGAAGGTCGCCTTGACGTCGTACTGCTTGAGGACGGCGAGGATCTTCGGCGTCCAGACCGGGCTCGGCCCGTCGTCGATGGTGATCGAGACGGACTTGCCGCCGCTCTCGGTCTCGTGGTCGATCACTTCGGATATCCCGGCGGCACCGGGCGGCACGGCCGGGCCGGTGGCTTCGCCGGAGCCGTCCGAGCCGTCCGGCGCGCTGTCGTCGCCGGACGCCGAGGAGCCGGGCTTGGCGCTCGTGCGGCCGGGCTTGTCGTCGGACTTGCCGTCGGATTTGTCGGTGGACTTGCCGGTCGCGGAGGAGTGGGCGAGCGCGGGGCCCGGACCGTCGGCGGAGGTGTCGCTGCCGAGGAACACCGCGGCGGCCACGCCGCCCGTCAGGACCACGGCCGTTGCTGCGGCCATCACGATGCGGCGTGTGTGGGCGGTCAGTCGCGCCATGGTTTCCCCATCCCCTCGGTACGTGCCGGCTCGGCAGCGGAGCTTCACCGGTTGGCCACGATCGCACGATCGCGCTCGAATCCCGAAATGCGAATTCTCCGGGCGGGTATCGAGGGAAAACACCCGATTTCCGGCAACTTCCCCGGAGAGCAAGGGGGTTGACGCGACCTCAGTGATGCGAGGGGTTCGGTGCAGGTGCCGCAGGCCGGGACTTTGGTCCCTAACGTGCAGGCAAAGACCCCTTCAAGGGGGCTTCCGGTTCCCGCTCCGAGCAGGCAGTTCGCCGCAGGACCTTCGTCCCTGCCCCCGCCGCCCCCGTACGAGAGCCTCGTCACTTCTGCGCGAAATCCCCCCGTCTTCTCCCCCGGCCGATCAGAACTCGTCGACGGTGTGCGGCAGTTCCGTGGTGCGCAGCGCCGCGTCCAGGGCAGCCGCCGCGCCCGGGGTGTGCTCGGTCACCAGGCCCGCGAGAACCAGGCGGCGGACCTCGGTGCCGCCGAGGTAGCAGGCGGCCAGGTCGCGCACGTCGAGGGTGAGGTCGGCAGGGGCCTGGGTCGGCTCGTACGTGCAGGCGTGCGGGGAGACCGCCAGGCGGAAGCGGCCCGCGTTGGCCGGGATGCGGTCGTCGCGGACCTCCAGGACGAGCGCGGCCTCGGCCGCCCAGGAGCGGGCGGTGAGCGCGGCGCCGACGTCCACGAGGCGGATCCACAGCGCCGGGAACTCGGCGACGGCCTTGACCTGGTCCCGGTCGGCGGCGAACAGGAGCAGCGGGTCGTCCGGGGCCAGGCCCCAGGCGCGGACGGTGCCGGTGAGGTCGATGCCGGCGAGGTAGTTCCACAGCGCGGCCTCACCCGCCGGGGTGTCGGCCTCCAGCTCGGCGACCTGGACGGTTCCGGGCTTGGCAGGGTCGTCCTCGCGCCGGGTGCGGTAGAGGGCGTACCCGGCGAGCGGCTCGTCGGCGGCGCCGAGGCCGACGATGCGGGGCGGGCCGAGCTCCTCGTCGTCCTCGTCGGTCTCGGGCAGCCACTCGCCGCGCCAGCGCCGGGTGTCGCGGGCGATGCGCCCGGCCCGGCGGGTGCGGGTCGCCTCGTAGTAGGGGCCGAGCTCGTCGGGCGCGTCGCCGGGGTCGATCAGGCGCAGGGGGCGCCGGTCGGCCTCGATGCGCAGGGCGAGCGGGCGGGTCGAGTCGATCTCGACCGAGGTGCCGTAGGTGGCCGCGCCGAAGCCGAAGCGGCCGTAGATGGCGGCTTCGGAGGCCCACAGCGCGACGATGGGGCGGCCGTGCCCGGCGCAGCGGCGGAACACTTCGGCGATCATGCCGGAGAGCACGCCGCGGCGGCGGTGGGTGGGGGCGACCGAGACGAACGTGAGCCCGGGGCAGGGGAGTTCACCGCCCGGCACGGACAGGGTGAAGCGGTGGGCGACGAGGAAGCCGGCGAGCGCTTCGCCGTCGTACGCCCCGACGCGGTCGCAGCGCAGCACCATCGCGCGGTGGTAGGCGCGCTTCTCCTTCTCGTCGGGGCGGTCGTGGAAGACGAGCCACCAGAGCTCCAGGGCACGGTCGACGTCGGACTCGGGCACGTCGCGGAACTCCAGCTCGCTCATGCGGCGACCCTAACCCGGGCGAAACGGGGCGTCACTCGTATATCGCCCGGTTCGGGGACAGAGCCCCCGGGCGCCGCACATCAGCGCACGCTCTGCTCCGCGGCCACGGCGCTCGGGGCGCGGGCGGCCCGTCCGGCGACCGGCACCGTGACCGCGCCCGCCGCCAGGAACAGGACGCCGAGCGCCAGCCAGCCCGTACCGCCGCCGTGCCCGACCAGGACCGCGACGAGCAGCGGGCCGCCCGCCCTGGCCAGGTCGGAGGAGAGGGCCCAGGCGCCGAGGTACTCGCCCTGCCGCTCCGGCGCAGCCAGGCCGTACGAAATGCCCCAGCCGCTGGCCGAGGAGAGCAGCTCGCCCGCCGTGAGCAGGGTGACCGCGACGGCGAGCACGGCGACCGCGGCCACCGGCGGCAGCGCAGATGTCGTCGCGGTCACGGCGCACGCGGCGAGCAGCGCCAGCCCCGACCGGCGGCCGGCCACGGCGGCGCCGGGGACGGTGTCGCTGCCGCGGGCCGCGCGCACCTGGAGCAGGATCGCGAGCGCCGTGTTGAGCAGCATGAGGACGGCGATCGACCAGCGCGGCGCCTCGGTACGCTGCGAAATCCACAGCGGGAGCCCGATGTTGAGCATGTCGGCGCTGACGTAGAGGAGCCCCGAGAGCGCGGCCAGGAGCAGGAAGCGCCCGTCGCGCAGCGCGCCGCGCCGCGCCGGGTCCGGAGTGCGCACCGCCCGCTCGCCGTCCGGCATCCGGAGCAGCACCGCCGCGACGAGGACGTACGAGAGGCAGTTGCCGAGGACGAGCACCGCGTACCCGGCGTGCGAGTCGAGGGCGAGCGCGGCGCCCGCGCCCAGGCTGCCGAGCGAGAAGCCGATGTTGAGCATCACCCTGCTGTACGCGCTGGCGCCCACCAGGGCGGTGGAGTCGAGGAGTTGGGCGAGGTAGGCGCTCTTGACCGGCCGTCCCGCGCTCTCGGCCAGCGTGATAGCGCAGACCACGGCGAGGAAGCCGGCGAAGGAGTCGACGAAGAGGTATCCGGCGAAGGCCACGGCACGGACCAGGACGGTCGCCAGGTAGACGCGGCGGTGGCCGAGCCTGTCGCCGAGCCGGCCGGCGGGGACGGAGACGGCGGGGCCGAGCAGCGCGGCCAGGGTGAGCCCGAGGCCGACCTGGGCGGCGCCGAGCCCGACGACACGGGTGAAGAAGACGATCGCGCCGGTGTGGAAGAGGCCGTTGCCGATCCAGTCGATCAGGGTGGTGAGGGCGTAGGCGCGCAGCGGACCGCGGGGCGGCAGCAGCGCTGCCGCCCCCTTGGAGGTGGAGGACATGACCACCACTCAACGGCCTTGAGGGACGGGGCGACAGAGATTTAGGCTCTGCCTCAATGCTCAGCTACCGACTCGGCGTCGACGACCTCGCCGACATGCGTTTCGCCTGCTCACCGCTGCTTGAGACGGCCACCAGCCTGTGGGCGCTGCGGCGGCCCGAGAAGTACGCGCTGCACCTGCCCTGGATACGCCGCACGCGCAAGGCGCTGGCCTCGGCGGGCGGACTCGACACCGAGCTGCTCGGCCGGCTCGCGGTGGACGGCAGCGGCTGGATACCCGACTTCATCACACCGCGCCCCGAATCCCCGCTGCCGGACGTCGCGGACGAGCTGCGCCGGGTGCGGGCGACCCCCGAGGACAAGGTGCTCTTCGATGTGCGGGCCGCGTACGCGAGCCGCCCGCTGGGGCCCCGGCTCGCCCAACTGGCCGAAGATCCGCGGCGGTTGAGGCAGGCGATCGCGGATGTGGTGGAGGCGTACTGGGAGCTGGCGATCGCCCCGCACTGGCCGCGGATGCGGGCCGTGCTCGAAGCGGACATGGTGCACCGGGCCCGGCTGCTCGCCCGGGACGGCGCGGCCGCGCTGCTCACCTCGCTCGATCCGTCGGCGACGTGGGACAACGGGCGCCTCACGCTGTTCGTGCACCGGGATCTGCACATGGCCGCGGAGGTCGACGGGCGGGGGTTCTGGCTCGTGCCGACGCTGTTCGCGCAGCACACGATCAGTCCGGTGGGGGCCGAGGAGCGGCCCACGATCGCCTACCCGGCGCGGGGTGTGGCCACGTTGTGGGAGACCCGGCCGCCGCGTCCCGCGGCCGCGCTCGCGTCGCTGGTGGGGCGGCCGAAGGCGGCTCTGCTGCTCGCGCTCGCGGGCCCGGCGTCGACGACCGAGCTCGCCCGGCGCCTCGGCGTCACGGCGAGCGCGGTCTCCCAGCATCTGGCGGTGCTGCACCGGACCGGTCTGGTCGGCCGCGCGCGGGCGGGCCGGGTGGTGCTCTACGCCCGCACGGAGCTGGGCGAAGAGCTGACGCGCGGCGGCTGACCGGGGTGGCGGCTACGCGACGGAACCGATGCGGCCGACCGGCGTGTCCTTGCCGTCGTGGTGGATCGGGGTGTGGGCGCCGGTCAGCGAGACCCCGCTGCCGCCGCGCCGGTTGGCGACGATCTCCGCGGCGATCGACAGGGCGGTCTCCTCGGGCGTACGGGCGCCGAGGTCGAGGCCGATCGGGGAGCGCAGGCGGTTGAGTTCGAGCTCGGTGACGCCCACGTCGCGCAGCCGCTCGTTGCGGTCCAGGTGGGTGCGGCGCGAGCCCATCGCGCCGATGTAGGCGACCGGCAGCTTCAGCGCGGTCTCCAGGAGCGGGATGTCGAACTTGGCGTCGTGGGTCAGGACGCACAGGACCGTACGGGAGTCGGTGTTCGTCCGCTGAAGGTACTTGTGCGGCCACTCCACGACGATCTCGTCCGCCTCGGGGAAGCGGGTCTTCGTCGCGAAGACGGGCCGGGCGTCGCACACGGTGACGTGGTAGTTCAGGAACTTGCCGACCCTGACCAGGGCGGAGGCGAAGTCGATGGCGCCGAAGACGATCATCCGGGGGGCCGGGACGCTCGATTCGACGAGCACGGTGAGCGGCTGGCCGCACAGCCGGCCGTCGGCGCCCAGCGAGAGGGTGCCGGTGCGGCCGCCGTCCAGCATGGCGGCGGCCTCGTCGGCCACGGCGCGGTCCAGCTCGGGGTGTCCGCCGAGGGCGCCCTCGTAGGTGCCGTCCGGGTGGACGAGGAGGGCGCGGCCCATGAGGTCGGCGGGGCCGTCGGTGATGCGGGCGACCGCGGCGGCCTCGCCGCTCGCGGCGGTGGCGAGTGCGGCCGCGAACACCTCGCGGGCGGGCGAGGTGGTACGGACCGGGGTGACGAGTATGTCGATGATGCCGCCGCAGGTCAGGCCGACCGCGAAGGCGTCCTCGTCGCTGTAGCCGAAGCGTTCGAGGACGGTCTCGCCGTCCTCCAGCGCCTGCTGGCAGAGTTCGTAGACAGCGCCCTCCACACATCCGCCGGAGACCGAGCCGATCGCCGTGCCGTCGCTGTCGACGGCGAGGGCGGCTCCCGGCTGCCGGGGCGCGCTGCCGCCGACGGCCACCACGGTGGCCACGGCGAACTCGCGTCCCTGCTCGACCCACCGGTTCAGCTCTTCGGCGATGTCCAGCATGTTCGGTCTCCTTACGGATGGTGGAGGGCGTCGGCGGCGCGGCCGCTACTTGACGCCGAGCCAGTTCTCGATGGGATGGAGGGCGAAGTAAATGGTGAAGACCGCTGTCAGGGCCCACATGAACCCGCCGATCTCGCGCCACTTGCCCTGTGCCGCCTTGATCACGGTGTAGGCGACGACGCCCGCGCCGACACCGGCGGTGATGTTGTACGTGAACGGCATCAGAGCCACGGTGAGGAACACCGGGATGGAGACCGAACGGTCGCTCCAGTCCACGTGCTTGGCGGCGCTCATCATCATCGAGCCGATGACGACGAGGGCGGCCGAGGCGACCTGGGCCGGTACCAGCTGGGTGACCGGGGTGAAGAACAGGCAGGCCGCGAAGAAGAGGCCGGTGACGACCGAGGAGAGGCCGGTACGGGCACCCTCACCGGCGCCGGAGGCGGACTCGATGAACACGGTCTGGCCGGAGGCGCCGGTGACGCCGCCGATCGCGCCGCCCGCACCGTCGATGAACAGCGCCTTGGACAGGCCCGGCATGCGGCCCTTGTCGTCGGCGAGCTTGGCCTCCTGGCCGACGCCGATGATGGTGGCCATCGCGTCGAAGAAGCCGGCGAGCACCAGGGTGAAGACGATCATGCCGACGCTGATGGCGCCGATGGAGCCCCAGCCGCCGAACTCGACGTGGCCGAAGAGTCCGAAGTCGGGCGTGGAGACCGCGCTGCCGCTGAGGCCGGGGGCGGTGCCGCCCCAGTCCGCGTCGGTCAGGCCCGCGGCCTTGGTGACCACGAAGGCCAGGACGCTGCCGGAGACGATGCCGATCAGGATCG
Source organism: Streptomyces mauvecolor (assembly GCF_039532965.1). Taxonomy (NCBI): domain Bacteria; kingdom Bacillati; phylum Actinomycetota; class Actinomycetes; order Kitasatosporales; family Streptomycetaceae; genus Streptomyces; species Streptomyces mauvecolor. Next base: position 96,321 of record NZ_BAAASQ010000009.1, on the reverse strand, counting down.
CGCCAGGCACCTTGCGGGCCTGGAGGGCGAAGATCAGCAGCAGGGTGATCGCGAAGAAGAAGACGGGCCAGCCGACGAGCTGTCCGGTGGCACCGAGGGTGACCGGCGGTCCGTGCTCGGGTCCCTTGCCCACGAACCCGGCCTTCACGAGGCCGAGCAGGGCGACGAACATGCCGATACCCATGGTGATCGCGTGCTTGAGAGCCAGCGGGATGGCATTCATGATCATCTCGCGGAGGCCGGTGACGACCAGGAGCATGATCACGACGCCGTACATGACACACATGCCCATGGCCTGCGGCCACGTCATGTTGGGGACCACCTGGGTGGTCAGGGCCGCGGAGACGTTCAGTCCGGCGGCGAGTGCGAGCGGGACCTTGCCGATGAAGCCCATCAGCAGAGTGCTCGCCGCGGCGGCGAGCGCCGTGGCGGTCACCAGGCCCGCGTGGCCCAGCGTGTGCTTGTCGACATCGGGCGTCGAGAGGATCAGCGGGTTGAGCAGGAGGATGTAGCACATCGCCATGAAGGTGGTGATGCCGCCGCGCACTTCCTGCGCCAGCGTGGATCCCCGCTCGGATATGTGAAAGTACCGGTCGAGCCAAGACCTGCCGGCCTGGGGACGGGAGCCGGAGCCCGCGTCCTCAGCGGTGGTCTTCGGCTCCACAGACTGCTGGGTCATGGTGCCTACTCCCAAGGTTCACAGGGGCACCCGCATAAGACTTGAGTCCTCAGGTCAGACAAGCTGCGGGATTTGGGATGCTGCGTGGGCTGCACGACCCGGGGGACGGCCCGAGACGAACGGTGTCTGCTCCTGCCGGGGTACCGGAACCGGTACCGCAGTGCAGATGGCTACGGGTGTTGCTGGTGTGACTCGGTTTTGCTGGTAGTGCTGGTACTGCGGGTGTTGCCGATTACTGCGAGGACCGCGAGCGGTGCGGTACTTGACTGCTCCGGGCGGTGCGGGCGACGGAAGTGTGACGTTCCTGGGAGGCACGCACCGCCCGGAGGGATCTGGGGATCCCCGGGGTGGGATCAGGCTCCGGTACCGGTGAGGTGCTCGGGGCGGACCGGGGTCTTGTTGAGCTCCAGGCCGGTCGCCGCCCGGATCGCCGCGAGGACGGCCGGCGTGGACGACAGGGTCGGGGCCTCGCCGAGACCGCGCAGGCCGTACGGCGCGTTCGGGTCGGCGAGCTCCAGGACGTCGACCGGGATGGTCGGGGTGTCCAGGATCGTCGGGATCAGGTAGTCCGTGAAGGAGGGGTTGCGCACCTTCGCGGTCTTCGGGTCCACGATGATCTCTTCCATCACCGCGACGCCGAGGCCCTGGGTGGTACCACCCTGGATCTGGCCGACGACGGAGAGCATGTTGAGCGCCTTGCCGACGTCCTGGGCGGTGGCCAGCTCGACGACCTTGACGAGGCCGAGCTCGGTGTCCACCTCGACCACCGCGCGGTGCGCGGCGAACGTGTACTGGACGTGGCCGTTGCCCTGGCCGGTGACGAGGTCGAAGGCCTGGGTCGGGCGGTGCCGGAACTCCAGCTCGATGTCGATCTCCTCGCCCTCCAGGACGTCCGCCAGGTCGGCGAGGACCTCGCCACCGTCGGTGACGACCTTGCCGCCTTCGAGCAGCAGCTCGGCGGTGGCCCAGGCGGGGTGGTAGGAGCCGAACTTGCGGCGGCCGATCTCCAGGGCCTTGGCCCGGACGGCCTCGCAGGTGTTCTTCACCGCGCCACCGGTCATGTACGTCTGCCGGGAGGCGGACGTGGAACCGGCGGAGCCGACCTGGGTGTCGGCCGGGTGGATGGTCACCTGCGTGACACCCAGCTCCGTACGGGCGATCTGGGCGTGCACGGTGACACCGCCCTGGCCGACCTCCGCCATGGCCGTGTGGACCATCGCGACGGGCTCGCCGTTGATGACCTCCAGGCGCACCCGGGCGGTCGAGTAGTCGTCGAAGCCCTCGGAGAAGCCGACGTTCTTGATGCCGACCGCGTAGCCGATGCCTCGTACGACACCCTCGCCGTGCGTGGTGTTGGACAGGCCGCCGGGCAGGGCGCGGACGTCCGCGGCCTCTCCGGCCGCGAGCCACTGCTGCTCGGGCGGCAGCGGGCGGGCCTTGACCCGGCGCAGGAGCTCGGCGACCGGGGCCGGCGAGTCCACGACCTGGCCGGTCGGCATGATCGTGCCCTGCTCCATGGCGTTGAGCTGGCGGAACTCGACCGGGTCCATGCCCAGCTTCGCCGCGACCTTGTCCATCTGGGCCTCGTACGCGAAGCAGGCCTGGACGGCGCCGAAGCCGCGCATCGCGCCACAGGGCGGGTTGTTCGTGTAGAGCGCGATCGCCTCGATGTCGACGTCGTCGATGACGTACGGGCCGACCGAGAGCGAGGAGGCGTTGCCGACGACCGCCGGGGAGGCCGACGCGTAGGCGCCGCCGTCCAGGACGATCTTGCACTTCATGTGCGTGAGCTTGCCGTCCTTGGTGGCACCGTGCTCGTAGTAGAGCTTCGCCGGGTGGCGGTGCACATGGCCGAAGAAGGACTCGAACCGGTTGTAGACGATCTTGACCGGCTTGCCCGTGCGCAGCGCCAGGAGGCAGGCGTGGATCTGCATCGAGATGTCCTCGCGGCCACCGAAGGCACCGCCGACGCCGGAGAGCGTCATGCGGACCTTCTCCGGCGGCAGGCCCAGGACGGGGGCGATCTGCTGGAGGTCCGAGTGCAGCCACTGGGTGGCGACGTAGAGGTCGACGCCGCCGTCCTCGGCGGGCACGGCGAGGCCGGACTCCGGGCCGAGGAAGGCCTGGTCCTGCATGCCGAAGGTGTACTCGCCCTCGACGATCACGTCGGCGCGCTTGCGCGCCTCCTCCACGTTGCCGCGGATGATCGGCTGGCGGTGCACGATGTTCGGGTGCGGGACGTGACCGGCGTGGTGGTCGTCGCGGCCCTCGTGGATCAGCGGCGCGTCGGCGGCGAGGGCGGAGGCCTCGTCGGTGACGACCGGCAGTTCCTTGTAGTCGATCTTGATCTTGGCGGCCGCGCGGCGGGCGGTCTCCGGGTGGTCGGCGGCCACCAGCGCGACCGGCTCACCGTGGTGGCGGACCCGGCCGTGGGCCAGGACGGGGGTGTCCTGGATCTCCAGGCCGTAGTTCTTCATCTTGGCCGGCAGGTCGTCGTAGGTCAGCACGGCGTAGACGCCGGGCATCGCGACGGCCTCGGAGATGTCGATGTTCTCGATCTCGGCGTGGGCCACGGTGGAGCGGAGCGTCTGGCCCCACAGCATGTCCTCGTGCCACATGTCCGAGGAGTACGCGAACTCACCGGTGACCTTGAGGGTGCCGTCCGGGCGGAGCGTCGACTCGCCGATGCCGCCCTTGGTGTGGTTCTGGGTGACGTTGGTGGGCGTACCGGCCGGAGTGGTGCGGGTGTTCTGCGCCATGATCAGACCGCCTCTTCCTGACGGGCGGCCGCGAGGCGGACCGCGTCGAGGATCTTCTCGTAACCGGTGCAGCGGCACAGGTTGCCGGAGAGCGCCTCGCGGATGTCCGCGTCGGACGGCTCGGAGTTGCGCTCCAGGAGCTCGTCGGCGGCGACCAGGAGGCCCGGGGTGCAGAAACCGCACTGCACGGCACCTGCGTCGATGAACGCCTGCTGGATCGGCGAGAGCGCGCCGGCCTCTCCAGTCTGGCTGTCCTGAGGCTTGGCCTGCCACCGCTTGGCGGCGTCGATGGACGTACCGCAGGAACCGGAGGCGCAGCCGCCGCCGGGGTGGGCGTCGGAGCGGTGGGCGGCGTAGTCGGCCAGGCCCTCCACGGTGACGACCTCGCGGCCCTCGACCTGACCGGCCGCGACCAGACACGAACACACCGGAACACCGTCGAGGCGGACCGTGCAGGAACCGCACTCGCCCTGCTCACAGGCGTTCTTCGAACCCGGAAGCCCCATGCGCTCGCGCAGGACGTAGAGAAGGCTCTCGCCCTCCCACACGTCGTCGGCCTCCTGCTTACGGCCATTGACCGTGAAATTGACGCGCATGGTTATGCAGCTCCTTCAAGGGTGCGGCCGTTGCCGCCGCGGTACGTCTCCCAGGTCCACATCAGCGTGCGGCGCGCCATGACGCCCACGGCGTGACGGCGGTAGTTCGCGGTGCCGCGAACGTCGTCGATCGGGTTGCAGGCGCCCGAGGCGAGCGTGGCGAACTGCTTCGCGACCGACGGGGTGATGATCTTGCCGTTGTCCCAGAAGCCGCCCTCTTCGAGCGCCGCGTTCAGGAACTCCTCCGCCGCCTTCGCCCGGATGGGGGTGGGGGCGGCCGAACCGATGCCGGTGCGGACCGTACGGGTCTCGGGGTGCAGCGCCAGGCCGAACGCGCAGACCGCGATGACCATGGCGTTGCGGGTGCCGACCTTGGAGAACTGCTGGGGGCCGTCCGCCTTGGGGATGTGGATGGCCTTGATCAGCTCGTCCGCCTCCAGGGCGTTGCGCTTCACACCCTTGTAGAACTCGTCGATCGGGATGAGCCGCACGCCGCGCGCCTGCGACTCGACCTCGACGTCGGCGCCCGAGGACAGCAGCGACGGGTGCGCGTCACCGGCCGGCGAGGCGCAGCCGAGGTTGCCGCCGACACCGCCGCGGTTGCGGATCTGCGGGGAGGCGACGGTGTGCGAGGCGAGCGCGAGGCCCGGCAGCTCCGTCCGCAGGTTCTCCATGATCTTGGTGTACGGGACGGAGGGTCCGAGCCGGACGCTGTCCTCCCCGACCTCCCACTGGGCCAACTCGCTGATGCGGTTCAGGTCCAGGAGGTACTCGGGCCGGCGGTGGTCGAAGTTGATCTCGACCATCACATCGGTGCCACCCGCAATGGGCACAGCGGTGGGGTGCTCTGCCTTGGCGGCGAGCGCCTCCTCCCAGCTGGCGGGGCGAAGGAAGTCCATGAGTGGCTCTCTTCCGATTCTCAAATTCGGGGTCGTTCGCGCGGGTCCCGGGGACGGCAGGCCCTCGACATCTCAGTCGTTCATGTGCTGTTAACGCGGTGTGGAATCAGTACACAAGCCCGCATCCCTCGGGTGCAGTCACCGAAACCATGAAGGAGTTGGCTGGTCTCCGCTCACGTCTTGTAGATTCGTATGAAAGGCGGTGCTCCGTTACCTCACCGCTTTCCAACGGCAACATCAAGACAGATCGGCGGCGACACGCGATGCGGCTGCGCGCACTTCTGGAAACCGACGCGCTGGGGCTGCGGCTGCTCGGCGGCGAGGACGAGCTGGACCGCACTGTGCGGGGAGTCATGACCACTGACCTGCGGGATCCGAGCCGCTACCTCACGGGTGGCGAGCTGGTTCTGACAGGTCTCGCCTGGCGCCGGGACGCCGAAGATTCCGAGCCATTCGTACGCATCCTCGCGGGTGCCGGTGTGGCGGGCCTCGCGGCCGGTGAGGCCGAGCTCGGCGCCATTCCCGACGATCTCGTTCTGGCTTGTTCTCGCCATCGGCTGCCGCTCTTCGCGGTGAACGAGTCGGTCGCGTTCGCAACCATCACCGAGCACGTCGTACGGCAGGTCTCGGGCGAGCGCGCGGGCGACCTCGCGGCGGTCGTGGACCGCCACCGCAGGCTGATGACCTCGGGCCCGGCGGGCGGCGGCCCCGAAGTGGTCCTCGATCTGCTCGGCTCCGACCTCGACCTGCGGGCCTGGGTGCTTTCTCCGACCGGCCGCCAGATCGCGGGCGCCGGCGACGCGCTGACCCCGGCGGTCGGCGCCGCCCTTGCCGCCGAGCACCTGGGCTCCACCCGCACCGGCCGCCGGGGCCCGCACCGGGCCACCGTCGAGGGCGTGACCTACTCGCTGTTCCCGATCCGCAACAACGGGCGGGGCGCGGCGCCCGCCGCCCGCGACGTGCGCGAGACGGTGCTTTCGGACTGGCTGCTCGCCGTCGAGGCCGACGCGAGCGACTGGCCGGCCGCCCGGCTCGACCTGCTCCAGGGCGTCACCCAGCTCATCGCGGTCGAGCGCGACCGGCGCGACGCGGCCCGCACGGTGCGCCGCCGGCTCGCCCAGGAGGTCCTGGAGCTGGTGCAGACCGGCGCCGCACCCGCCGAGATCGCGGCCCGGCTCAGAGTCGCGGCCCCGGTGCTGCTGCCCGGCCTCGGCACGGCGCCGCACTGGCAGGTCGTGGTGGCCCGGGTGGACTGGGAGCGCGCCTTGGGCGCGGAGATCGAGGGCGGCCCGGTCGCCCAGTCGCTCCTGGAGGAGATCCTGGTCGACCCCGCGGTGGTCGGCCCCGAGTCCTCCGACCGGATCGCGGTGGCCCATGCGGGCGACGAGGCGATCGCGCTCGTGCCGCTGCCCGCGGTCACGCCCGAGGGCGCCGAGGGCGGCCTGCACGCCGACGCGCTCCTGGCCGCCGTACGCACCCCGCTCTCGGCGGGCCTGGCGGACGACGGCCGCCTGACACTGGGTGTCAGCGCCGCGGTGCACTCCGCCGAGGGGCTGCGCGGCGCCCTGGAGGAGGCCCGGCACGCCCGCCGGGTCGCCGCCGCCCGCCCCGGCCGGGTGTGCGCGGCCGGCCACCACGAGCTGGCCTCGCACGTGCTGCTGCTGCCGTTCGTGCCCGACGACGTACGCCGCGCCTTCACGGCCCGGCTGCTCGACCCGCTGCGCGACTACGACCGGCGCCACCGGGCCGAACTCATCCCGACCCTGGAGGCCTTCCTCGACTGCGACGGATCGTGGACGCGGTGCGCCACACGACTGCACCTGCACGTCAACACGCTGCGCTACCGGGTGGGCAGGATCGAGCAGTTGACGGCCCGTGACCTGTCCCGGCTCGAGGACAAGCTGGACTTCTTCCTGGCGCTTCGTATGAGCTGACAGTCGATCCCGGCCAGTGTCGGACGATTGTGAACTCATTCACGCACCCCCCTTGGCCCGGCGTGCCATTCCGTGTTGAGATGCGGATCTACTCAGCAGCTCGATGGCGCGCTCGGGGAGGGCAACGTGGCGCATACCGCCATGTCTGGTTCCGGAACGACTGCAGATGACGGGGATCCGCTCCAGACCGCGGTATGGCGGCTGCGCTCGCGCGGCTGCTGGACGGACGCCGCCGCTCTGCTCGAACCGCATGCGGGAGCGGCGGCCGGCGCGCTCCAGCGCACGGCCCTGCTGACCGAGCGCTGCGTCTACACCGAGTCCGGCTGGGCGGAGGCCGACGAGGCGCTGCGCGGCGCGGAGGCCGTCGCCCGCAGCGACGAGGAGCGCGGCGCCGCCGCCTGCGAGCGCGGCTATCTCGCGTACGCCTCAACGCTGTTCGGGGTACGGGACCGGGCCGACGAGGCGCGCTCCGCGTTCGGCCGGGCCGCCGCGCTGACCGCGCTCGCGGGCCGCGGCCGGGCGCTGCTCGACTTCCGGCGCGGGCTGCTCGCCGAGAACGTCGCCGACGCGCCGCAGGCCGCCCGCGCCGCCTACCGCCGCGCCCACGAGGGCGCCGCGGCCCACGGCGACACCCTGCTGCTCTCGTTCACCTGGCGCCATCTGGCCGGACTCGCCCTGCGCGACGGCGAGTTGGCGGAGGCACGGCACGGCTTCACCGAGTCGCTGCGCATCCGCGAGGAGCTCGGCTACCTCATCGGTACGGCCCCCGCCCTTGCCGCGCTCGCCGACACCGAGGAGGAGCCGGCCTCGACCCGGCTGCGCACGGAGGCGGCCCGTCTCGTACGCCTCCTCGGCGTCCCCACCTGGCTGGCGGCCCATCTGGGGGCTGCGCCGCCACGGCCCGCCGCGATGTGACGGTTCATCGGTTCATCCCGGGCGACCGCTCCTGACAGAGCGTCAATTACCCGAACGCGCGTCGCCGATGACCGCGTCGAGGTGGCTCCAGGCGTGCTGGGCGAATCCCCACAGGGAGGCCCGCACGTCGGGGTGGCCCGCGAGGTAGACGACGGCCGCGATCAGCAGGACGAGCTGGATCAGGCCGGTGAGGCGGCCCGAGGAACCGGGCCGCACCGAACCGTGGGCGAAGCGCTGGTGCGCGTCACGTCCGTAGTCGCAGGCGCGCCGGGCCGAGTCCGCGGCCTGGCGGCTCTGCCATTGCTGTTGCTGCATCTGCTGCTGTTGCATCCACGGATCCGGCATGACGGCCCCCCGGCGTGCGATTCTTCAAGTACCGGCTGGGACGCGGTAGTTGACGGCGCGGGTTCCTCGCGGTGTGAGCTGTTGCACAGCGCGGACGCGGCCGTGACGGCCCGGGGTCCAGCGCCACGGCCGTTGAGCGGGCACAGCCTTCAGCGGGACGGCCTCAGAGCGCGGAGCCCGTGAAGTGTTCCCGTACGAGCGACTGGACGACCGGCAGGTTCTGGGCGCACAGGGCGTCCAGGAGGGCCAGGTGTTCGGCCGCGTCGGCGACCAGGTCCGCGCGGCGGGTGACCGGCGCCGCCGTCAGCGGCCACTGGGCGCGCCGGTGCAGATCGTCGGCGACCTGGACGAGCTGCTGGTTGCCCGCGAGCGCGAGGAGCGCCCGGTGGAAGGCGCGGTCGCACTCGGCGTAGCCCGCGCGGTCGCCGGTCGCGGCGGCGTCGGTGGTGGCCTCGGCGAGCGGGCGCAGCTCGGCCCAGCGCGCCGCCGGGACGGTGCGGGCGAGCCGCAGCATCACCGGGACCTCGATCATGGCCCGCACCTCGGCGAGCTCCGCGAGCTCTTGGGCGCTGCGCTCGGTGACCCTGAAGCCCCGGTTCGGCACGACCTCGACGGCACCCTCGATGCTGAGCTGCTGCATCGCCTCGCGCACGGGGGTCGCGGAGACCCCGAACCGCTCACCGAGCGCCGGCGCCGAGTACACCTCGCCCGGTACGAGATCGCCGTCGACCAGGGCGGTGCGCAGCGCGGCCAGGATCTGGCCGCGTACCGAGTGACGGTGGACGGTGCGGGGGGCCGGCGGCTCACTGTGGGTGTGCTCGCCGCGGGCGTCGTCGAGGTGCCCGCCGGCCCTGCCCTGTCCGGGAACGCGGGGTGACCCGTGCGCGGGCACCACTGCCTCGCGCGCTCTGCCCTGTTCCACCCCGGCCTCCTACGGCTCCGCCTGCCCCACACAGACCATAGGCGGACAAAGCGCGAGTTCAAACATCGGCTTCATCCGCTAAGGTAAGCCTTACCTGTCAACGATCGCGATTCGGTGGTCCCGCATGGCCGTCCCCACCTTGCTGCCCAGCCCCGCGCCGAGCCCCGTCGCGGACTCCTACGCCCGCCTGGCCGAGGTCTTTCCCGGACTGGGAATCAGGGAGCTGACCGGGACCGAGCAGGCGCCCGGCGGCGCGGGATGGGTCGGCGCCGCGGAGCTCGCCGCCGGCGGCGCCGCCCTCGACACCTTCCTGGCCTGGGACAACGCCCAGGTCGTTCAGGACTACGGGCATCAGGCCCGCCCCGATGTCATCGCGTCCTTCGGCTTCCACCGTTACGCCTGGCCCGTCTGCCTCCTCGTGACGGTGCCGTGGTTTCTGCACCGCCGAGTGCCGCGGGTACCGGTCGCCGATGTGACGTTCCATCGCACTCTTGGCCAACTCGCCGTACGCGTAAGGGAGTTCTCCTGCCTGCCGGGCGACCCGGCGGCCCGGCTCCCCGGCGCCCGCGTCGTACCGGACGAAGAGGCGCTGCGCGGCGAGGTGCGGGCATCGGCGGCCGAGCACCTCGGGGCGGTGCTCGACGGATTCGGCCCGCGCATGCGGCGCGGCAAGCGGGCGCTGTGGGGCATGGCGACCGACGAGATCGTCGAGGGGCTCTGGTACATCGGCTCGCTGCTCGGCGAGGAGCCGCGCGCGATGGCCGAGCTCGGCGCGCTGCTCCCCGGCACCACGAAGCCGTACGTGGGCACGCCCGGTTTCCGCGAGCTGACCGCGCCCGACGGGCGACGCCTGCCGACCCGCGACCGGGCGAGCTGCTGCTTCTTCTACACCGTGCGCCCCGAGGACACCTGCGTGACCTGTCCGCGCACCTGCGACGCCGAGCGCGTGGAGAGGCTCAGCGCCGCCTCCTGAGAAGCCCCCGCCCGGTCCGGGCGGCGTCCGGAGCTGGGCCCGGGATCCATGCCACCCGTCCGGGTGAGCGCCAGTCGAACTCAACTCGCGCGCCGGGCACGGCAGTTCGATCGAATCCCCCCTATCCGACTGCCCTCCGCGTTTGTTGGCGCCCTCTTGCCCCGAAAGCCCCTGCCGCCCCGTACGGCAGGAGCAGTATGGCGGCCGATACGCCCTACGCGATGCAAGGGACACCGCATGCGACTGACCGACATATCGCTGGACTGGCTGCTTCCGGGCGGCGTGATGATCGTGGGGGTCGTCGTGGCTCTGGTAGTGCTCGCGCGCGGCAAGCGCGCCGGTGACAACGCCACCGGCGACGACTCCTGGGAGCGCAGTGAGGAGCGCCGCAGAAGGAAGGAAGCGGTGTACGGCTCCGCTTCCTATGTGCTCCTGTTCTGCTGCGCGGCGGTGGCCGCCGCGCTCTCCTTCCACGGCTTGGTCGGCTTCGGCCGGCAGAACCTCAATCTGACGGACGGCTGGGAGTACCTCGTCCCGTTCGGCCTCGACGGTGCGGCCATGTTCTGCTCCGTACTCGCGGTGCGCGAGGCCAGCCACGGCGACGCGGCACTCGGCTCACGCCTCCTGGTGTGGACGTTCGCGGGCGCCGCGGCCTGGTTCAACTGGGTGCACGCGCCGCGCGGCATGGCCCACGCGGGCGCCCCGCAGTTCTTCGCCGGGATGTCGCTCTCGGCGGCGGTCCTCTTCGACCGCGCCCTGAAGCAGACTCGCCGGGCGGCCCTGCGCGAGCAGGGCCTGGTGCCTCGGCCACTGCCGCAGATCCGGATCGTACGGTGGCTGCGAGCCCCCAGGGAGACCTTCGGCGCCTGGTCGCTGATGCTCCTGGAGGGCGTACGCACGCTCGACGAGGCCGTCGAAGAGGTGCGCGAGGACAAGCGCGCCAAGGAGGAGAACAAGCTCCGCAGGCGCGACCAGGAGAAGCTGGACCGGGCGCACTTCCGGGCGCTCAGCCGGCAGAACCGGGCCTGGGGGCGCGGCAGGGGCGGCCGCCAGGTCGGCGTCCCGGCGCTCGGCTCCGGCCAGGGCTCCGCGCAGCCCAAAGCTGTCGCGGAGCCGGCCATAGCCGAGCCAGGACAGCTGCCCCTGCGCACCCGGCACTCCCTCGCGGCCCTCGGCACCGCTGACGCCTCGGCCCGGACCGTGGATCTCACCGCCGAGGACGACACCCAGGCGCTGCCCCGGCTCGACTCCCTGGAGCGCAAGCTCAAGGACCTGGAGCAGCAGTTCGGCTAGCCGTCGGTACCTAGAACTGCGGCGCCGCCCCGTTGCAGCCGAGCTCGAACCAGACCACCTTCCCCATGCCGTGCTCGTGCACACCCCAGGCGTCCGCCAGCGCCTGGACGAGCAGCAGGCCCCTGCCATGCGTACCGTCGTCGGCGGACGGTACGTACGGCGTGGGAAGCGCGGCCACGAAATCCCGGACCTCCACACGAAGGCCGGCCTCGCCGACCGTCGCCGTCACCACCGCGCCGTGATCGGTGTGGACGAGGGCGTTGGTCACCAGCTCACTGGTGAGCAGTTCGGCCACGTCCGCCGCCGCCGAATGCCTCGACGGGCCGAGAAGTTCCCTCAGCGCCCGGCGTATGTCCCCCACGGCGCTCAGATCCGCCTGCCCCACTCTCCTGCGCAGCAGACGCTGGTCCCCCTGCTGCGCATCAGGTGTCCGGACGGGCCCGCTCCCCGCGGGGCCGAGCCCTGCCTGATGCCTTGTCATAACCCCCACCTGCACGTTGTGACGACCTTCCCCCTCGAACATGCACACGGGATGCATGCCCAGTCGGGCGTCGGTCACGCATGGTGATTCCTCAACAACCGAACGGGAAACCCTTCAGTGAGCAGCTGGAGGAGAAGCGATGCATGATGACCGATCGCTGGTCGAGGGACGCCTGGAACGGGCCATGCGCCAGTTCGTGCGTCCCGCGCAGTACGCCGCCCGGGTGCCGATGACCTTGGCCGTCCGGCACACGCCGGGCGAACCGGTGCCCGTCGCAGAGGCGTTGACGGGGGCATACGAGCCGTTCGAGGCCGGTACGGAGTGGGGCCGGCCATGGTCGACGAGCTGGTTCCGGATCGAAGGACGGGTGCCCGGGGCGTGGGCGGGACGCAGGGTCGAGGCGGTCATCGACCCCGGTTTCACCGGAGCGGGTCCGGGCTTCCAGGCGGAGGGTCTGGTGTACGACAGCTCGGGCGTCCCGCTCAAGGGCATTCATCCCCGCAACCGGCATATCCCGGTGGCAGCGCCTGCGGCGGGCGGGGAGCAGGTCTCCCTGCTCCTGGAGGCCGCCGCGAATCCGGCGGTGCTGCACGACTTCGAACCGACCCCACTGGGAGACATCCTGACCGCCGGGTCTGCGCCCATCTACCGATTCGCGGCTGCCGACCTCGCCGTACTCGACGACCAGGTGTGGCACCTGGTGCTGGATGTGGAGGTGTTGTCGGAGCTGATGCAGGAGCTGCCGGCCGACCGGGCCCGCCGGCACGAGATCCTGCGGGCGCTCGAACGCATGCTGGACGCGCTCGACCTGCACGATGTGGCGGGCACCGCGGTGGCGGCGCGTGCCGAGCTGGCCGACGCGCTGTCCCGTCCGGCGGGTCCCGGCGCCCACCGCGTCTCGGCGGCGGGCCACGCGCACATCGACTCGGCGTGGCTGTGGCCACTGCGCGAGACGGTCCGCAAGGCGGCGCGCACCTTCGCCAATGTGACGGCGCTGGCCGCCGACTACCCCGAGCTGGTCTTCGCCTGCTCCCAGGCCCAGCAGTACGCCTGGGTCCGCGATCACCAGCCGCACATCTGGCGGCGTATCAAAAAGGCTGTCCAGCAGGGCAATTGGGCTCCGGTGGGTTCCATGTGGGTGGAGTCGGACGCCAACATGCCGGGCGGGGAGGCGCTGGCCCGGCAGATCGTGCACGGCAAGCGCTTCTTCCTGGAGGAGCTCGGCGTGGAGACCGAGGAGATCTGGCTGCCCGACTCCTTCGGCTACACCGCGGCCTTTCCGCAGCTCGCGAAGCTGGCCGGGGTGAAGTGGTTCCTCACGCAGAAGCTGTCGTGGAACCAGACCAACAGGATGCCGCACCACACGTTCTGGTGGGAGGGCATCGACGGCACCCGGGTCTTCACGCACTTTCCGCCGGTGGACACCTACAACTCCCAGTTCCATGGGTCCGAACTCGCCCACGCCGAGCGGAACTTCAGCGAGAAGGGGCTCGCCACGCGCTCCCTCGTCCCGTTCGGCTGGGGCGACGGCGGAGGCGGCCCGACCAGGGAGATGCTGGAGAAGGCGCGCCGGCTGCGCGATCTGGAGGGCTCGCCCCGGGTCACCGTCGAGAGGCCGTCGGCGTTCTTCGAGGCCGCGCACGCCGAGTACGGGGAGCGGGCGCCGGTGTGGTCGGGCGAGCTGTATCTGGAGCTGCACCGGGCGACGTATACGACCCAGGCCAAGACCAAGCAGGGCAACCGGCGCAGTGAACACCTGCTGCGCGAGGCGGAGCTGTGGGTGACGGCCGCCGCCCTTCACTCGCCCGACTACAGCGTCCCGTACGACGATCTCGACCGGTTGTGGAAGACGGTGCTGCTTCATCAGTTCCACGACATCCTGCCCGGCTCGTCGATCGCCTGGGTCCACCGGGAGGCGCGCGAGACGTATGAGCGGGTACGCGCGGAGCTGGAGGCCGTCGTCGCGGGCGCGGTCTCGGCGCTGGGCGAGGCACGGCGGCCCGCCGTGCTCAACGCGTCGCCGTACGCGCGCAGCGCGGTGGTCGAGACGGCGGCCGACGACGCGCCGGACGGCCAGCCGCTGCCCGGCGGCCGGGCGCTGTTCGCCGTCCACACCCCGCCGCTCGCGGCGACGGCGCTGGCGCGGGCGGCCGTTGCGGAGCCGCCGGTGAGCGTGGTGCGGGACGGGGCAACTCTCGTACTGGACAACGGAGTTGTGCGGATCTCCGTGGACCGCGAGGGGCTGCTGACCTCGGTCCGTGACCTCGTCGCCGACCGGGAGGTGCTCGCCCCGGGCAGCCGGGGCAACCTCCTTCAGCTGCATCCCGATCACCCCAATCAGTGGGACGCCTGGGACATCGACCGGCACTACCGGCGTCGGCACACCGATCTCACCGACGCCGCATCGGTCGAGCTCGTCGAGGAGGGGCCGCTGCGGGCCGCTGTGCGGGTGGTGCGGAGCTTCGGGAGTTCGCGGATCACCCAGGAGATCCGGCTCACCTGCGGCAGCCCGCGCGTCGACATCGTCACCGAGGTCGACTGGCGCGAGTCGGAGAAGGTGCTCAAGGCGGCGTTCCCGCTCGATGTGCACGCCGAACGGTCCACCGCCGAGATCCAGTTCGGGCATGTGCACCGCGCGACGCACGTCAACACGGGCTGGGACGCGGCCCGGTTCGAGATCTGCGCGCACCGCTGGCTGCGGGTCGCCGAGCCGTCGTACGGGGTGGCCGTGCTCAACGACTCGACGTACGGGCACGACGTCACCCGGGTGCCGCACGAGGCCGGGCTCGGCACGACCGTGCGCCTGACGTTGCTGCGGGCGCCGCACAGCCCGGATCCGGCGACCGATGTCGATGTGCACCGCTTCACGTATGCGCTGCTTGCGGGGGCCGAGGTGACCGATGCCGTCGCGGAGGGGCTCGCGCTGAACCTGCCGCTGCGGGTCGTGCCCTGCGCCGAGGCCGCCCCGCTGGTCACCGTGGACCACCCGGCGGTGACCGTCGAGGCGGTGAAGCTCGCGGAGGACCGGGGCGGTGATGTGGTGGTGCGGCTCTACGAGTCGGCGGGCGACCGGGCCCGGACGGTGCTGCGGCCCGGATTCGCCTGCGGGCGGGCCGAGTTCACCGATCTCCTGGAACGGCCGCTGAGCGAGGCCCCGCTCTCGGCGGAGGGGATCGCCCTGGATCTGCGGCCGTTCCAGATCGTCACGCTGCGGCTGCGGCGCGGAGACCGGGAGCGGCCACCTGCCTAGTAGGGCACGGTGCCGCACCAGGTCTCCGCCCAGGCCGACGCTCCGTACTTGTTGGCTGCGCGTACCGCGAAACAGATCTCGTCGCCGGAGAACGGGCCCGTGACCGTGTAGTTGAGGGAGCCGGTGGAATAGGTGGTGTCGACGCTCTTCTTCGTGAAGTTGCTGCCCTTGTTGGTGTAGTGGATGTCGTACCGGGTCGCTCCGGAGACCGCCGGCCAGCTCAGCGCGACCGGCATGGAGCAGGCGCCGACGCAGGAGTTGGTGTATTCGAGCTTGTACGCCTTCATGTCGGGCGGCGGGGACCCCTGGGATGTGCCGCCGGAGCCGGACGCGCCCGAAGATCCGGACGCCCCTGCCGACCCCGCCCCCGACGACGAGCCGGTACCGCCGCCGGCGCCACCCCCGGCGCCTCTGGTCGAGCCGCCCCCGCCGCCGGGCTGGCTGCCGCCTCCTCCGCCGGGCTGCTGCGCAGAACTCCCGCCGTTGGACGGGGCGTTCGGCCCCTCACCGGGCTTGGCGTCCGGGCCCTTCGGGGGCGCGCTGCCCGGAGCGCTCGCCCCCGGGGATGCGGGACTGCTCGGAGCGCCGGGGGAACTGCTCGCGGAGGGCGCGGCACTGGCGCTCGCCTGTGCGCCGCTGCTCGCGCTCGCGCTGCTGGCCGGGGGCTTGGCCTGCGCCTTGCCGCCGGCGTCGCTCGCGAAGGGCTGGAGCACGGCGATCGTGCCGCCGCCGACGGTGAGCACGGCGACAACGGGCAGCACGATGAGCTTGCGGCGGCGTCGGGGCCGCTCTTCGCGCTCCCGCTTGGTGGCGCTGAGGCTCGCCACGACGGCCTCGGGGGTCCCGGGGTCCCCGGCCGGTGCCCGCAGCCCGATGGTCGCCCGGTCCACGGGCTCCTCCCGGAGCGGCTCCGCCTCGGCGTCGAGCAGCCGCGCGGACTGCTGGGCCAGGCGGGCGACGACGCGGGCCGGCAGCCAGGCGCCGCGCGCGGAGCGCGGACGCGTCCGCTCGGGGTCCGCCAACAGCTCGTCCACGCCGGGGCGTTCGTCGATGTCCTTCGCCAGACACCGGGATATCAGGGCCCGCAGCGAGTCGTCCTCGACGCCCGTCAGATCGGGTTCGCCCTCCACGATCTGGAACATCACGGCGTGCTGGTTGCTGGCCCCGTGCCCGAACGGCAGCTGCCCGGTCGCCGCATACGTCAGCACGCATCCGAGGGTGAACACATCGCTCTTGACCCCGGCGCTCTGGCCCCGCACCTGCTCCGGCGACATGAAACCGGGAGAGCCGACCGCCATCCCCGTACTGGTGAGGAGCGACTCCACGGACGTCTCGAGGGCGCGCGCGATCCCGAAGTCGATGACCTTAGTACCGTCCACGGTGAGCATCACGTTGGACGGCTTCAGGTCGCGGTGCACGATGCCCGCGCCGTGGATGTCCCGGAGCGCCTTGAGGAGTTCCTCGGCGAGGGCGTGCAGGGACTCGGCCGGCAGCGGACCGTGGCGCCGCACGATCTGTTCGAGCGAGAGCCCGGGCACGTACCCCGTCGCGACCCACGGCGGCTCGTCGCCCGGACCCGCGTCGAGCACCGGCGCCGTGTACCGCTCCCCGACCTTGCGCGCCGCCTCGATCTCCCGCCGGAACCGCGCCCTGAACTGCTCGTCGGACACGTGCTCCTCGTGCACGACCTTCACGGCGACGGTGCGCCCGCTGTCCGAACGGGCAAGGAACACCCGCCCCATGCCGCCGGCACCGAGCCGCCCGAGGAGCAGATACGGCCCGATGCGCACCGGATCGCTCGCTGCGAGCGGTTTGATGCCCCCCTCCAGGTAGTCGTCCTTCTCGCCGTTTCCGTCCCCGTTGGTACCGCTCATGATGGTGTGACTCCCCCGGCCCTTCTCGCCTGGTCATCGGCGTGACCCGGTTGAGACTAGCCGTTGGTACGGACCGGGTGAAGGCGGGGACGCACGGAAGGAGCGGGCCGGTTCTGAGGAGCACGGTGAAGGAGTGGTGTTCCTTGCTGTCGGCGCCCCGTTCCTTCAAGGCCTGGGCACGTTGCGGAGGTTGGAGCGGGCCATCTGGAGCATGCGGCCCACCCCGCCGTCCAGGACGATCTTGCTGGCGGAGAGCGCGAAGCCCGACACCATCTCGGCGCTGATCTTCGGCGGGATGGACAGCGCGTTGGGGTCGGTGACGATGTCGACCAGGGCCGGGCCCCTGTGCTTGAAGGCGTCCTTGAGCGCACCCGCGAGCTGCTTGGGCTTCTCCACCCGCACTCCGTACGCCCCGGCCGCCCGGGCGATCGCCGCGAAGTCGGGGTTGCGGTTGGTCGTCCCGTACGAGGGCAACCCGGCGACCAGCATCTCCAGCTCGACCATGCCGAGCGAGGAGTTGTTGAACAGCACGATTTTCACCGGCAGTTCGTACTGGACCAGGGTCAGGAAGTCCCCCATCAGCATGGAGAACCCGCCGTCGCCGGACATCGAGATCACCTGACGGTTCCGGTCGATGAACTGGGCGCCGATGGCCTGCGGCAGTGCGTTGGCCATCGAGCCGTGGCTGAACGAACCGATGATCCGGCGCCTGCCGTTGGGCGAGATGTAGCGGGCCGCCCATACGTTGCACATGCCGGTGTCGACGGTGAACACGGCATCGTCGTCGGCGAGTTCGTCCAGCACGGAGGCGACGTACTCGGGGTGGATCGGGACGTGCTTCTCCACCTTGCGGGTGTACGCCTTGACGACGCCCTCCAGCGCGTCCGCGTGCTTCTTCAGCATCTTGTCGAGGAACCGGCGGTCGCTCTTGGCCTGTACGCGCGGGATCAGACAGCGCAGCGTCTCCTTCACGTCGCCCCACACCGCGAGGTCCAGCTTCGAGCGGCGGCCCAGGTGTTCGGGGCGTACGTCCACCTGGACGATCTTGACGTCGTCGGGCAGGAAGGCGTTGTACGGGAAGTCGGTGCCGAGCAGGATCAGCAGGTCGCACTCGTGGGTCGCCTCGTAGGCTGCGCCGTAGCCGAGCAGGCCGCTCATGCCGACGTCGTACGGGTTGTCGTACTGGATCCACTCCTTGCCGCGCAGCGCGTGCCCGACGGGCGACTTGACCCGCTCGGCGAACTCCATGACCTCCGCGTGCGCCCCTGCGGTGCCGCTGCCGCAGAACAGGGTGACGCGCTTCGCCGTGTCGATCAGGTCGGCGAGCTTGTCGATCTCGCTGTCGCCGGGCCGCACCGAGGGCAGCGAGGTGACGAGGGCGTGGTCGATCGCCTTGTCGGGCGCCTGCTCGGAGGCGATGTCGCCGGGCAGCGCGAGGACGCTGACGCCGCCGCGGCCGATGGCGTGCTGGATCGCGGTCTGGAGCACGCGGGGCATCTGCTGCGGGTTGGAGATCAGCTCGCTGTAGTGGGAGCACTCGCGGAACAGCTGGTCGGGGTGGGTCTCCTGGAAGTAGCCGAGGCCGATCTCGGAGGACGGGATGTGCGAGGCCAGGGCCAGGACGGGGGCCATCGAGCGGTGCGCGTCGTACAGGCCGTTGATGAGGTGGAGGTTGCCGGGGCCGCACGAGCCGGCGCAGGCGGCCAGCTTCCCGGTGAGCTGGGCCTCGGCGCCGGCCGCGAACGCGGCGACCTCCTCGTGCCTGACCTGGATCCAGTCGATGGCCGCGTTGCGGCGGATGGCGTCGACGACGGGGTTCAGACTGTCGCCGACGACTCCGTACAGCCGCTTCACGCCCGCGCGGGTGAGGATGTCGACGAACTGCTCTGCAACATTCTGCTTGGCCATGCGTCCATCAACCCACGGCCTGTGCGGTTACGCCTCCCAGACCGCGACAGCCGTACGGTCGTCGGCGTAGCCCTTCACCCTCAGCGTCACGTCGGCGAGGAAGGCGGCGAGCCCCGGCGGCTCGGGGCGGGCCCAGCGCTCGGCGAGTTCCCCGGCGAGGGCGGCCTCGCCGAGCAGGGGTTCGGCCAGGCCCCCGCTGCACAGCAGGAGGGTGTCGCCCGGACGGGCCACCGAGGCCCGGAAGCGGAACGGTTCGCCCGGCGGCGCGGGCGGATCGATGTAGGGGCGGGCGGGCTCGACGGTGTTCAGGTCCATGGTGAGGCGGTCGCCCTGCGGGGTCTCGGCGGGGGCCGAGCCGAAGCCGACCACGGGCTCGCCGTAGACGGCACCCGCGTCGGGCACGGCGGGCTCGATGTCCTGCCAGACGCCGCCGCGCAGCCGGAACAGGCCGCCGTGGCCGATGCCGAAGAACACCCGGGTGCGGCAGGCGGGGTCGGCGGAGAGCAGCAGACAGCGCAGGCTCGCGGTGTACTCCTCGGGCTCGGCGCCGAGCTCGGCGGCGCGGGCCCGCAGCATGCCGTAGCTGCGGTCGGTGAGCCGGTGAAGGCCCGACTTGAGGTCGCCGCGCCGGCCCGCCCTTATGTCCTCGGCCAGGCGGACGTGGCTGCGGCCGATGGCGCCGCCGATCCAGTGGCAGGCGTCGGCGGCCGCGAGGTGGGCCCGCTCGCTGGTCCGCACGCCGCTCGCCACGGCGACCAGGACCAGGGCGTTCTCGCCGGTGCCGAAGCGGGCGGTGAGCAGGGCTTCGCGGCGCGGCTCGCCCCGGTAGCGCGCGGAGTCCCCGCGCGAGGAGGAGGCCCGCAGGACGTACGCGCCGTAGCGGGCCCCGTCGAGGACGGTGTCGGCGACGAGGTCGTCGAGCTCGTCCGGCCGGGCGGCGGGCAGCGCGGTGGGTTCGGCGTCGTAGGTGGGCGGACCGTCACCCACATGGCCGGTACGGGGCCGGGGCATCGGAGCGAACTGCTCGGGCGGCGCGGTCCGGGGCGGGCCGAACTGCTCGTCGGGGGCGACTGCGGGCGGGGCCGGGGTTTCCACGGTGGGGGTGCGGAGGCCCTGCGGGGCGCGCGGCTCGTGGGTGGCGGCGGCACGGGGCGGGTCGGGCGGCGCGGTGAGGGGCGCCGGGCGCCTCTCCTCGGCGGGGTGCGCCGCCTCGGCCGGATCCGGCGGGGCGCCCTCCGTCCACCCCGGTGGCAGATCGGGCAGCGGGGCCGGGGCCGTCGGTGGCGGCGGGGCCGCCGGGACGGACTCCCACCAGGCGGCGGGTTTGCGCGGCCCGGGCAGGGTTTCGGGCGGCTCCCAGGGCGCCCGGGGGCGCGGCGCGGCGCCGGGTGCGTCCTGCGGGGCGGTTGCGGGCGGGGCGGCGCGGCGTGCCCGATGCGAACCCTCCGGGTCGGCACCCGGTACGTCCGAAGCCGCCGGGGATAAATCCGCCGCCTCCGAACCCGCCTCACCCGGAGATCGCAGCGGCTCCGAGTGCGCCGCTCCCGGACCCGTCAGGTCCGAACTCACCGTCCCGGACGCCGAGTCGAAGCGGTCGTCGAGGCTGTCGCGCGAACCGTCGGGGCCGGTGTCCGGGGCCGACTCGTCGTACAGCCGGTTCCACCAGTCGTCGTCCCGGGTCGGCCTCTCCCCCTGCTGGCTCATGCCCTTATTGTCCACCGTCCGAGGCATACGAAAACGGGGCAACGGGAAAATGTCCGCAACGGACGAGCGGGGCATGGAAAGCCGAAGCCCGCCGGGCGACCCCACCCCCCACGGGAGGGACACCCGGCGGACCGGCTGCGTGGCTAACGCACTGCGTAGGCGTTCACCACGGTCTGGGTGACCGAATTGCCGTTGGCGTCGGTCAGTTCGGCCTTCAGGGTCACGTTCTTGGCGGCGGCGCCCGCGTGGTTCACGGTCGCCTTCCAACTGCCGCCCTGCTGGGTGGACTTGGCCTCGGTCCAGGTGGTGCCGCCGTCGTAGGAGTACGACAGCTTGGCCGAGACCAGGGCGGCCGGGGTGTAGCCGGCGTGCCCGGTGACGGTGAGGCCGATCTTCTGGCCGTCGGCCGCCGGGACCGTCTTGAGGCCGTCCTCGGGGACGTCGTAGTGCGGGAACAGCAGAGGGATCCCCTGCGAGTAGGCCTGTCCGTCGAGGTGCGAGCGGAACTTCCAGCTCGTGGTGACCTCCTGCGAGCGCTTCCACACCGCGCCGGAAGGGCCGATCTTCTGGTTGTCGCTGATGAGCTCGTACGCCGCGTCGTCCGCGGGGACGGTGAACACCCCCGACGGCCAGCCGCTGCTGTCGTAGTCCTGGCCGTTGCGGCGAAGCAGCAGCGAGCCGATGTCGCCGAACGAGCCCGGCTGGGCGCTGTGTTCGGAGTCGGCCCACATGCCGGGCGCGAAGCCGATCAGGTTGCCCTGGCGCTCGGCGGCGAGCAGCGGCTTGCCCGCGGGGTCGCGTCCGGCGTCGGGGCCGACTACCCCGTCGTACCAGCTCTCCTCGGTCTGCTTGCCCGGCTTGTAGGCCTTGGCCGGGGACAGCATGAACTCGCCGAAGGGGAAGCTGGACGAGACGAAGTGGTCCCAGGCGGTGCCGCCCGCCGTGTAGTACTCGGTGCGGGTGGAGGGGACGGCCACCAGGTCGATGCCGGAGACGCCGACCGGGCCCGCGCCGCTGGGCCGGTAGGCGGCGACGCCGTCGACGAAGTCGGCCGGTACGCCCATCGAGTGGTACATGGACACGTTGCGGCCGAGCTGTCCGTCGCGCACCCGGTAGGTGCGGTCGGAGCCGAAGCCGCCGTCCTCCTGGAAGCCCAGGTTGTAGACGTAGCCGCTCTTGGCGGTGGCCTTCCAGCGCAGCGTCACCGGGCCGGTGGAGAGCCGGTCGGCGAGCGCCCTGGCCTCGGTCGCCTCGACGGCGAGGGTCGGCAGCGGTCCGCCCGCGAAGCCGTACGTGGGCAGCCAGCGGCCGGCCGAGGGGCGGTGCACGACGAGCGCCTTGGCTCCCGCGGCCTTGGCGTCCTTGCCCAGCGTCGCGACGGAGGCGCCGGCGTCCGGCACCGCGACGAAGGCGATCCTTCCGTTCACCCCGGCCGCCTTGAGCTCGTCCGGAGTGCCGTGACCTGCGTCGACGAGCGCGGCCTCGCCGGTGCCGTCGAGGTTGTCGGAGCCGATGCTCGCGGTGAGCGGGTGCAGCTCGGGCCCGCCGGCCGCGGCGAGCGTGGTGAACTGCGGGGCGTACGCGCGCCAGTAGCTGCCGAACTCGAAGTCGCCGGTACGGGCGCTGCCCTGGACGTCCGCGAAGTAGTCCTTGATCAGCCGGGAGCCGGTGATCGAGCCCGAGTGCAGCCACTGGCCGCCCCAGGAGCGGGCGAAGTCGAGGGTGGTGGTGCGGACTTCACTCGGCCGATCCGTCTTGACCGAGAGCCGGTGCGCCTGGCGGGCGTCGAGGACGAGGGTGGTGTCCTTCTTCAGGTCGAGCTGCGGGCGGCCGAGGTAGCTGACCGAGCCGATGTTCGCGCCGGTCGCGTCTCCCGGGTCGGCCGAGGCGACGAACGAGGACACGAAGTAGGCGCCGGGGCGCAGCCGGTAGACCTGGTCGGCGGCGCCCTCGTTGAAGCGGCGCTCGCCGGTCGCGGTGTCGGTGCCGATGACGTCGAGGGACGAGGGGCCCGCGGCGGGCTTGCCCTGGCGGTCGACGAGCTTGACGCGCAGGGTGACCGTCTCGGGCTCGACGTACAGCGAGAACGGGGTGGACACCTTGACGCCGTGGGACGTGGCGAGCACGCGGCCGGTGACGTCGCCGTACTGGGCGGCCTTGAGGCGGGCGGTCGGGTCGACGGCGAGCGGCACCTTGACGGTGGCGCCGGCCGGGACGGTGACGGAGCCGGAACTCAGCTTTACCACAGGCGAGTTGACGGCCGATCCGTCGTTGCCGGTGACCCCCGCGACCTTGAGGTCGAGCTTCACGGGCTGGTCGGAGACGTTGGTGTAGGGCACGTCGACGGTGGTGCGGTCGCTCTTGTCCTGCGGCCAGTCGAAGCTGCCGGCCTGCACGGCGGGCGCGCCGAGGACCGTCTCGTCGATGGCGGCCTTGACGTCGAGGCGCCCGCCGCCGGTCTCGCGCACGTCCCCGGGAATGCCGCTGTTGGCGGACGAGACGAGCGCGGCCTTGATCTGCTGCGCGGTCCACTCGGGGTGGCGCTGCTTGACGATGGCGGCGGCGCCCGCGACGTGCGGGGTGGCCATCGAGGTGCCGGACATCGTCTGGTACGCGTAGACGCCGCGGCCGCCCGCGTTGGCGGCCGATATGCCGACGCCCGGGGCGGTGATCTCCGGCTTCAGGGTGTGCGTGAAGGGGGCCGGGCCGCGGCTGGAGAAGCTCGCGGTGGTGTCGTCGCGGTCGACGGCGCCGACGGTCAGGACGCCGGGCGCGCAGCCGGGCGAGGACACGGTGTTCAGGCTCGGCCCGGAGTTGCCGGCCGCGACGACGAACAGGGTGTGGGTCGCCTCGGTGGCCAGCCGCTGTGCCGCCGTGCTCATCGGGTCGGTGCAGTCGGTCGGTTCGGGGCTGCCGAGCGACATCGAGACGACGTCGGCCTTGTTGTCGACGGCCCACTGCATTCCGGCGATGATCCACGAACTGTCGCCGGATCCGGAGTCATTGAGGACCTTGCCCACCAGGAGGTCGGTGCCGGGAGCGATGCCCTTCTTCTTGCCGTCGCTGGCCGCGCCCGAACCGCCGACCGTGGACGTGGTGTGGGTGCCGTGGCCCTGGCGGTCCTCGGTGTCGGGCGAGTCGGTGAAGTTCTTGGAGGCGGCGATGCGGCCCAGGAGATCAGGGTGTTCGGCGTCCACACCGGTGTCGAGGACGGCGACCTTGGTGCCCTTGCCGTCGTATCCGGCGGCCCAGGCGAGATCGGCGCGTATCTGCTTCGCCGACCGGTCCAGGGAGGCCGTCACCTTCCGGTCGAGCCACAGCTTCCTGATTCCCGAAGTGGCCGATCGCGTACGGGAGTCGGATACGTCAGTCCACAACTGGCTCGCCCTCGCCTTGTCCGCGGTCAGCGCCATGCCGTTGACGGCGGGCAGGCTCAGCCCGGCCTTCGCGCCGCGCGGCACGGGCGGAGCCGACCTCGCCACGGCGGTGTCGTACACCGCGATGAGCGGAATCGTCTTGGTGTGCGCGTCGTCGTAGCCCTGGCGGATGAGCCCGGAGACGTTGAACAGCTCGTCGTCGACCTTCCCGGCGGCGAGCGCCTGAGCCGCGTCGTCGGGGTACACGTACAGCTCCTTGCCCGATCGCCGCGTCTGGAGGAGGGGTACGGAGCCGTCCTCGCGCGGCAGGGCGGTGACGCCGGTGGGCGTGCCGGTGCCGTCCCTGCTCACCACGACCTTGTCGCCGGTGACGAGGGTGACGGTGGCCGGTGCCCCCGTGCTGCTCGCGGCGCTGCCGACGAGCGGTCTCTTGGCGGTTTCTGCTGTGACGGCGGTTCGCGGCGCTGCCGCGGACGGCGCCACCGCGGTGACGGCGAGGGCGGCGGCGGTCGCCACCCCCAGAGCCGTACGCGATATCGGGCGCATCGCTCTCCCCAGGTGAATCCGGAACAAAAGACACCGCGCCCATGGAGCGCAAATCCCCTGTACCCGGAGGCTGTTGGTGCTGCGGTGGCTCGACATTGGCAGAGCGGAGGGAGATACGGGGATGATGTTGTGAGGCGGGTTTGCGCCGGGGCGGTTTCCCGCCACCGCGCAGGTGAGGGAGGCGGTCCGTGGTGCTGGGAGCGATAGGTCTCGACGAGACGCAGGAGTCGGCGTACCGCGCCCTGGTCGCGGTCGGCGCGGCCGAGGTGAGTGACCTCGCGCACCGGCTCGCGCTGCCCGAGAACGAGACCGAGCGCGCGCTGCGCCGCCTGGAGCGCCAGGGCCTGGCCGCCCAGTCCTCGGCGCGCACCGGCCGCTGGGTGGCGGCCCCGCCCGGCGTCGCGCTCGGCGCGCTGCTGACCCAGCAGCGCCACGAGCTGGACCAGGCCGAGCTGGCGGCGGCGCTGCTCGCCACGGAGTACCGGGCCGAGGCCGCCGAGCCGGCCGTGCACGACCTCGTCGAGGTGGTGACCGGCGCGAGCGCGGTCGCCCACCGCTTCCACCAGCTGCAGCTGGGCGCGGCCGAGGAGGTGTGCGCCCTGGTGACGGGCAAGCCGGTCGCGGTCACCGGGATGGACAACGAGTCCGAGGAGCGGGCCGCGATCCGCGGGGTCGCCTACCGGGTGGTGATCGAGCGCGAGGTGCTCTCGCTGCCCGCCGGGATCGTCGAGCTGTCCGCGGCGCTCGGCCGCGACGAGCAGGTGCGGACGGTGGACCGGGTGCCGACCAAGCTCGTCGTCGCGGACCGCAGCCTCGCGATGGTGCCGCTGACCGGCCGGGGCGCCGAGCCGGCCGCGCTCGTGGTGCACGCGAGCGGGCTGCTCGAATCGCTCATGGGCCTCTTCGAGGCGGTGTGGAAGGACGCGCTGCCGCTGCGGCTCGGCGGCGGGGGCCGCGGCATCGTCGAGGAGGCGAGGGGCCCGGACGCGACCGACCTGGAGATCCTGTCGCTGCTGCTCGCCGGGATGACGGACGCCAGCGCCGCCAAGCAGCTGGAGCTCGGCCTGCGGACCGTGCAGCGCCGGGTCAAGGGCCTGATGGAGCTCACCGGGGTCACGACCCGCCTCCAGCTGGGCTGGCACGCGTACGAGCGGGGCTGGGTGGCCCGCTGAGCGCTGCTGCGAGGGGCCCGGGACTGCGGGAGCGGGCGGTTTCCTGCACCCTTGGCAGATGGGCGTGTGGCAGCTCCTCACGGTCGGGGCGGTGATGCTGATCGGCCTGTGCGGCGTCCTCGTCCCGGGCGTCCCCGGGCAGGCGATCGTGTGGGCCGCCGTCGCGTGGTGGGCACTCGACGACATCACCGGGGTCGCCTGGGGCGTCCTGGCCGGGGCCACCGGCGTACTCCTGCTGAACCAGGCCGTCAGGCCGTTCCTGCCGCCGCGCCGCTTCAAAGCGGCCGGAGTGGCCAGGAGGTCGGTCCTCGTCGCGGGCGCGACCGCCGTCGCGGGGTTCTTCGTGCTGCCCGTGGTGGGCGGGATCGCCGGGTTCGTCGGCGGGCTCTACGGCGCGGAACGGGTGCGTCTCGGCAGCCGCGGGGACGGCTGGGCCTCGGCCCGTACGGTCCTTCGCGCGGGCGGCTACTCGGTGATGGCCGAGCTCTTCGCCTGCCTGCTCGTGGTCGGGGCGTGGCTGGGCGCGGTGATCTGGGGCTGATCGCCCGCCCCAAGACCTGGGTCCACAGCCCGATGACGTGGCCCGGCCACGCGTGTGAGGGTGGCCGCATGACCGGATTCAGCGAGGCCGAACGCGCGTACCTGAAGAGCCAGCGCCTCGGCCGGCTCGCCACCGTGGACGCGAAGGGCCAGCCGCAGGCCAACCCCGTCGGGTTCTTCCCGCAGGACGACGGGACGATCCTCATCGGCGGGTACGCCCTCGGCACGACCAAGAAGTGGCGCAACCTCCAGGGCAACCCGAAGGCGGCCCTGGTGGTCGACGACGTCGTGAGCGTGCGGCCGTGGAAGGTGCGCGGGGTCAAGATCCGCGGAGTGGCCGAACTCCTCACCGGAGCCCACGAGCTGGGCCCGCACTTCAGTGAGGAGCTCATCCGCATCCACCCGCACAAGATCCACAGCTGGGGTCTCGACTAGGGGCGGCCTACGCCGTCTTCAGCTCCGGCTTGTACAGGTCGAGCCAGATCGCCAGGTCGAGCGTGCGCTCCAGGCCGCGGCGCGATGCCTGGTGGATCTGCGGCGCGCCGGCCTCGGCCGCCCGGCGCAGACCGTCCCGGTCGATGAGGTCGAAGACCGGGTGGGAGGGCTGGGCGAGCAGGTCCTTGGCGTGGCCCTGGAGGGCGATCGCGTACTTCGGGTCCTGCGTGGACGGGTAAGGGCTCTTGACCCGGTCGTACACGGACTGCGGGATGACGTCCTTGGCGGCCTCGCGCAGCAGGCTCTTCTCACGGCCGTCGAAGGACTTCACCGACCAGGGCGCGTTGTATACGTACTCGACGAGCCGGTGGTCGCAGAACGGCACCCGCACTTCGAGCCCGACGGCCATGCTCGCGCGGTCCTTGCGGTCGAGCAGGACGCGCACGAAGCGGGTCAGGTGGAGGTGGCAGATCTTGCGCATCCGGTACTCGAAGTCGCTCTCGCCGTCCAGGCGCTGGATGCCGGCCACGGCGGTGTCGTAGGAGTCCTTGATGTAGGCGGGGACGTTCAGCGCGGCCGAGAGGTCGGGGCGCAGCAGGCCGGAGTCGTCGCCGAACTGCTCGGCGAACCTGACGAGCCAGGGGAAGGTGTCGGCGTTGCGGGCCGCCTCGTCGAAGAACTGCTTGTAGCCGCCGAAGACCTCGTCCGCGGACTCGCCGGACAGGGCGACCGTGGAGTGTTCGCGGATCGACTTGAACAGCAGGTACAGCGAGGTGTCCATGTCGCCGAAGCCCATGGGGATGTCGCGGGCCCGGATGACCTTGGCGCGCACCTCGGGGTCGGCGAGCGACTGGGCGTCCAGGACGATGTCCTGGTGGATCGTGCCGGAGCCGCGGGCCACGTCGTGGACGTAGGGGGTGTCGGGGGTGGCACGGAGTTCGTCGGCGACGAAGTTCTCGGTCTGGCCGACGAAGTCGACGGCGAAGCTGCGCACCTGCTGGCCGACTTCGCCGAGCTGGCGGGCGGCGAGCGCGGTCAGCGCGGAGGAGTCGAGACCGCCGGAGAGCAGCATGCAGCGCGGCACGTCGGCGACGAGCTGGCGCCGGACGATGTCGTCGAGCAGCTCGCGGACGTGGGCGATGCTCGTCTCCCGGTCGTCCTCGTGCGGGCGGGTCTCGAGGGACCAGTAGGTGTGCGTGCGCAGACCGCCGCGGTCCAGGGTGACGACGGTGCCGGGCTCGACCTCCTTCATGCCGTCCCACACGGCGTGGCCGGGCGTCTTGACGAAGGTGAACAGCTCGCGCAGGCCGTCGAGCGAGACCGAGCGGCCGGCCAGTGGGTTGGCGAGGATCGCCTTGGGCTCGGAGCCGAAGAGCACGCCGTCGGCGGTCTCGTAGTAGTAGAAGGGCTTGATGCCCATCCGGTCGCGGATCATGACGAGGCGCTGGACGCGCTCGTCCCAGATCGCGAATGCGTACATGCCGTTGAGGCGTTCGGCGACGGACTCGCCCCATTCGAGGTAGCCGTGCAGGACGACCTCGGTGTCGGAGTCGGTGGTGAACCGGTGCCCGCGGGCGGCGAGTTCGGCCCTCAGCTCGGTGAAGTTGTAGGCCTCGCCCGAGTAGACGAGGGCGACGGTCTTGCCGTCCGCTTCGACGGTCATGGGCTGGCGCCCGCCCGGAAGGTCGATGATGGCGAGCCTGCGGTGGCCGAGAGCGGCCGGCCCGTTGGCCCAGACGCCGCGGTCGTCGGGACCGCGGCATTCCATCGTTTCGGTCATCGCGTTCAGGGTGTCCCGCTCGGCGCGCAGTTCACGGTCGAAGGAGATCCAGCCGGTGATGCCACACATGGTGCCTCCTGCTTGGCCTGTCCGGCCGAAGGGGGGACGTGCCGCCGACCGAATCAGATGTATTGAGCAACTACCTACCTCTCGATCGTGTTCCTCGGAAGGCGGTCCGTCAACATGGACGTAACGCCGGTGGCTCAAATACACCGCCTGATCGGCCGGGAACGTATACGGAACAGACCCCTTCTCATGGGCTGACCGCGAGCACGATGTAGGCGGCGAACAGCGACAGGTGCACACCCCCCTGCATCAGCGTGGCGCGGCCCGGCAGAACGGTCAGGATGCCGACGGCGACGGTCAGCGCGAGCAGCACCATGTGGCTCGCGCCGAGGCCGAGCACCAGCGGCCCGGACAGCCAGATCGTCGCGAGCGCGACGGCCGGAATGGTGAGGCCGATGCTGGCCATGGCCGAGCCGAGCGCCAGGTTGAGGCTGGTCTGCACGCGGTCGCGGCGGGCCGCCCGCACCGCGGCGATGGTCTCGGGAAGCAGCACGAGCAGCGCGATCACGACGCCGACGACCGAGGCGGGAAGGCCGGCCGCGGCGACCCCCCGCTCGATCGTGGGCGAGACCCCCTTGGCCAGCCCCACCACCGCGACGAGCGCGACGCCGAGCAGGGCGACGCTGGTCCAGGCGGTGCGCGCGGAGGGCGGGTTGGCGTGGGCGTCGTCCCGCATGACCTCGCCCTGCTGGGTCACCGGCAGGAAGTAGTCGCGGTGGCGCACGGTCTGGGTGGCCACGAAGAGCCCGTACAGGAAGACCGAGGCGATCGCGGCGAAGATCAGCTGGGCGGGCGAGAACTCGGGGCCCGGCTTGCTGGTGGTGAAGGTCGGCAGGGCGAGGCTGAGGCCCGCGAGGGTGGTGACCGTCGCGAAGGCGGTGACGGTGCCCTCGGCGTTGAAGACGGCGTATCTGCGGCGCAGGGCGCCGACCAGCAGGCACAGGCCGACGATGCCGTTGCAGGTGATCATCACGGCGGCGAAGACGGTGTCGCGGGCGAGCGAGGCGCTCTTGTCGCCGCCGTCCGACATCAGAGTGACGATGAGCGCCACCTCGATGACCGTCACCGCGACCGCCAGCACCAGCGATCCGAACGGTTCGCCCACCCGGTGCGCGACCACCTCCGCGTGGTGCACCGCGGCGAGCACCGCGCCCGCCAGGAAGCACGCGACAAGGGCCACGAGCCAGGAGGGCAGGGAGCGCCCCCAGGTCAGCGCGAGCAGCACGACGGCGAGCAGCGGCAGCAGCGCCGACCAGCGGTCCAGGGGCAGGCGGGCGAGACGGATCATGCCTTCGACGTTCCCAGAAGTGGCCGGGCCCCGCCCGTCGGGTTACTTCCCCCTGTCTGCTTCGACGTGGAGGTGGCGGTGGGCGTAGGAACGCCAGGGCCGCCAGGCGTCCTCCCCCGCTTCCGCCCCCACGTCCGGGTCTCCGAGCGCCCGCGTCCGGATCGCGGCGACGGTCTCCTCCTCCATGCCGGGCAGCGTGCGCAGGACGCGCGCGGCCTCGTCGCGGTCGGCACCGGCGTCCAGGCGCAGGGTGGCGTCGGCGAGCGCGGCGGCCAGTGCGGCGAGCCGGGGATCGGGGTGCCCGGCGAGCACCGCGGGCTCGGGGAACAGATGGGTGAGCGCGCCGCAGGGCACGTCGAGCCGCTTGCCGTACGTCTCGACGAGCGCGGCCGCGGCTTCCCGCCCCACCAGCGCCCGCACGGCGCACTCGTCGGGATCGGCGGCGCCCGGCGAGCGCAGGCCCGGGGTGCGCGCGACGAGCGGGGCGAGCCGGGCATCGGCTCCGAGCCGCTCGTCGACGGCGTACGGGTCGGCGTCCAGGTCGAAAAGGCGGCGCAGGCGCTGCACGGCAGTGGTGAGATCGCGCAGGTCGGTGAGGTGGATCCGGGCATCCAGCCAGCCCTGGCGGGCCGCGGTGTGCGCGGGGGCGGCCTCGTCGACGGCCACGACGGCGGTGCCGTGGGGCAGCCGCAGGGTGCGGCGGTAGGTGCGGGCACCGGCCTCGCCGATGACCTCCTCGACGCACGCAACGGCTTGGTCCGCCAGCAGATCGAAGGTCTCCTTGGTCGCGTACGGGCCTCGGTAGGCGAGCCGCAACGGGATTCCGGCGGCCGCCGTGACGCCGGGCCTGGTGGCCCGGGTGCCGGCCTCCTCGCGCAGGCCGCTGGGGGTGCGGGCGTAGATCTGCCGGATCGTGTCGTTGAACTGGCGCACGCTCGCGAAGCCGGAGGCGAAGGCGATCTCGGTGACCGGCAGCGAGGTGGTCTGGAGCAGCACCCTGGCCGAGTGGGCGCGCTGCGCCCTGGCCAGGGCGACCGGGCCCGCGCCCACTTCCGCGGTGAGCTGGCGCTGCACCTGACGGGTGCTGTAGCCGAGCCGGGTCGCGAGCCCGGGCACGCCCTCGCGGTCCACCACGCCGTCCCCGATCATGCGCATGGCCCGGCCCACGACGTCGGCCCGCGCGTTCCACTCGGCGGAGCCGGGCACGGCGTCCGGGCGGCAGCGGCGGCAGGCCCGGAAGCCGTGGCCCTGGGCGGCGGCGGCGCTGGGGAAGAACCGGACGTTCTTGCGTCTCGGG
Source organism: Streptomyces mauvecolor (assembly GCF_039532965.1). Lineage (NCBI taxonomy): Bacteria > Bacillati > Actinomycetota > Actinomycetes > Kitasatosporales > Streptomycetaceae > Streptomyces > Streptomyces mauvecolor. Next base: position 65,288 of record NZ_BAAASQ010000009.1, on the reverse strand, counting down.
GTGACCGCGGGGCAGCTCGGGCGGCAGTAGATGCCGGTGGTCGCCACCGCGAAGAAGAACTCCCCGTCGAACCGGGCGTCCCTGCTGCTGACGGCTTCGTACCGCGTGTCCTCGTCCATCACGCCTACCAGTGTGCGGGGTCCCCTGCGGGGCGGCTGGCGGATTTCGGACGGGGAGGTCACGGCGCCCCGGGACTCCGCCCCAGACCCCGTCGAGCCCCCACCCCGCCCCTTCCCGAGACCCTCCGGGGGTATGGAGGTGCTGAGAGCGATTCCTGGGGCTCCGCCCCAGACCCCGTTCCGCGCCTGAAGGGCGCTCGTCCTCGAACTCCCCCAAGGCCTCAAGGGCCAGGGGCCCCCATGACAGGCTGAAGATGCCAGCCCGACCAGCACCGCACCCTGCCAGGGGCGCGGGGAACTGCGCGAGCACCACCCACGGCCCGCAGCCGAAGACGGTGCGCACATAGCCCCTCTGGCGTTTGAGGAGCGGGGGTCCGGGGGCGGAACCCCCGGGAACGGACCTCAGCCCAGTCACACCCCCGGAGGGTCTAGGGAAGGGGCGGGGTGGGGGCCCCAGGGCGGAGCCCCCCGCCGGTCAGCGGAGGCGGCCCCGCTTGGCCTCCATGTTCGCCCGGCCCTCCGCGCCCTTCGCCTTCCAGTCCCGCCGGATCTCCGCCCGGAGCCGCGCATCCGTCTTCGCCACAATGCGCTGGTTCTCCCGCAGAAGCTTGCGGTAGCTGTCCAGGCGGCGTTCCGCGAGCGAGCCGTCCTCGATGGCGGCCAGCACCGCGCACCCCGGCTCCGCCTGGTGCGCGCAGTCGTGGAAGCGGCAGTCCGCGGCCAGCTCCTCGATCTCGGCGAAGACCTGGCCGACGCCGGACTCCGCGTCGTACAGACCGACGCCCCGCAGCCCGGGCGTGTCGATGAGCACGCCGCCTCCCGGCAGCACCAGCAGGTTGCGGGTGGTCGTGGTGTGACGGCCCTTGCCGTCGACCTCACGGGCCGCCTGCACCGCCATCACCTCCTCGCCGAGCAGCGCGTTGGCCAGCGTGGACTTGCCCGCGCCGGACTGCCCGAGCAGCACGCTCGTACCGCCCGCGACGACGGCCGCGAGGATCTCGACGCCCTCGCCGGTGGTCGCGCTGACCGGCAGCACCTGCACGCCGGGCGCGGTGGTCTCCACGTCCTGGACGAGGTAGGAGAGCCCGACCGGGTCGGGAACCAGGTCGGCCTTGGTGAGCACGACGAGCGGCTGTGCGCCCGACTCCCAGGCCAGTGCCAGGAAGCGCTCGATGCGGCCGAGGTCGAGCTCTACGGCGAGCGACACCGCGATGATCGCGTGATCGACATTGGCCGCGAGGATCTGTGCCTCGGACCGGTTGGAGGAGGTGCTGCGCACGAACGCGGTCCGGCGCGGCAGATACGTACGGACGAACCGGGGGTCGCCCACCGGCTCGACGGCGGCCCAGTCGCCGGTGCAGATGACCCGCATCGGGTCGTGCGGGGTGACGAACGCGGTGTCGGCGCGCAGGGTGCCGTCGGCGGTCACCACGTCGCACTGGCCGCGGTCGACCCGGACGACCCGGCCGGGCACCAGGCCCTGTTCGACGTACGGGGCGAACTCGGCCGCCCAGGCTTCGTCCCAGCCGTACGCGGCGAGCGGGCGCGACGAGGCGGAGGTGTTGAACGTGGGGTCGTTGAACTCGGCGTTGCCGAACGCGGAGTTGTCGAGAGAAGTGCGGAACGAGGAAGACAAGGGGAACCCTTCGAAGGGCGGCCCCGGCGCCACGCGCTCGGGCGTGGAGGAAGAGGTGGGTCAGCCGGCGGCCACGGGGATGCGTTGGATGAACTTCGGGATGCGGGCAGCGCCCTTCGCAACGACAGCCATCGTTCACACCTCCCCAACCAGGTCACTTCACCGGCGACAACCCTCGGTCGTCACTCGAACAGGTTCGACTCTAGACATGCGCGGCGCGCGGCGCCAGCTATTTGTTCGCACCCTCGGTGCGGGGCGGACCCACGCAAGGGCCCACCTCCCCGGAGGGCGTCAACCTACAGTGGCGCCATGGGATTTCGCGCCCGCTCGGCAGAGGAGATGTACCGCTACGCCTTCCGCCTCGACGACCGGAACAGCTCCCTCGGCGACGGCTTCGGCTGGACGATTCTGCTGCTCGGCGACAGCGGCGAGGTGACCCGGGACTTCCTGCTGCGCTACGGCGTGGAGCTCAGCGCGAAGACGGCGCACCGCGTGCGTTTCGCCTTCTTCTCCGGCCTCTCGGAGCAGGAGACCTTTCACTTCGCATACGACCGCGGCGCCGGCAGGCGCTCGGCACGGTCCTTCCTCGACCTGCTGCAGGCGGGCCTGGGCCGGATGCCCCGGGGCCGCCGGCCACTCGACTGGGAGGGGGCGGGCTGGCGGGAGCTGCGCCCGGGGGCGTTCGACCCCTTCACCGGCGCCCGGCACGTCCACTCCCATCTGCACGACACGGACGGGCTCATCGACCGGTCGATCCCGGGCACCGACGAGGCCGCCCGGTTCGCCCAGACCCTCGGCATCGGCCGCCATGTGCCCTGTCTGCTGATGTTCACCGACCTCGGCGCTCCGCAGTACCACGTCCTGCCGTTCGGAGACCTGTCCGCGTCCGCGGTCTACGAGCGCGTCCGCGCATGGGTGGACGCCTACTACGAGACCAACCAGCAGGCCCTGGCCCACTGGTCCTCGGTCGAGCAGCGGATCCACGAGCTCTCCTGGAAGGCCCGCACCTCTCTGTCGCTGATCAGGCGGTGGCCCGTCCAACGCCGCGACGACTGGCTCCAGTTGAGCCTCCTCGCGGAGTCCTCCCGGATCGCCCGCACGGACCCGGACGCGGCCCTGCGCGAGGTGGAGCCGCTGACCCGGAACAACCGGATCCCGCGCACGTTCAACCGCGAGGTGTACGGGCTCCTGGACCGCGTCCGCGAAGTCACCGCGCGCGAGGAACGGGCGGCACATCTGGCCGGGATCGCCGACCGCCTCCGGGAGACGTCGGAGCCGAAGCGCCTGGCGGGTCTTCTGACGGCGCTCGCCCGCAAGAAGCATCCGGGGCTCTCGGATTCCTCGCGGGAGAAGGCGAGGGAGGCCGCCGCGCTGTTCGACGGGCCCTGGCCGCCTACTCCCGATCAAGAGCTGTTCCACTGGTGGCGACGGTTCGACGTGGCCGCCACCCGGTGGCCGGCCTTCTCCCAATTCCGGTCCGCATGGGAGGAGTTGTGCGGACCGGAGTCTTCGCGGGGAGACCGCCGCGACCACGAGGCCTTCTGCGCCGCGCTCGGCGCATGCGCGCTCCTCGCGGACGCCGGGCGGACCGCCGACCACGCCCTCGCCCGCCTCGCCGATCACTACGGCACCTCCCCCACGGCACCCGCCTGGACGGCGGCCACCGCGAGCCTGCGCCGGCACCTGACCAACAGGGTGAGCCGGGCGCAACAGGCCGCCCCCGTCTGGCTGTCGAGGGGGGCGCCCTCCGTCCTCCTGCGCGACTGCCTGTTCACCGGCGGCCGCCGCGACGACGACGCGCTGCGGGAGTTCCTCGGCACGCGCCCCCGGCTCGCCGCCGCCGTCCGTGACCTCACCGCCGATCCGGACCGGTTCGCCGAGGACACGCGCCGACGGCTCGCCTCCTGGCTCCGGCAGCGGGACGCCGTCGTACGGGCGGTCCGCGACGACGCGCACCGGATGGCGACCGTACCCACGAGCCGCGCCGAGCTCGCACAGGACATCGCCGACGCCCTGGAGACCATGCGCGCCGCGTTCCAGTCGGAGGTCGAGCAGAACGCCCGGGACCAGATCGCCCGGCAGGCCGGGATCGCCCATCTGGCGAAGAACCTGGAGCTGGCCACCGAGCTGGACGCGGCCCTGCGGGACTACCACGACGCGGTCGGCGCCGTGGTCCACCCCCATATGAGTGACCCGCGCGTCATCGCGCTCACCAGTCCCTCAACTGTCGCCGAAACCATGGGACTTGATGTGCCGCCCGGACCCCCGCAGGCCGATCGGACGCTGCACGACTCGTTCGAGCAGGGCCGGGACGCCACCCGCGAGGCGCTGTCCGGGCACGGGCCGGCGCAGCGCGAGGGCGAGCGCTGGGCCCCGGACACCCGCTTCGCCGAGGTGCTGACGGCCGTGCTGCCCGGGCCCCGCGCCGCCGACGTCCTGGCGCCGTTCCCTGGCGGTACCCCGGCGGAGAAGGCGAGCCGCGCGGTGCGGGACCAGCGTGTGACCGAGCTGCTCGACGCCCTCAGCCGCGAGGAACTGGCCGGCCTCCTGGAACGCGCCCGCCCCTCCGATGCCCCGCCGCCACGGCTGCGGCCCGGCGAGCCGCCGACACCGGCCGTGATCTGCTCCCTGTTCGGCCTGCGGGCCGCCCCGCGCGTGTTCATCTCGTACGCCCACGAGGACGACGGCGGCGCCCACATCGACCGGGTGCGCATGCTGTGGCGGCTGCTGCGCACCCTGGGCATCGACGCGCGGCTCGACCTTCCGGCGAGCGAGGAGCCCCAGGACTGGGCCCTGTGGACGGACCGGCAGTACCGGGCCGCCGACTTCGTCCTGGCGATCGCCTCGCCCGCCTACAAGCGCCGCTCCGAGGGCACCGAGCAGCCCGGGACCGGAGCGGGCGTCGCCTGGGAGGCGCGGCTCATCCGCAAGGAGATCTACGACCGCACCGGCGACTGGTACCGCCGCATCCTGCGGGTCGTCCTGCCCGCCTGCTCCCTCGACGACCTGCCGGACTACCTCGGCGGCCGCACCACCACCTACTACACGGTCGACCCGCTCACCGGCGAGGGAGCCGAGAAGCTGGTGCGCTACCTCACCGGCCGGCCGTACGACACCGGGCCCGAGCTGCCGCCCGGGCCCCCGGAGTAGCACCGGCCGGGCCCGGGTATCGCGTAGGCACTTCACAGTGCGGCGAACGGGGGCACAGGGATGAGCGGGAACCCGTACTTCTTACGGGACGGGGATCGGGGCAGGGATCTGTCGCCACGCGGTGCGCAGCGGGCGGCCAGGGGGCGCGTGCTGGTCGGTGCCGGGTGGGCCCTGCGGGTGGCCGGCACGGTCGTCGGCCTGCTGAGCTTCTTCGAGTTCAAGGAGAACATCAAGGACGCCCACTGGGGATCCGTCGGGGAGGGCCCCTGGTGGATGAGCCTGCTGGGGTGGGCGGCGGCCTTCTTCGCGGGGCTCGCGGCCTTCCTCGTCGGCCGGCTCGTCGTGGTGCGCGGCAAGCAGCACACCGCCGACCTCGTCGTGTCCTGCGACAGCCTGGCCGGGACCCGCTATGTCCTGTATCTGCGCCCGTTCTCGAACGACCCGGAGATGGCCGCCCTGAACGACGACATCCAGGGCGGCGGGGCGAACCTGGAGAACATCTTCTTCATCTCCGGCCTCACCCACGAAGAGGCCCTGGTCCGCCGCTTCCGGCAGTTCGGCCGGGTCGTCGCGATCGGCAGGCCCGGCGAGAACCTTCCGCTGCCCGGCGCGACCCGCGCCTACCTTCCGCTGGACGACTGGAAGGGCACGGTGAGCGAGCTGATCGCGGGCGCGCACGTGGTGCTGCTTTCGGCCGGCCCGGGGCCGGGGACGGTGTGGGAATTCACCGAGGCCCTGCGCCTCCTGCCGCCCGACCGGCTCGTGCTGCTCGCCTACTGCGACGCGGCGACGTACGACCGGTTCAGGGAGGCCGTCGCCGTGGAGTACGACCGGCGCTCGCGCACCGAGCCGGGGTCGCCCGGGACGGGGCTGTGGCCGCCGCTTCCGGCGCTGCCCGGCTACCCGCCGCCCGCGCGCCCCGAGCGCCCCCGCTGGCAGGTGCTCCTGAACGGCGGACGCAAGCGACTGCGCTGGGACTTCGCCCTGAAGGGGCTCGTCGTCTTCGGACCTCGCTGGGAGGCGACGTTCATCCGGTTCGATCCGACGACGCTCAAGCTTCCCAGCGTATGGACGCTGCACAAGCTGGTGAAGCGTGAGCTCCGGCCGGTGCAGGCCCAGTTGGAAGCGCTGGACGCCCGGAACTGACCCACCCCCACGCCCCTTATTTGCGTATCAGCGCAAGAAGCGGCAGACTGCACGAGTCACTGGAAACCGCGTCACCGAAGGGGGCAGCCATGGACGCAGATCCTCCCAGTCCGCGCCGCCCCGCCGGGCGCCTCTGACCCTTCCCGTCACCTCCCGCCCCTCGGCACCGGGCCGGGGCGACGGCGCGGTGCGCCCGGATTCCCGGGCTTCGCCCCCCTTGTTCTTTCTCACCACGTCGGGCTCCGCCGCGCCGGGGTGCGCGGTCGCGCCCTCGGGACTCCTGTGCCCACAGTGTGGTCGGAGGTTTCTTGTGATGTCGTTCCGGACGAGCCCCGCAACGCGGGTCACCTCCCGCTTCTCCGGCCGCCTGGCCCGGCTGAGCTGGGTCGACGCGGTGGTCGCCGCGGCCGTGCTCGTGCTCTTCTACGTCGTGCTCCAGGTGGGCCACGGGACCACGGTCCGCTTCTCCACCGATCAGTCGATCAAGGTCGACACGGATCCCGGCCGGCTGCCGTACGACGCCGCGCGCTCGCTGCTCCGCATGTTCATCGCGCTGGCCGCCTCGATCGTCTTCACGTTCGTGTACGCGCTGGCCGCCGCCAAGAGCAGGCGCCTGGAACGCATTCTGATCCCGGCGCTCGACATCCTCCAGTCGGTGCCGGTGCTCGGCTTCCTCACGGTCGCCGTCAGCGGGTTCATCGCCCTGTTCCCCGGCTCCATGCTGGGCCTGGAATGCGCGTCGATCTTCGCGATCTTCACCTCGCAGGCCTGGAACATGACGTTCGGCTTCTACCACTCGCTGACCTCGCTCCCCCGCGAACTCGACGAGCTGTCGCGGTCGTTCAGGTTCACGCGGTGGATGCGGTTCTGGAGGGTGGAGGTGCCCTCGGGGATGATCAGCCTCGTCTGGAACGGCATGATGAGCTTCGGCGGCGGCTGGTTCTTCCTCGTCGCCTCCGAGGCCATCAGCGTCAACAACAGGGACTACGCGCTGCCGGGCGTCGGCTCGTACGCGGGCGCCGCCATCGCGGACGGCGACCTCGGCAAGGTCGGCTGGGCCATCCTCACCATGGCCGTCATGGTCATCGGTGTGAACTTCCTGTTCTGGCGGCCGCTGACCGCCTGGGCCGAGAAGTTCAAGAACGAGCAGTCCGAGGCGAGCGAGGTCCAGCGCTCGGTCGTCCTGGATTTCCTGCGCCGCTCCAACTGGCCCCGGCTGCTCGGCCCGGTGTTCCGTCCGGTGGGCCGGGCCCTGAGCGGTGCGGGCCGTGTCTTCGGCACCGACGACCGGCCGCTGCACGTCGACGGGGCGCGCCGGCGCACCGGCGACATCACGTTCACCGTCGTGGCGGGCGCCCTCATCCTGTGGGGCCTGTTCGACCTCGGCCGCTACCTCCACGACGAGACCGGCCTCGGCGTCTTCGGCGAGCCGCTGCTGCTCGGCCTCGCGACGCTGGCCCGGGTGGTCGTCCTGGTAGCGGCGGCCACCGTCGTCTGGGTGCCGATCGGCGTGAAGATCGGCTTCTCGCCGCGGCTCACCCGGATCGCCCAGCCGGTCGTCCAGGTCCTCGCGAGCTTCCCCGCCAACTTCCTCTTCCCCCTGGCCGTCTGGTTCTTCCTCAGGACGGGCCTGTCGATCAACATCGGCGGCATCCTCCTGATGGCGCTCGGCGCCCAGTGGTACATCCTCTTCAACACCATCGCGGGCGCCATGTCGATCCCCAGCGACCTGCGCGAGGCCATGGACGACCTCGGCGTACGGGGCTGGCAGCGCTGGAAGCGGCTGATCCTGCCCGGCATCTTCCCCAGTTACGTCACCGGCGGCATCACCGCGTCGGGCGGTGCCTGGAACGCCTCGATCGTCGCGGAGGTCGTCACCTTCGGCGGCACGACCCTGACGGCCACCGGCCTCGGCGCCTACATCGCCAGGGCCACCGCCTCCGGTGACTTCCCGCACCTGCTCGCGGGCGTGGCGGTGATGAGCCTGTACGTCGTCGGCCTCAACCGCCTGCTGTGGCGCCGCCTGTACCGGCTCGCCGACACCCGCTACGCCCTCTGACACCCCTGAGTACTTCTGGAGCCCCCTCATGGTTCTGAACACCCTTCGCACCCTGCGCAACGCACGGCACGCGGTGGCCCCGGCAGCGGCCCGCCCGGCCGACGGCGAGATCCTGCTCGAAACGGTCGGCCTGACCAAGGCGTACGCCGGCGCCGACGGTGAATTGCCCGTCCTCGGCGGCATCGACCTCCAGGTGCGGGCCGGCGAGGTCGTCGCGCTGCTCGGCAAGTCGGGCTCGGGCAAGTCGACACTGCTGCGCTGCCTGGCCGGGCTCGTGCCGCCGAGCTCCGGCACGGTGTCCTACCGGGGCGCCCCGCTGACCGGCGCGAACCCGGGCACCGCCATGGTGTTCCAGACCTTCGCGCTGCTGCCCTGGCTCACCGTGCTGCAGAACGTCGAGCTGGGCCTGGAGGCCCGGGGCGTACCGGCGGACGCCCGCTCCGACGCGGCCCGCCAGGCCATCGACCTGATCGGTCTCGACGGCTTCGAGTCCGCCTACCCCAAGGAGCTGTCGGGCGGCATGCGCCAGCGCGTCGGCTTCGCGCGGGCGCTGGTCGTCGAGCCGGACGTCCTGATGATGGACGAGCCGTTCTCCGCGCTCGACGTGCTGACGGCGGAGAACCTGCGGGGCGAGCTGATGGAGCTGTGGGAGTCGGGCCAGTTCCCGACCCGGGCGATCGTCCTGGTCACGCACAACATCGAGGAGGCGGTCCTGATGGCGGACCGGATCGTGGTGCTCGGCTCGCGGCCGTACGGCACGATCCGCGAGACCTTCGCGGTGGGGCTCGACCGGCCCCGCGACCGCAACGCGCCCGCCTTCGAGGAGCTCATCGACCGGGTCTACCGCACGATGACGGGCCGCGCGAAGGAAACCCGGCTCCCCGGCCGCCCCGAGGGCCTCGAACCCGACCGGCGCACCCCGGCGAACACCCCGCTGCCCGGGGCGAGCGTGGACGGCCTGTCCGGCCTCGCCGAGATGGTCGCGCACCGCGGCGGCAGCTGCGACCTGGCCGACCTCGCCGACGACCTCGGCCTGGAGATCGACGACGTCCTGCCGCTGGTGGACGCCCTCGAACTGCTCGGCTTCGCGGCCGTCAGCGGCGACGACCTGGTCCTGACCGACCGGGGCACGACGTTCGCGGGCGCGGACGTGCGGAGCTCGAAGGAGATCTTCGCGGCGGCCGCGCCGGACGCCCCCCTGGTCCGCCTGATCACGACCAGCCTGCGCCAGAGCCCCGGCGGCACGCTGCGCGCGGGCTTCTTCCGCGATGTGCTGGCGCACCACTACACGAGCGAACAGGTCACCCAGCAGCTGGAGACGGCGACGGACTGGGGGCGGTATGCGGAGCTGTACGGGTACGACGTGGAGCGGGAGGAGTACCGGCTGGACGAGGCGGCCACTGCGTGACCCCGGCCGGCCCCGACGCCTTCCGCTCCGCGGAGGGGTGGGTGCCCGGTGGGGGTGCTACTCGGTCACCGGGCGTGGGGCCCTGGCCCTGCGGGTGGCCCTTACCGGGGCGGCGACCCCGGCGGCGGGGTCAGCGGAAACCCCCTCGGCCGATGCGGCGAGGGCCACCACGGACGCCTCCTCCAGGAGCGAGCGCACGCCCGGCCCCGCCGCGCGGTAGAAGATCCGCGTACCGTCACGCCGCGAGGTGACAAGCCCGGCGGAACGGAGCTTGGCCAGGTGCTGCGACGTCGCGGCGACATGCGCCCCGAGCAGCTCCGCCAGCGCGCTCACGGGCAGCTCGGCCCCGCTGAGCGCCCACAGCAGGCGGTACCGCGAGGGGTCCGCCACCGCCTTCAGGACGGTGACCGCCCGGTCGGCCCGCTCCGCGTCCCAGCTCTCCATTTGCGCTCCCATGCAAATAGCGTAACGGAGCCGGGCTGCGGCGTCGCAGGCAAGCCGCACGCCACACGGGAGCCAACCGCTCCCCTCAGGGTGGCCAAACCTTGTCAAAGCCCGCGTTCCGCTCGTAACCGGAATCCGGCCACGGCCGGTTGTGCCGGGCATGAGTCTGCTGCGCAAGATCCGTGAGACCGGGCGGGTGGCGGAGGACGCCCCGCCGCGCCCGAGCCCCGGCGGCTTCCCCGCGCTGGCCGGATCGGCGCAGGTCCGCTGCGTGGACGCGGGGTCGTGCAATGGCTGCGAGATCGAGATCGCCGCGGCCTTCGGGCCGGTGTACGACGCCGAGCGGTACGGCGCCCACCTGGTGCCGTCGCCGCGGCACGCGGACGTCGTCCTGGTGACGGGCCCGGTCACGCGGAACATGAAGGTGCCGCTGCGCCGCACGGTGGCCGCGACGGCGGAGCCGAACGTGGTCGTGGCGGTCGGCGACTGCGCCCTCGACTGCGGTGAATTCAGCGGGGGTTACGGGGTCGAGGGCGCCGTGGCCGATGTCGTGGACGTCGACCTCACGGTGCCCGGCTGCCCGCCGCGCCCGGAGCGGATCGTCGCGGCGCTGCGCACGGTGACGGGCCGGTGAGCGCGGCCGGCGGCACGCTGACCGCCGGGGTGGGGGCCGCCGGCCTCACCGCGGGCGTGGCCGCGCTCGGCGGCGGGCACTGGAGCGCCGAGCTGCCCTGGCTGCTTCCGCTCGGCGGGGTGCGCCTGGAGGTGGACGCCCTTTCGGGCCTGTTCATGGCGGTCGCGGGCGCGGTGGTGCTCGCGGTCGCGGTGTACGCGGCCGGGTACGGGCGCGCGTCGCGGACCGCGAGCTGGGTCCTGCCCGCGTTCGGCGCGGTCCTCGTGCTCGTCCCGGCCGCCGGTTCCGTCTCGACGTTCCTGCTCCTGTGGGAGCTGATGGCGATCGGCTCGCTGGTCCTGGTGCTCGGCGAACACCGACGGAGGCCCGGCCGAGAGGAGTCGAGCCCTCGGGGGAGGCGCGCGGTACGCGAGGCCGGGGTCTGGTACGCGGTGCTCACCCAGCTCGGCTTCGTGGCGCTGCTCGCCGGGCTCGCGCTGTTCGCCGCACGGGCCGGCGGCCAGACCTTCCCCGAACTGCGCTCCGCAGCAAACGGGTTGGGGCCCACCTGGCGCGGCACGGTGTTCGCGCTGCTCGCCGTGGCGTTCACCTCGAAGGCCGGGATCGCCCCGTTGCACGCGTGGCTGCCGCGCGCGTACACCGAATCACCGGACCCCGTCTCGGCCCTGATGAGCGCGACGATGGTCAACCTCGGCGTGTACGGGATCATCCGTTTCGGGCTCGACCTGCTCGGCGGGGGCTCGCCCTGGTGGTGGCTCGTACTGATGGGCGCGGGCGGAGCGTCCGCCGTGTACGGGATTCTGCACGCCGCGATGGCATCCGACCTGAAGCGCCTGCTCGCGTACTCGTCCAGCGAGAACATGGGCCTGGTACTCATCGGGGTCGGCGCGGGCGGCCTGTTCGCGGCCGACGGCGACCGGCGCCTGGCCGGTCTCGCCCTCGCCGCGGCGCTGCTCCACCTCGTCAACCACTCCGCTTTCAAGGGCCTGTTGTTCTGCGCGGCCGGTTCGGTGGTGCGCGCGACGGGCGTACGGGATCTGGACCTGCTGGGCGGCCTGCGCGCCCGGATGCCGGTCACGGCGGCGCTGTTCGCGGTGGGCGCGCTCGGCGCGGCGGCCCTGCCGCCCGGCAACGGCTTCCCCGGGGAGTGGCTGCTGCTGCAGTCGCTGATCCACGGGCTCGCGGTGCCGGGCATGGCGACGGCCGTGGTGCTGCCGCTCGCGGTCGCGGTCATCGCGCTGAGCGCCGGGCTCTCGGCGGCCGTCTTCGTGAAGGCGTTCGGCGTCGGGTTCTTCGCCCGGCCGCGCGGCGAGGCGGCGGCCGGGGCCCGGGAGAGCCCGCGCGCGGTGCTCGCCGGCATGGGTCTGCTCGCCCTCGCCTGTGCTGGACTCGCCCTGTTCCCGGGGGAGTTGGGGCCCGCGCTCGACCGGGTGGTGGCGGTCGCGGGGGCCGAGCCGGCGGTCGGCGGGGGCACCGCGGTGCGGCTGCGGACCGTCTCCAGTGGGCTCGCGCCGCTGTGGATCGCGCTCGCCCTCACCCTCGCCGCGCTTGCCACGGCCACCCTCGTACGCCTGGTGGCGCGGCGGCCCCGGCGCACCGGCGCCAAGCTGTGGGACTGCGGGGGCGGTGCGCCGACGGCCCGCATGACGTACACGGCGACGTCGTTCGCCGAGCCACTGCAGCGCGTCTTCCAGCATGTGCTCGCGCCCGAGCAGGACGTCAGCGTCACGCCCGTACGGGAATCCGCCTATCTGGAGGAGCGGGTGCGGTTCAGACACCGGGTGCCCGACCGGATCGAGCACCGGCTCTACCGCCCGGTCCTCGCGGCGCTGTCCGCCGCCGGGCAGTCCGCGCGGCGGCTGGCCACCGGGTCGATCCACCTCTATCTCGGCTACGGATTCTTCGGCCTCGTCTCGCTGCTTCTCGTTCTGGCGGTGGGCTGGTGAACGTCATCGGAGCGGCCGCGGTGGCCGTGCAGGTGGGCGGTGTCGTGGCCGGTGCGCCGCTGCTCTGCGGGCTGATGCGGCAGGTGCGGGCGAGGCTTGAGGGGCGGGCCGGGGCCGGTGTCGGCCAACCCTGGCGGGATCTGCGCAAGCTCCTGCGCAAGGAGGCGGTGACCTCGCTCGGCACGGGCCCGGTGTTCCGCGCGGCCCCCGTCCTCCTCGTCGCGACGACCGGCGTGGTCGCGGCACTGGTGCCGTTGGCCTCGACCGACATGGTGGTGAGCGGGAGTTCGGACCTGATCGTGGTGGTGGCGCTGCTCGCGCTCGGCACGGTCACGCTGGCGCTGGCGGGACTCGACAGCGGGACGGCGTTCGGCGGGATGGGCGCGTCCCGCGAGATGACCCTGGCCGCGCTCGTCGAACCGACCATCCTGGTCTCGGTGTTCGCCCTGTCGCTGCCGACCGGCTCGACCAACCTTCCGGCGATCGTGTCGGGTGCGCTCTTCGACCCCGACCGGCTCGTCTCGCCCGCCGGGCTGCTCGCCACGGCCGCCCTCGCGGTGGCCGTACTCGCCGAGACCGGGCGCCTGCCCGTCGACAACCCCTCCACCCACCTCGAACTGACCATGGTGCACGAGGCGATGGTCCTGGAGTACGCGGGTCCCGACCTGGCCCTCGTCGAACTCGGCGCCCAGATGCGGCTCACCGTGCTGCTCGGCCTGCTCGCCTCGCTGTTCGCACCCTGGGGCATCGCGACGACCGCCTCGGCGGGCGCGCTGGTCATGGGCCTCGCGGTGTGTGCGGGGAAGGTGGCGCTGCTCGGGGCCGCGCTCGCGGCGGCGGAGGTGTTCTGGGCGAAGCTCCGGCTCTTCCGGGTGCCCGAGCTTCTCGCCGGTTCGTTCCTGCTGTCGCTGCTCGCGGTGACGGCTTCGTACTTTCTGAGCGGGGCGTGAGCCGGTGCTGAGCGACACGCTGTTCACCAAGCTGCTCGACCTGTGCTGCGGGGCCTTCCTGCTCGCGGCGGTAGTGATGCTGTGGCGGCGCGAACTCGCCGCAGAAGTAAGGGCGTTCACCGTTCAGGGCATGGCCCTCGCGGGCGTGGCGGCGCTCATCGGTCTGCACGAGACGCGCTGGGACCTGGTCTCGGTGGCCGTCGGCATCGGACTGCTCCGGGCCGGGGCGCTCCCCTATCTGCTGCGTCGCGCCCTCGCGGGCAGTGGCGCCCACGAGGAGACACGGCCCCTGGTCAACGGGGCCGGCTCGCTCCTGACCGCCGCCGCCCTGACGCTGCTCGCGTACGTGGTCGCCCGGCCGCTGGTGGCGCTGAACCCGAACCCGGTCACCCGGGCGCTGCCGGTGGGCCTCGCGGTCGTCCTGATCGGCTTCTTCGTCCTGGCCACCCGGCGGCACGCGGCCGCCCAGGTCATCGGGTTCCTGCTGCTCGACAACGGCATCACGGCGATCGCGTTCCTCGCGGCGTCCGGGGTGCCGCTGATCGTCGAACTCGGGGTGTCCTTCGATCTGTTGCTCGCGGTGCTCGTGCTGCACATCCTCACGACGCGCATGCGGGACGCGTTCGGGTCGGCGGCGCGGATCGACGACCTTCAGGGCCTGCACGATTGAGCTTTCCCCACCCCGCCCCTTCCCGCTGCGACACTGTGCGGCTCCGCCGCGTGGGGGGCGCCGCCCCAGACCCCGCTCCTCGATCTCCCCATGGCCTCAAGGGCCAGAGGGGGGACCCCCGAGGACCGGATGTTGCGACTGACGAGGTTCGCATGTTCACCACCCTGCTGCTAGTAGCCCCCGTGGCCGTCCCGCTCACCGTCTGCGCGGGGCACGCCCTGGCCGCCGAGCGGGCCGATACGCACGTGCGCATTCCGGCTGCCCGCAAAGCGCCGGTACGTGTTCCCGTTCGTGTCGGCCCGGGCGGCGCCGAATCTCCCGGACTCGCCCTGCCGGTCGAGCCGGAGCCGTCACCACCCCCGCCCCGGACCAGAGGCTGGGCCGGGCTCGTCTCCCCCGCCGCGATCCTCGCAGCCGGGGGCGCGCTCGCTTCCCACGTCCCCTACCGCGGGCCGGTGTCGGCGTTCGGCGAGGTGCTGCGGGCGGACGCGCTCACCGTGTGGATGCTGCTCGTCGTCGGGGCCGTGGCGGCCCTCGCCATCGCTGCGGGGCCCGCGCATCTGGCCGGGGAGCGGGCGGCCGGGCGGGCCGCCGACCGGACCGCGCACCGCTACCACCTCCTGGTGCACGCCTTCCTCGCCGCGATGTGCCTGGCCGTACTCGCCGGAAACCTGGGGGTGTTGTGGGTGGCGGTGGAGGCGACCACCGTCGTCACCGCGTTCCTCGTCGGCCACCGCCGCACCCGTACCTCCGTCGAGGCGGCCTGGAAGTACGTGGTGATCTGCTCGGCGGGCATCGCGCTCGCCTTCCTCGGCACCGTGCTGATCTACTACGCCGCCCGCCGGGCCGGCATCCCGGAGGGGGGCGCACTCGACTGGCGGGTCCTGGTCGGGCACGCGGGCAGCCTCGACCCGAACGTCACCCGGCTCGGCATCGCCCTGGTCGTGCTCGGCTACGGCGCCAAGGCCGGGCTCGTACCGCTGCACGCCTGGCTTCCGGACGCGCACAGCCAGGCGCCCTCGCCCGTGTCGGCGCTGATGTCCGGCGTGCTGCTCGCGGTGTCGTTCTGCGCGGTGCTGCGGTACAAGGTGATCGGGGACCTGGTCCTCGGCACCGGCTTCGCGCGCGGGCTGCTCGCCGCGATCGCACTGCTCACCCTCGCGCTTGCGGCCGGGCTGCTGCTCGCGCAGCGCGACTACAAGCGGATGCTGGCGTATTCGAGCATGGAGCACATGGGGCTCATCGCGCTCGGCGCCTCGTTCGGCGGGCCGCTCGCCCTGTCGGCGGTGCTGCTGCACATCGCCGGGCACGGGCTCGCCAAGACGGTGGCGTTCTGCGCGTCCGGGCAACTGCTCCAGCTGCGGGGCACGTCGAAGATCGGCCGGATCCGGGGGCTGATCGCGCTCTCGCCGGGGCTCGGCGGGGCGCTCGCGCTGTCCGTCGTGGCGCTGCTCGGGCTGCCGCCGTTCGCCCTGTTCGCCTCCGAACTCGGCCTGGCACGGGCCGGTTTCGCGGCCGGGATGGGGTGGCCGCTCGCCGTCGCCCTGCTGCTCGCCCTGGTCGCGTTCGCGGCGCTCGCCGCCCGCACCGCCAAGATGGTGCTCGGTCCGGCACCGGCGGACCTCACCGCGCCGGTGCCGATCGGCGCGGCCCGCGGGCTGCCGCTCGGCGCCGGACTGCTGTGCTGTGCCGCGCTCGGCCTGACCGTACAACCGCTGCTGCCGCTGCTCACCGCGGCCGCGGACATCGCCTCGGGGGCCGCCCGATGAACCGCAGGACCGAGGAGATCGGCACATCCGAACTCCCTTGCCGGGTAGAAAAGTTGCTCGACTCGGGGCAGCGGCTCGCGCTGGTGGCCGCGCACCACGACGAGGGCGCCGTGCGCGTGGTGTACCTGTTCGTCTCGGGGCCGCCGGACACCCGTACCGAACTCCACGTACGCCTCGATCCGGACCAGCCGTCCGTGCCCACGCTGGCCCGCCTCTCCTTTCCCGCAGGGCGGTTCGAGCGCGAGATGCGGGATCTGCACGGAGTGGTGCCGCTCGGGCACCCGCTCCCGCACCGGCTCGTACGCCACTACCACTGGCCGCGCGGCTGGTACCCGATGCGGCCCGACGCCGGGGCCGCGCCGCCGTTCGGCGAGCAGGAGGGGCCGTATCCGTTCCTGGCGGTCGAGGGGGACGGGGTGTACGAGATCCCGGTGGGTCCCGTGCACGCCGGGCTCATCGAGCCGGGGCACTTCCGGTTCTCGGTGGTCGGCGAGACCATCATCCGGCTCAAGGCGCGGCTCTGGTTCGTGCACAAGGGGATCGAGAAGCTCTTCGAGGGGCGGGACGCGGCGGGCGGGATGCGGCTCGCCGAGCGCGTCAGCGGGGACACCGCGGTCGGGCACGGGCTCGCGTACTGCCTAGCGGTCGAGGAGGCGTACGGCGTCGAGGTGCCCGAGGAGGCCCGCCGGGCCCGGGCGCTGGTGCTCGAACTGGAGCGGCTGCACAATCACGTCGCCGACCTCGGCGCGCTCTGCAACGACGTCGGCCACGGTGTCCTCAACTCCCATGCGCTGCGCATCCGCGAGCAGTTGCTGCGGCTCGCCGACGCGACGACCGGGCACCGGCTGCTGCGCGGCGCGGTCGTGCCCGGCGGCGCCCGCCTCGCCTCGGTGCCGGACCCGGCTCTGCTGGCGCGCGTCGCCGTGGACCTCGGGGAGATCACGGAGCTCGCCCTCGGCCATGCGACGGTACGCGACCGGTTCACCGGCACGGCCGCGCTCAGCGCACAGGCGGCGCGGGACCTGGGGTGCCTGGGCTATGTGGCGCGGGCGAGCGGCCTGAGCGCCGACGCGCGCTTCGACCATCCCTTCACCACCGAGGGCCGCCCGCAGGTGCCCGCTACGCAGGCCTCGGGCGATGTGCTCGCGCGGTTCCTGGTGCGGGCCGAGGAGGCGCAGGCCTCGCTCGAACTCGCGGCACTGCTCGCGGCGGAGCTGCGGCCCGGCGACATGACGGTGCCGCTGCCGAGGCACCCTGCCGGGCCGAGCGGAACCGGGATCGTCGAGGGCTGGCGCGGGGCGATCACCACCCGCGTCGAGCTCGCCCCCGACGGGACGCTGACCCGGGTGAAGCCGGTGGACCCGTCGTTCTTCAACTGGCCGGCGCTGCCGGTCGCCCTGGCGGACACGATCGTCCCGGACTTCCCCCTCGCCAACAAGAGCTTCAACCTGTCGTACGCGGGCAACGACCTCTGACGGCCGCCGCGTGTCCGTTTCGTACAAGACCCGCCTCGGCCGCGCTGCCTACGGTGAGGGCATGACTCCACGACTCGACGCCATCGGCCTGGTAGCGGCCGACATGGCCGCATCGCTCGCCTTCTACCGCCGCCTCGGCCTGGACGTTCCGGCCGAAGCGGACGACCAGCCGCATGTGGAGTGCACGCTTCCCGGCGGCACGCGGGTCCTGTGGGACACCGAGGACACCGTCCGCTCCTTCGACCCCGACTGGACGCGGCCCGCGGGCGGCGGCCGTACGGGCCTTGCCTTCGCCTGTGACTCGCCCGCCGAGGTCGACGCGACGTACGAGGCGCTCATGTCGGCCGGGTACGACGGCCACCTCAAGCCGTGGGACGCGTTCTGGGGCCAGCGCTATGCGGTCGTCCACGACCCGGACGGTGTGGAGGTCTCGCTGTTCGCCGCGCTCGCGTAGTCCGTCAGCGTCATCCCGGCCAGCGCGCGCATCTCGCGGGCGAGGTGCGCCTGATCGGTGCAGCCGGCGGCGAGCGCGGCCTCGGCGTACGGCATGCCGCGGCGTACGAGGTCCAGGGCGCGCTGGAGGCGCAGGATGCGGGCCAGCGTCTTCGGTCCGTACCCGAAGGCGTCGAGGCAGCGGCGGTGCAGCTGGCGGGCGCCGAGGCCGGCCTCGGCGGCGGTGGCCCGCACGCTCCGTCCGGCGGCGAGGCGGTGCGCCACCGCGCGGGTCAGCGGGTCGGGGCAGGGTGCCTTCGCCAGGGCTACGGCTTCGAGGGCGGCGGCCGGGCGGGCCGCCTCGCCGATCCGGTCGGCAAGGGTGCGCACCTCGGCGCCGGGCCAGATCCCGTCGAGCGGGACCCTGGTGTCGCGCAGTTCGTGCGCCGGGACGCCGAAGACGGCGGGGCCGGCACCGGGCGCGAACCGGATCCCGGCGTACCGCGTGCCGGGGGCGGCTTCGGGCACGTAGGCGTGGGTGTCGGGGCCCGCCACCAGGAGGCGGCCCTGGCACCAGAGCAGATCCATGCAGCCGTCCGGAAGGACGGGGCGGGCGTCGCCGTCGGCCACGGTCCAGGTCCACACGAAGGCGCCGGACAGCTGTGACGGCCGCTCTCGGTACATGCTTCGAGGGTAGTCCCGGGCCTGTCACGCCTGCCGGTCAGTCGTGGTCGCGCGGGGACTTCTCGTGGTCGCGCGAGGGCTTCTCGTGGTCGCGCGGGGGCTTCTCCCGCGGCTTGTCCTCGGGCTTCTTCGCGGTGTGCAGGCGGGACTTCACGTCGTCCGGGGGCAGGAACTTCGACCAGCGCTCGGGGAACTCGGACGGCATCCCGGGGTCGCCCGCCTCGTCGCCGTCCTCCCCGTCCTCGAAGAGCATCGGCTGGACCGGCTGGGAGCGGGCCACGAGCTGGGCGGCCTGCGCGGTGCGCACCCGGTCGCTGGCGGCGCGGGCGGCGGCCGTGGCGACCGACGGCCAGACCCGGTCGATGGCCGCGTTGACCGCCGCGCCGACCAGGACCGCGAACGCCGAGATGCCGATCCACAGCAGCACCGCGATGGGGGCCGCGAGCGAGCCGTAGATGGTGGGGCCCTCGACCGTGCTGGTCAGGTAGATCCGCAGCAGGAAGGAGCCGAGCACCCACATCGCGAGGGCCACCAGGGCGCCCGGCACGTCCTCGATCCACGGCGAGCGGACCGGCACCGAGACGTGGAAGAGGGTGGTCAGGAACGCGATGGACAGCAGGATCATCGTCGGCCAGTACAGGAAGCTGATCACGTCCGTGCCCCACGGGACCAGCTCCACCACCCGGTCCGGGCCGACCACCGCGAGCGGCAGCACGACCGCGCCGATCAGGAGCGCGACGATGTACAGGAGCAGCGAGAGCATCCGGGTCTTGACGATGCCGCGGTGCCCGTCGAGGCCGTACATCACGGTGATGGTGTCGATGAAGACGTTGACCGCGCGCGAGCCCGACCACAGGGCGATGGCGAAGCCGATGGAGACGATTTCCGGGCGTTTGCCCTTGGTGACGTCGTCGAGGAGCGGCTGGGCGAACTCGTGCACGCCGCGGTCGGACAGGACGGTTCCGGCCGCGTTGAGGATGTTCTGCTCGATGCTGGCGACGGTGTGGGTGCTGGTCCAGCCGTCCACGTAGCCGAGCAGCGCGATGACACTGAGCAGCAGCGGAGGCAGCGAGAGGAGCGTGAAGAAGGCGGCCTCGGCGGCCAGGCCCAGGATGCGGTATTCGACGCAGGAGTTGACGGTGTCCTTGAGGAGCAGCCAGCCCAGTTTCCGCTTCGAGACGTTGCGGTAGAGGACGCGGGCCCGATGAAGGCGGCCGGATGTCCGCTCGGGTGTTTCATTTGCTGGCTGCACGTCCTTACCGTAGCGGCATGGCAGCCACCACCCACACAGTGACCAACCAGGCTCCGCCCCTGGTGGGGTACGACGTCTTCACCGCCGACCGGGCCCTGGCCGAGGCGGTCGAGCGGCACACCGAGCCGGAGTTCGTCGACGAGGTACGCGAGGAGCTCGCGGGCCTCGGACGGACCGCGGGATCGGCCCAGGCCCAGGAGTGGGGTGTGCTGGCGAACGAGAACCCGCCGAAGCTGCGCACCCACGACCGGTACGGCAACCGCATCGACGAGGTCGAGTTCCATCCCAGCTGGCACCGGCTGCTCGGCAAGGCGGTGTCCGCCGGGCTCACCGACGCCTGGGGGCGGCCCGCCGGACATGTGCGTCGGGCGGCCGGATTCCTGGTGTGGACGCAGGCCGAGGGCGGGCACGGATGCCCGGTCTCCATGACGCACGCGGCGGTGCCCGCGCTGCGCACCGACCCGGCGCTCGCCGCCGAGTGGGAGCCGCGGCTCACCTCGCACGTGTACGAGGAGGGGCTGCGGCCGGCCGCCGAGAAGGGCGGGGTGCTCTTCGGGATGGGCATGACGGAGAAGCAGGGCGGCAGCGACGTACGGGCGAACACGACGTCCGCGGTGCCGCTCTCCGCCGACGGCGAGTACGTCCTGACCGGGCACAAGTGGTTCTGTTCGGCGCCGATGAGCGACGGCTTCCTGGTCCTGGCCCAGGCGCCGGGCGGGCTCACCTGTTTCCTGGTGCCGCGGGTTCTGGCGGACGGCACGCGCAATGTGTTCGCGATCCAGCGGCTCAAGGACAAGCTGGGCAACAAGTCGAACGCGTCGAGCGAGGTCGAGTTCGACGGGACGTGGGCGCGCCGGGTCGGTGAGGAGGGGCGCGGGGTGCGCACCATCATCGAGATGGTGGCGGCGACCCGGCTCGACTGTGTGATCGGCTCGGCGGCGATCATGCGGCAGGCCGTCGCGCAGGCGGTCCACCACGCCTCGTACCGAAGTGCGTTCGGTGGGTTGCTCGTCGAGAAGCCGCTGATGCGCAACGTGCTCGCCGATCTGGCCCTGGAGTCGGAGGCGGCCACCACGCTCGCACTGCGGCTGGCGGCCGCCTACGACGCCGACACCGAGGAGGAGCGGGCGTTTCTGCGCCTTGCGGTGCCTGCCGCGAAGTACTGGGTCACCAAGCGGTGTACGCCGGTGGCGGGCGAGGCGCTCGAATGCCTCGGCGGCAACGGGTACGTCGAGGAGTCCGGGATGCCGCGGCTGCTGCGGGAGGCTCCGCTGAACTCGATCTGGGAGGGCTCGGGCAACGTCCAGGCCCTGGACGTGCTGCGGGCGCTCCAGCGCGAGCCGCAGGCGATCAACGCCTTCCTCCAGGAGGTCGGCACGGCGCGCGGCGCGGACCACCGCCTGGACGCGGCGATCAAGGACCTGCTGACCGAACTGTCCGACCTGGACGGCATCGAGGCGCGGGCGCGGCGCCTGGTGGAGCGGATGGCGCTTGTGCTCCAGGGTTCACTGCTCGTGCGCTGGGCTCCGCCTCAGGTCGCGGACGCGTTCTGTGCCTCGCGGCTCGGCGGCGACTGGGGGGCGGCGTTCGGGACGCTGCCGCACTCGCTGGATCTGGCGTCCGTGGTGGAGCGGGCCCGCGCCGAGGTGTGAGAGAAGGGCCGCACCGCGGCCGGAAGGGTCCGTCGGGGGTGGTGCTGCGCCGACACGGCACCACCCCCGCGCTCTTCATGCGTCCACGGGGGGAGCATGACGACCGGACTACCGGTGCTCTCCCACCTTCGTACCCAGGCGGGGCCGTTCGCGAGAGTTGCAAAGGGTTGCAACCATGTGGGGCATATCGCCCCGCGCCAACTCCCGGACGGGCACGATGAATTCAGGACACGCGGGGCTCAGTACCTGACGGACGCCGGTGTCGACAGCAGGAGGATTCCGTGGAGACCAACACGCTCGACGTGGCCCGGCTGGCCGCGATGGACTCCCGGGAGGCGACCCGGCTCCTCAAGAGCATGCGCGCGGCCGCCCTCGAGGGCCGGCGCACCAAGGTCGTGCCGCGTACGGACATCGAGGAGTCCTGGCGGCGGGTGCTCGACAGCGGGCTCAGTCCGGACGGCGAGAACCATGCCGGGCTGCTTTCCCTGGCCGAGGTCGAACGGCGCAGACAGCACTCGCCGTTGACCGAGGTCCTTCCGGTGCTGCGGGACGCTCTGGTGTCGGTCGCGGACGCCGCGCAGCACATCATGGTGGTCTCGGACGCCGAGGGGCGGCTGCTGTGGCGCGAGGGGCACCCCTCGGTCCTGAAACTGGCCGACACCCTGGGATTCGAGGTGGGTGCCGACTGGAGCGAGGCGGTCGTCGGCACCAACGGGGTGGGCACTCCGCTCGTCACCGGCCGGCCGGTGCAGGTGTTCTCGGCCGAGCACTTCGTGGCCGCCCACCATGCCTGGACCTGCGCGGGCGCGCCCATCGTCGACCCGCGCGACGGGCGGCTGCTGGGGGTGGTGGACATCAGCGGGCCGCTCAGCAGCATGCACCCGGCCACGCTGTCCTTCGTGACGTCGGTGACCCGGCTCGCCGTGGCCGAGCTGCGCAACCGGCACTTCGCCGCCCTCGACCGGCTGCGCACGGTGGCCGCGCCCGTCCTGTGCCGGATCGGCGGGCGGGCGCTCGCCGTCGACGACAACGGCTGGGTGGCCGCGGTCACCGGTATGCCGCCCACCGACCGGCTCGCGCTGCCGAGGTCGCCGCGCTCGGGCCGGGTATGGCTGCCCTCGCTCGGCATGTGCACCGTCGAGCCGCTGCCGGGCGGCCGGCTCGTGCAGGTCGACGGGGAGGGCGGCGGCGCGGGCGCCTCGAAGGACCGGCGGGTCGTGCTCGACCTCAGCCGGGCCCGGCGCTGCTCGGTGACCGTCTCGGGCGACGCGGGCAGCTGGACGCAGGAGCTCAGCCCCCGCCACGCCGAGCTGCTGTTCGTCCTGGCCCAGAACCGGGAGGGCCGCAGCGCCGCCCAGCTCGCGCAGGACATCTTCGAGGACCCGACGCGCACGGTGACCGTACGGGCCGAGATGTCACGCCTTCGCCGCGGTCTCGCGGAGGTCCTCGCGCACCGCCCGTACCGCTTCAGCGAGGACGTACAGGTGGAGGTGATCCACCCGGAGCGCCCGGCGGACCTGCTCCCCCACTCCTCGTCCCCGGCGGTGAGACTGGCCCGGGGCCGCCGCCCCTGACCTGCGTTGGAAGCATCGCGCGCCGCGTGATTGCCTGGGCCGCATGAGTATCACCGTGACCACCTGGTCCCTCGAACAGACCTCCCTCGACGATCTGCGCCCGGCCGCCGAGCCGTCCGGCGACGTCACGATCGTGCGCGCCGAGGTCCCCTCGCCGGAGTTCAGCCGCTTCCTCTATACGGCGGTCGGCGGCGACATCATGTGGACCGACCGCCTGGGCATGTCGTACGCCGAGTGGGAGCGGGCCCTGGCGAAGCCGGGCACGGAGACCTGGGTCGCCTACGACCGGGGGACGCCCGCGGGCTACGTCGAGCTGGAGGCACAGCCCGGCGGCTCGGTCGAGATCGTCTACTTCGGCCTGATCCCCGCCTTCCGCGGCCGGCGGATCGGCGGCCACCTCCTGTCGTACGGGATCCGGCGGGCCTGGGACCTGGCCGAGCGCTGGCCGGAGCTTCCCGCCACCGAGCGGGTGTGGCTGCACACCTGCTCACTGGACGGGGAGCACGCCATGGACAACTATCTGCGGCGCGGCTTCAAGCTCTTCGAGACCAAGGAGGAGCAGGCCGAGGACGCGGCCGCGCCGGGTCCCTGGCCGGGGGCGTTCTGAGGCACGCGGGCACGGCCCGCGGGTGACCCGGAACACACCGTCCCACCATCCGGGACACTAATGTCCACATTATGGATAGTGGTGGACTGGGTCCAAAGTCCCGTGACACGCTTCCGTCATGTCTGGAACTGGAATTGCCTTGGTGAGTCGGCGGCACGTCGACCTCGGCCGCATGTCCAGCGCCATCTGTCCGGCACGCTGACGCCTCCAGCAACGCCGCGATCCCTTTCCCTCAGTACCTGACTGCGCACCGCCGCGCCGAAGCGCGAGTGTGCAGGTCAGAGCCGCCCACCCGCAGTCCCGAAGGACATACGCCATGGCCGCCAGCCCAGAAAACCCTGCCCCCACGACGCCCCGCCGCAAGCCGGGCCGCCACCGTGGTGAAGGCCAGTGGGCCGTCGGCCACTTCACGCCCCTCAACGGGAACGAGCAGTTCAAGAAGGACGACGACGGTCTCAATGTGCGGACACGCATTGAGACGATCTACTCCAAGCGCGGCTTCGACTCGATCGACCCCAACGACCTGCGCGGCCGGATGCGCTGGTGGGGGCTCTACACCCAGCGCCGGCAGGGCATCGACGGCGGCAAGACCGCGATCCTGGAGCCGGAGGAGCTGGACGACGAGTACTTCATGCTCCGCGTCCGCGTCGACGGCGGCCGGCTGACGACCGAGCAACTGCGGGTGATCGGCGAGATCTCGCAGGAGTTCGCGCGCGGCACCGCCGACCTCACCGACCGGCAGAACATCCAGTACCACTGGATCCGCATCGAGGACGTCCCGGAGATCTGGAACCGCCTCGAAGCGGTCGGCCTGTCCACCACCGAGGCCTGCGGCGACACCCCGCGTGTCATCCTCGGATCGCCCGTCGCCGGGATCGCCGCGGACGAGATCATCGACGGCACCCCGGCCATCGACGAGATCCAGCGCCGCTTCATCGGCAACCCGGCCTTCTCCAACCTGCCCCGCAAGTTCAAGTCGGCCGTCTCGGGATCGCCGCAGCTGGACGTCGCGCACGAGATCAACGACGTCGCGTTCGTCGGCGTCGAGCACCCCGAGCACGGGCCCGGCTTCGACCTGTGGGTCGGCGGCGGCCTGTCCACCAACCCCAAGCTCGGCGTGCGGCTCGGCGCCTGGGTGCCCCTGGACGAGGTGCCGGACGTCTTCGAGGGCGTCATCTCGATCTTCCGCGACTACGGCTACCGCCGCCTGCGCACCCGTGCCCGCCTGAAGTTCCTGGTCGCCGACTGGGGTCCGGAGAAGTTCCGCCAGGTCCTCCAGGACGAGTACCTCAAGCGCGAACTGCTCGACGGGCCCGCGCCCGAGCAGCCGGGGGACGTCTGGCGCGACCACCTCGGGGTGCACCGCCAGAACGACGGCCGCTTCTACGTCGGCTTCGCGCCCCGCGTCGGACGCGTCGACGGCGCCACCCTGAGCAAGATCGCCGAGCTCGCCGAGACGCACGGCTCGGGCCGCCTGCGTACCACCGCCGAGCAGAAGCTGATCGTGCTCGACGTCGCGCAGGACCGCGTCGACTCGCTCGTCTCCGGTCTGGAGGCGCTCGGCCTCAAGGTCAACGCCTCGCCGTTCCGGCGCGGCACCATGGCCTGCACCGGCATCGAGTTCTGCAAGCTGGCCATCGTCGAGACGAAGGCGCGCGGCGCCTCGCTCATCGACGAACTGGAGCGCCGCATCCCGGAGTTCGACGAGCCCATCACCATCAACATCAACGGCTGCCCCAACTCCTGCGCCCGCATCCAGGTCGCCGACATCGGCCTCAAGGGCCAGCTGGTCCTGGACAGCGAGGGCAATCAGGTCGAGGGCTTCCAGGTGCACCTGGGCGGCGCGCTCGGCCTGGAAGCCGGCTTCGGCCGCAAGGTCCGGGGCCTCAAGGTCACTTCGGCCGAGTTGCCCGACTACGTCGAGCGGGTCCTCACGCGCTTCCAGGCGGA
Source organism: Streptomyces mauvecolor (assembly GCF_039532965.1). NCBI lineage: Bacteria > Bacillati > Actinomycetota > Actinomycetes > Kitasatosporales > Streptomycetaceae > Streptomyces > Streptomyces mauvecolor. Next base: position 39,731 of record NZ_BAAASQ010000009.1, on the reverse strand, counting down.
GCGCACCGAGGGCGAGCGGTTCGCCGCCTGGACCGCCCGCGCGAGCGAGGAGGCCCTGTCGTGAGCCGCGGCGAACGACAGCGAAAGGAGCAGCCATGAGCGAGCGTGCGGCCCCCTTCCACTGCCCGTACTGCGGTGACGAGGACCTGCGTCCCAACGAGAGCGGACACGGCGCGTGGGAATGCGCGGCGTGCAACCGGGCCTTCCAGCTGAAGTTCCTCGGGCTGCTCGCCCGCGGAGTCCAGCGCAACGAGCGTGGAGGGGAAGCGATATGACGGCCACTCGGACCGATGAGCGCACCGCCGGGGAGCTCAAGGCACTCGCCGAGCAGGCGGGCCGGGACCTCGAAGAGGCCTCCCCCCTGGAGATCCTCCGGTGGGCGGCCGACACCTTCGGCAAGCGGTTCTGCGTCACCTCCTCCATGGAGGACGCGGTCGTGGCCCACCTCGCCTCGCGCGCGATGCCCGGCGTTGACGTGGTATTCCTCGACACCGGCTACCACTTCCCCGAGACCATCGGCACCCGCGACGCCGTCGCCGAGGTGATGGACGTCAACGTGATCACGCTGACGCCCCGTCAGACGGTGGCCGAGCAGGACGCCGAGTACGGCCCGAAGCTGCACGACCGCGACCCCGATCTGTGCTGCGCCCTGCGCAAGATCAAGCCCCTGGAGGAGGGCCTCGGTGCGTACTCCGCCTGGGCCACCGGGCTGCGCCGCGACGAGTCCCCGACCCGGGCGAACACCCCGGTCGTCGGCTGGGACGAGAAGCGGCAGAAGGTCAAGGTGTCGCCGATCGCCCGCTGGACGCAGGACGACGTGGACGCCTACATCGCGGAGCACGGTGTGATCACCAACCTCCTCCTCATGGACGGCTACCCGTCGATCGGCTGCGCGCCCTGCACCCGCCGGGTCGCCGAGGGCGAGGACGCGCGCGCCGGGCGCTGGGCCGGACGCAACAAGACCGAGTGCGGGCTGCACGGATGACGGACCGTCAGAAGAGTGATCAGGAGACTTCGATGAGCGTGACGGAGGCGGGAGCCACCATCTGGCTGACCGGTCTGCCGAGCGCCGGCAAGACCACCATCGCGTACGAGCTCGCGGGCCGGCTGCGCGAGGGCGGCCACCGCGTGGAGGTGCTCGACGGCGACGAGATCCGCGAGTTCCTCTCGGCGGGCCTCGGCTTCAGCCGCGAGGACCGGCACACCAATGTGCAGCGGATCGGCTTCGTCGCCGAACTGCTCGCCGCCAACGGCGTGAAGGCGCTCGTCCCGGTGATCGCCCCGTACGCGGACAGCCGCGAGGCGGTGCGCAAGCGCCACCAGAGCGAGGGCACCGCCTATCTGGAGGTGCACGTGGCAACCCCGGTGGAGGTCTGCTCCGTACGCGATGTCAAGGGTCTGTACGCCAAGCAGGCGGCGGGCGAGATCAGCGGTCTGACCGGCGTCGACGACCCGTACGAGGCGCCCGAGGCGCCGGATCTGCGGATCGAGTCGCACACCCAGACCGTGCAGGAGTCCGCGGCATCGCTTCTCGCGCTGCTCACCGAGAGGGGCCTGGCATGACGTCGGCAGTCACCGTGACCGAGGGCGTCGACAGCCCGTACGCGCTCAGCCACCTGGACGCTCTGGAGTCCGAGGCGGTGCACATCTTCCGCGAGGTGGCGGGTGAGTTCGAGCGGCCGGTGATCCTCTTCTCCGGCGGCAAGGACTCGATCGTCATGCTGCACCTGGCGCTGAAGGCGTTCGCCCCGGCGGCCGTTCCCTTCACGCTGCTGCACGTGGACACCGGGCACAACTTCCCCGAGGTCCTCGCCTACCGCGACCGGGTGGTGGCCGAGCACGGCCTGCGCCTGCACGTCGCCTCGGTGCAGGAGTACATCGACGCGGGCAAGCTGCGCGAGCGCCCCGACGGCACGCGCAACCCGCTGCAGACGGTGCCGCTGACCGAGGCCATCCAGCGGCACCGCTTCGACGCGGTGTTCGGCGGCGGCCGCCGGGACGAGGAGAAGGCCCGCGCCAAGGAGCGGGTGTTCTCGCTGCGCGACGAGTTCTCGCAGTGGGACCCGCGCCGCCAGCGCCCCGAGCTGTGGCAGCTCTACAACGGCCGGCACGCCCCCGGTGAGCACGTCCGCGTGTTCCCGCTGTCCAACTGGACCGAGCTGGACGTGTGGCAGTACATCGCCCGCGAGGACATCGACCTGCCCCAGATCTACTTCGCCCACGAGCGCGAGGTGTTCCAGCGGTCCGGGATGTGGCTGACCGCCGGCGAGTGGGGCGGCCCCAAGGCCGACGAGACGGTCGAGACCCGCCTGGTGCGCTACCGCACCGTGGGCGACATGTCCTGCACCGGTGCCGTCGACTCCGACGCGACGACGCTGGACGCCGTCATCACCGAGATCGCCGCATCGAGGCTCACCGAGCGGGGCGCCACCCGCGCCGACGACAAGATGTCCGAGGCCGCGATGGAAGACCGCAAGCGCGAGGGGTACTTCTAAATGTCCAACTCCGTTGACACCGCAGTGCAGTTGGCCGATCTGTCGGCCACCACCCTGTTGCGCTTCGCGACCGCCGGGTCCGTCGACGACGGCAAGTCCACCCTGGTGGGCCGGCTCCTGCACGACTCGAAGTCGGTCCTGACCGACCAGCTCGAAGCCGTCGAGGCGGCCTCGCTCAAGCGCGGCCAGGAGGCGCCCGACCTGGCGCTGCTCACCGACGGCCTGCGGGCCGAGCGCGAGCAGGGCATCACCATCGACGTGGCCTACCGCTACTTCGCGACCCCCCGGCGCCGGTTCATCCTGGCCGACACCCCCGGGCACGTGCAGTACACCCGCAACATGGTGACCGGAGCCTCCACCGCCGACCTCGCCGTGGTCCTGGTCGACGCCCGCAACGGCGTCATCGAGCAGACCCGCCGGCACGCGGCCGTCGCGGCCCTGCTCCGCGTCCCGCACGTGGTCCTCGCCGTCAACAAGATGGACCTGGTGGCGTACGAGGAGAAGGTCTTCGCGAAGATCGCCGAGGAATTCACCGCGTACGCCGGCGAGTTGGGCGTTCCGGAGATCACGGCGATCCCGATCTCGGCGCTCGCCGGGGACAACGTGGTGGAGCCCAGCGCCAACATGGACTGGTACGGCGGCCCCACCGTTCTGGAGCACCTGGAGACGGTCCCGGTCAGCCACGACCTGACCTCCTGCCACGCGCGCCTCCCCGTGCAGTACGTGATCCGGCCGCAGACCGCCGAGCTCCCGGACTACCGGGGCTACGCGGGCCAGATCGCCGCCGGTACGTTCCGGGTCGGCGAGCCGGTGACCGTGCTCCCCTCGGGGCGCACCAGCAGGATCGCGGGGATCGACCTGCTCGGCGAGTCCGTCGACATCGCGTGGACGCCGCAGTCCGTCACCCTCCTCCTGGAGGACGACATCGACATCTCGCGCGGCGACCTGATCGTGCCGAGCGGGGACGCGCCCGCCACCACCCAGGACGTCGAGGCGACCGTCTGCCACGTGGCCGACCAGCCCCTGACGGTGGGTCAGCGGGTGCTGCTCAAGCACACCACCCGCACGGTCAAGGCGATCGTCAAGGAGATCCCGTCCCGGCTCACCCTGGACGACCTCTCCCAGCATCCGGCCCCGGGCCGGCTCGTCGCCAACGACATCGGCCGGGTCTTGGTGCGCACCGCCGAGCCGCTCGCGCTCGACTCGTACGCCGACTCGCGGCGCACCGGCTCGTTCCTGCTGATCGACCCGGCGGACGGCACCACGCTCGCGGCCGGGATGGCGGGCGAGTCGTTCGCCACCCACAAGGCTCCCGCCTCCGTCGAGGACGAAGCGGGCTGGGACTTCTGATGCTGCAACTTCTCCTGCACCGTCACGACGTCTACTCGACCTTCGCGAAGGAGGGCGGCCGCGTGGGCAGCGGCGCCCTCGGCAGCGGCCAGGGCGGGGTTGCCCGATGTGCGCGATGACGTACGCGCACCGCTCGCGCGCCCGGATGCACCACCAGCACCGCCCGCACCGCCGAAGACCTGCCGACTTCCCGGCCGCGTCCCGGAGTTGAGACTCCGCCGGACGTAAGCACCGGGCCTCCGAGAGGACACCCTCCCGTGCCTGCCAGCTCCGCTTTGAGGCGCAGCCTCGTCGCCGCCGCCACCCTGCCCCTGCTGTTCGGAGCGCTCGCCGCCTGCGGCTACGGCTCCGCCTCCGACAAGAACGACGCCGGGAAGGCCGCACCCGCCGCGGACGGCAAGAAGCTCTCCGCCGACTCCGTGAAGATCGGCTACTTCCCGAACCTGACCCACGCCACGGCGCTGGTCGGCGTGCAGGAGGGGCTGTTCCAGAAGGAGCTGGGCGGCACCACGGTCAAGACGTCCACCTTCAACGCGGGGCCCTCCGAGATCGAGGCCCTCAACGCGGGCTCGATCGACATCGGCTGGATCGGCCCCTCGCCGGCCATCAACGGCTACACCAAGTCGAAGGGGCAGAGCCTGCGCATCATCGGCGGCTCGGCCTCCGGCGGTGTGAAGCTGGTGGTCAACCCCAGCAAGATCAAGTCGGTGGACGAGCTCAAGGGCAAGAACATCGCGACCCCGCAGCTCGGCAACACCCAGGACGTGGCGTTCCTGAACTGGCTGGCCGACAAGGGCTGGAAGGTCGACGCGCAGAGCGGCAAGGGCGACGTCAACGTGGTCCGCACCGACAACAAGATCACCCCGGATGCCTACAAGTCCGGTTCGATCGACGGCGCCTGGGTGCCCGAGCCGACCGCTTCCAAGCTGGTCCAGGAGGGCGGCAAGGTCCTCGTCGACGAGTCCGACCTGTGGCCGGACCACCAGTTCGTGATCACCAACATCATCGTGTCGCAGAAGTTCCTCAAGGAGCACCCCGACGTCGTCGAGGCGGTCCTGCGCGGCTCGGTGAAGACCAACGAGTGGATCGCCACCCACCCCGACGACGCGAAGGCCTCGGCGAACGCCGCGCTCAAGAAGCTCTCCGGCAAGGCGCTTCCGGCGGACATCATCGACCCGGCGTGGAAGTCCATCCAGCCCCTGGACGACCCGCTGGCGGCCAGCCTCCAGGCGCAGGCCGACCACGCGGTGAAGGCCGGCCTCCTCAAGAAGCCCGACCTCAAGGGCATCTACGACCTGGACCCGCTCAACAAGGTCCTCAAGTCCCTGGGCAGGCCTGAGGTCGGCGACGCCGGCCTCGGCGTCAACTAGTCCCACCACCCAGCCGGTTCACAGGTTTCCCAGGAGGTGACGACCATGGCCACCGCACTCGCCAAGGCCACGGACCGCACGGCGGCAGCGCACGAGTACGCCGCCCGGATCGGGCATGTCTCGAAGTCCTTCAACGGTCCCGCGGGACCGCAGCTCGTCCTCGACGACATCTCGCTCGACGTCGCGCCGGGCGAGTTCGTCACCCTCCTGGGCGCCTCCGGCTGCGGAAAGTCGACGCTCCTCAACCTGGTGGCGGGCCTGGACGCGCCGACCGCGGGCACCATCGAGACTCCCGGCGGGCGGCCCGCCCTGATGTTCCAGGAGCACGCCCTGTTCCCGTGGCTGACCGCGGGCAAGAACATCGAGCTGGCCCTCAGGCTGCGCGGGGTGCCCAAGAACGACCGACGCGAGCGGGCCGAGGAACTCCTCGCCCTGGTCCGCCTCCAGGGCGCGTACGGCAAGCGCGTGCACGAGCTGTCCGGCGGCATGCGCCAGCGGGTCGCGATGGCCCGCGCGATCGCCCAGGACTCCCAGCTGCTCCTGATGGACGAGCCGTTCGCGGCCCTCGACGCGATCACCCGCGACGTGCTGCACGACGAGCTGACCCGCATCTGGCGCGAGACAAATCTGTCGGTCCTCTTCGTGACGCACAACGTGCGCGAGGCGGTGCGGCTCGCGCAGCGCGTGGTGCTGCTCTCCTCGCGGCCCGGCCGGGTGGCCCACGAGTGGACGGTGGACATCGACCAGCCGCGCCGCATCGAGGACGCCGAAGTGGCGGAGCTCTCCGTCGAGATCACTGAACAACTGCGTGGGGAGATCCGCCGCCATGGCCAGCACTGAGACCACTGACGTCAAGGACTCCCCCGACCTCGGCAGCCTCGAAGCCGGGCTCGACGCGCTCGAAACCGTCCAGACCCACCGCACACCGGTGCGCGAGGTGCTGGTCAAGAAGGTGCTGCCCCCGCTGACCGCGGTCGCGCTCGTCCTGGTGGTGTGGCAGGTCCTGGTCACGGCGAAGGTCACCGACGAGTACAAGCTGCCCGCGCCGTCCGCCGTGCTGTCGAGCCTGAAGGACATGTGGCTCCAGGGCACGCTGCTCGACGTCGTGTGGACCAGCGTCTCGCGCGGCCTGCTCGGCTTCCTGCTCGCCCTGGCCATCGGCACACCGCTCGGTCTGCTGGTCGCCCGGGTCAAGTTCGTGCGGGCGGCGATCGGCCCGATCCTGTCCGGGCTCCAGTCGCTGCCGTCGGTGGCCTGGGTCCCGCCGGCCGTGCTCTGGCTCGGCCTGAACGACTCGATGATGTACGCCGTGATCCTGCTCGGCGCGGTCCCCTCGATCGCCAACGGTCTGGTCTCCGGCGTCGACCAGGTGCCGCCGCTGTATCTGCGCGCGGGCCGCACCCTTGGCGCGACCGGGGTGCGCGGAGCCTGGCACATCCTGATGCCGGCCGCACTGCCCGGCTACCTCGCGGGGCTCAAGCAGGGCTGGGCCTTCTCCTGGCGTTCGCTGATGGCCGCCGAGATCATCGCCTCCTCGCCCGATCTGGGCCTCGGGCTCGGCCAGTTGCTGGAGAACGGCCGCAACAACTCCGACATGCCCGGCATCTTCCTGGCGATCATCCTGATCCTGCTCGTCGGCATCGCCATCGACCTGCTGATCTTCAGCCCGCTGGAGCGCAGGGTGCTGCGCGGCCGCGGTCTGCTCGTGAAGGGCTGAGCCGCCCGTGCACCGCCCGGTCCTCCTCGTCATAGCCCACGGCAGCCGCGATCCCCGGCACGCCGCGACGGTGCACGCCCTGGTGCGGCGGGTGCGCCTGCTGCGGCCGGGGGTGCGCGTGGAGACGGGCTTCCTGGACTTCAACGCCCCGTCGGTCCCGCAGGTCCTGGACCGGCTCGCGCTGGAGGGCATACAGGACGTGGTGGCCCTCCCCCTCCTCCTGACCCGGGCCTTCCACGCCAAGGCGGACATCCCGGCGGTCCTCGACCGGGCCCCGGCCCGCCTGAACATCCGCCTCGCCGACGTCCTCGGCCCCTCCCCCCTGCTGCTCGCCACCCTGGAGCGACGGCTGCACGAAGCGGGCCTCGACCCCGCCGACAAAAGCTCGACCGGGCTCGTCCTGGCCTCGGCGGGCTCCACCGACCCGGAGGCGATCGCAGTGATCGCTGAAATTGCGCGGGAGCTGCGGCACACCGGTTGGTGCGCCGTGCGGCCTGCGTTCGCCTCCGCGGCCCTGCCCCGTACGGAAGACGCCGTACGGGAACTGCGGGCCCAGGGCGTGCGGCGCGTCGCCGTCGCCCCGTACGTCATCGCACCCGGCTTCCTGCCGGACCGGATCGCCCGGGGCGCGGCGGAGGCGGACATCCTGGCCGAAGTGCTGGGCGCGGCACCGGAGTTGGCCCGGCTGCTACTCCTCCGCTATGACGAGGCGAAGGTGCGCCTTCACACCCCCGCACTGACGGCCTGAACTGCGCGCGGGTGGCTGCTTGCCCTCGCTCTCTCGAGTGCCGAGTGGCTCGCAACAGCAACTGGTCGGACGGGCACCGTCACTGTCCCGGCCCGGGCAACGTGTGCGACCAGCAGGGCTGGGTGCCCGTCGAAGTGCTGAAATGCGCCTGCCCCTGCCACCCCAAGAGTTCCCGAGCCAGCCCGCCCCTCAAGGTGCCGCCATGACCGATACACGGCCGGTCGCTCCTGCGCCCCGCTTGCTTCCGCCTCACGAATGGGTCAGAGATCCAGTCGCGGCCCCCGGCCCCACCCCCGCCGCCGTGACGGCCGCGACCGTGAAGGTGTAGGCCCTACCGGAGGTCAGCCCGCCCACCACCCGGAACATCCCCTTCGCCGTCGGCTGGGTGACCAGCACGTCCCGGCCGGACACGTCGACAACCCGTCCGTCCGACACGGTGATCCGGTAGCCGATGACCTTGGCGTCACCCGTCGCCGCGGGCGGCGTCCACGCCACTGTCACCGCCCCGGCGCCTGCCCGCGCCTTGACCCCGGTCGGCGCGCCCGGCAACACGACGGCCGCGCTCGGCGCGAGCGGTGCCGAGGCGAGCGACGGGGCGCTCTCCCCGTGGGCGTTGCGTGCGGTGACGACGACCCTGAACGGGGCTTCGGCAGGGCGGAGTTGGCCGATCCGCACATACGCCTGCCGCTTGAAGTCGGCCGCCGTGATGTCCGCCCGCGCGGCCTCCGTGCCGTCGGGGCGCAGGGCGTGCGCGGTGTACCCGGTCAGCGGTGAACCGCCGTCCACATAGGTCGGGTTGAAGGTCACGTACAACGCGTCCGCACCCGCCGTGCTCGTGCCCACGCGCGCGGGTGCCTCGGGCACGGTGACCGCCTGGGTCGTACGGTCGAGGACCGAGCGGTACGCGAGCTCGATCCCGGCGCCCGCGAGGATGTCCGGCGGCACGTCGGCGAGGGCGGCCATGATGTGGTTGCCCGTCGTCACCAGGCCCTTGCTGTTGCCGTCGGCGGTGCCCTCCTCCCACCAGTTGTCCTTGACCAGCGTCGGGTCGTTGTTGCCGAGCTTGTCGCGGTAGTCGGTGTGGCGGCTGGCGACATTTGCGTACGCGGCTCCGTACAGGACGTTGCCCTGGACGGTCTCGTACGTGCAGCCGTTGTCCGTGTAGACGCTCTTGCCCAGACCCCACTGGTCGTGGATGACGTTGCCGGTGACCTTCTCGCCGTCGGCCATCGACGTGCCGGTCAGGCCCTGGGTGTACACGCCCCCGCCGTCGTCGAGGAGTTGCATGTAGTCGAACACCAGGTTGTCGCGCACCGCGTTGTCGTGGCTCGGGTTGGGCGTCGCGGGCGAGCCGATCTTGTCGGGCCAGCCGCCCCAGCCCATCGAGATCGCGCTGTAGCCCAGGTGGTCGAGCTGGTTGTGCGCGATGGTGTTGTGCTGGGTGTAGCCGTTGAGGATGCCGACGCCGCCGTGGAACTCCCTGGGCAGGGAGTAGAAATGACTGTTCGTCACCTGGATGTCGGACGCGGGGGCCTTCCCGTCCACGCCGCCGATCTCCATCCCGTTGCCGGAGATGTCGGTGAACACGCTTGACCTGACCGTGGAGTTGGTCGTGCCCGTGCCTAGTTCGAGACCTGCCGCGCCCAGATGCGCGAAGGTACTGTCGCTGATGTCTATGCCGCGCGCGTACGAGAAGGACACGTTGCCCGGCATCTTCGTCCAGGAGGCGAAGGGGCAGGTGCCGCCCGGGGTGAAGCCGCACAGGCCCTGGGTCGCCCAGCCCCTGGCGCCGGTGATGGTATAGCCGGCCTGGATCTCGGAGAAGCCCTCGGGGCCGGAGGGCGTCAGCCAGGTCGCGTAGCTGAACTGGAGCCCCTGGAAGGCGACGTCGTGCATCGGGGCCTTCGCGGTGCCGTGGCCGTCGAGGAGTCTCTCGGCGGAGGCCGCCTCGATGTCGGCGCTCCTCGGGTCCTCGCCCTGGCGGGGCAGGTAGTAGACGGTGTGCGCGGTGCGGTCGAGGTACCACTCGCCGGGCTGGTCGAGGAGTTCGTAGGCGTTCTCGACGTAGGACGCCTTGCCGTTGTTGGTGAGCTTGCCGGGGCCGACCATGCTCACCGTGCGGCCGGGCCGGTCCGGGAACTCGACGCGCTTGTTGGAGTTGTCCCAGCACGGCTGGGCCATGGTGATCGCGGTGCCCTGGGCGCCGGCGATCCTGCAGCGGGGTTCGGTCCACTGGCCGAGCCCGTTGCGCTCGACGTTCCAGAGGGCCTCACCGCTGGTGTACACGAACTCGGCGTCCGAGGGGTGGCGCCAGTGCGCGATGGCGTCGGAGGTCGCGGTGTAACCCGTGGACGTGACGGTGAGGCCGACCGGCACCTCACCCCTGGCCCGTTGGCCGCGCACGCCGTCGACGTACAACTGCCGGGTGTCGCTCAGGCCTTGGGGCGCTGGAGCGGACCAGAGCCCGGGGCGTCCGGACACCGGCTGCCAGCCTTCGACCTTGCGGCCGCCGCTGATGACGGTGGCTCCGGCGCCCGCACCCTGCCAGATGATGCGGTGGCCGTTCCGGCCGGAGTCGCGGGCGTCGAGTTCGAGCGGCTCGTCCGTGCGGTACGTACCGGCCGCGAGGTGGACCGTGAGATCGGCGGTCTGGTGCGCCGCCCGGCCGCGCGCGAGATCGCGGGCGCGCGGCAGGCCGCGCACGGGGTGCCGGGCGGTGCCGTCGGCGGAATCGCTCCCGGTGGGGGACACGTACACATCGGAGGAGGAGGTGTGCGGCGAGCGTGCCGTGGCCGAGGGTGCGAGGCCCGGGACGCCCAGAGCGAGCGCGGCCGCCAGCGCGAGGACCGAGGCTGCTCTTCGGGGCGCCGTCCGCGGCGCGCTCCGGGATGCGGGCATGTTCCCTCCCAGTGGGAGCTCACGGGACCGGCCCCCTGAGCCACTGGAAAGGTAGGAGCATTGACGTACCACGGTCAACACATCGGTCCGGTTCTCGTCCGGATTCTTGTCAACCCTCCTTAGTCATCGGATCACTTGAGGACGGCTTGGGGTCAGGCGCCCCAGTGCGGGTCGCGGCCGGAGGCAGCCAGGGCGCGCTCGAAAGTGGCGGCCGTGGGCGGCAGGTCGACCGGGTCGGCGAAGCCCTGGTACTGGCGGTAGAGCTCCGCGTTGTCCTCGACGACCTTCAGGACGAACGCGGCGGACTCCTCCGAGATCCGCACCTCCTGCCCGGTGGCGCGCGCGACGTCCCAGCCGTGCACCACCATCTCCTTGACGACCATCGAAGCGATGTGCGCGGCACCCAGCGCGGTCCCGCCCAGATCGACCTCCCCCTCCCACACGGCCGGGTCGGCCCACGCGGCCACGGCCCGGTCGAGCTGGGCGGCGTACCGCTCGGCCCAGTCGGCGTCGGCGGTGAAGTCGCGCGCGGTGAGCTCGTCGGGGAGCGGCGTGCGCAGGGCTCGGTGCTCCAGGCCGTGCGCGGTGTACAGGACCCAGTGGTTGACCAGCGCCCGCACGTCCCACTCCCCGCAGGGAGTGGGCCCGGCGAGCTGCCCGGGGGTGACGCCGCGCGCGATGCGGGCGGCCTCTGCTGCGCATTCGGTCATGGCACGGTGTTCGTTCTTCATGTGACCAGCGTGCCGTCGCGCCTCTCCCCCGGTATTGAAAAAACGCGACAGCGCTAGCGCGTTGGCCTCAGTCGAAGCGGAGGGAGCCCGTCCGGGTCCGCTTGAGCTCGAAGAAGTCGGGGTACGCGGCGATCGTGCGCACACTGTCGAAGAGCCGGGCCGCCTCCTCGTCGCGCGGGATCGAGCTGAGCACCGGGCCGAAGTAGACCTTGCCGTCGACGTGCATGGTCGGGGTACCGACGTAGCCGTCCTCGGCCGGGTCCTTGCCCGCGTCGTGGCTGCGGCGCACGGCCTCGTCGTACGCCGGGTCGTGGGCGGCTTTGGCGAGGGCCGCGGGCAGACCGAGCTCCGCGAGGGACTGGGCGATCACCTCGTCGAAGTCCTGGTTCTTGTCCTGGTGGATGCGGGTGCCGAAGGCGGTGTACAGATCGCGCAGCACGCCGTCCCCGTGCGCCTCGGCCGCCGCGACGGCGACCCGGACGGGGCCGATCGAACGGTCGACCAGGTCCCGGTACCAGTCGGGCAGTTCATTGCCGATGTTGTGGAGGTAGAGGCTCATCGGCCGGAATCTCAGCTCGATGTCGCGGTGCCGTTCGACCTCCAGCATCCAGCGGGAGGTGATCCAGGCGAAGGGGCAGGCAGGGTCGAAGTAGAAGTCGACGGTGATGCGCTGCGCGAGGTTTGTCGTGGTGTCCGTCATGGGTCGAGCGTAACTCGGTAATGGCCCTCACCCCTGGTCCAATGTTGTCTTTGATCACTGGGCCATTTCGGCCTCGTGCGGCTCGGCCCGTTCCATCATGGTTGCGCCACTCGGCCCGTCCGCCGAAGCGTGGAGGGTGGTCGGATACGGTCGCCTGCATGATCTCTGAGACCTTCGCACTCGGCGGTGAGCGGTCCCTGCGGCGGCTCGGCCTCGGTACCGCGCAGCTCACCGGGCCCGGCTACTGGGGCCCGCGCGGTGAGCGGGCGGACGCGCTCGCCGTGCTGCGCCGCGCGGTCGAGCGGGGTGTCACGCTGATCGACACCGCCGACAACTACGGCCCGGACCTCGCCGAGGAACTCGTCGCGGAGGCCCTCCACCCCTACCCGGCCGATGTGGTGGTCGCGACCAAGGGCGGTGTCGTACGGACCAGTGACAGCGCCTGGCACATCGCGGGGCGGCCCGAGCAACTGCGGGCGATGTGCGAGGCGAGCCTGCGAAGGCTGCGGACGGAGACCGTCGACCTGTACCAGCTGCACCGGCTCGACCCCGAGGTGCCTCTGGCCGAACAACTGGGCGCGCTCGACGAGTTGCGGCGCGAGGGCAAGATCCGGCACATCGGTCTGGACACCGTCTCGGCCGAACAGGTGGAAGCGGCGCTCCGGTTGACCGACATCGCCTCGGTGCAGAACCGCTTCAACCTTCTGGACCGGGAGTCGGAGGCGGTGCTCGGGCTGTGCGAGGCGCACGGCCTGGCGTTTCTGCCCTGGTTCCCGCTGGCCAACGGCGCCCTGACCGGCCGGGCGGCGGCCGACCTCGACGAGATCGCCCGGCAGCACGGCGCGACCAGGGGCCAGATCGCCCTGGCCTGGCTGCTGCACCGCTCGCCTGTCCTGTGCCCGACGCCCGGCACCGGCTCACTGGCCCATCTCGACGAGAACCTGAATGCGGCTCAAGTCCGCTTGTCCGAGGCCGAGTTGACCATACTGGACGCGCTTCGGGCGTCCTGAGCCGAGCCCGGTGGAGGCGACGGCGCCGTGAACGGCGTCGCGTGTTCGGGGACCTGTTCGGGGTCGAGCAGCGCGCAGCCGGTACCGCAGGGCGTCGAATCCGCGGCTCCTCCTCGACGGCCGTTTCCACGGGCGACCGTTCCGTCTCAGGCGTCGGCCGCCTCCGTCATCCGCACCAGCGCCTTGACGGTGTTCCAGTTGCGGGAGGTCGCGTCGATGCCCTTGAGCAGGCCGGGCCGGGACAGGGCGGCGCCGAGCTGCGACTTGCCGAGGCCCTCGGGCGCGTACAGATAGAGCACCTGGTCGCCGAGCCGGAACTCCTCGGGGAGGAAGGAAGCCTGGTCGATGGAGGCGAAGCGGTCGGCGGTGACGGGCGGGCCCGCGAAGAAGGTGGCGTGCAGCTGCTTGCCCTCCAGCTCGTCGGCCTGGAAGGGGCAGGCTTCGAGGACGGACCGCAGATAGGGGCCGCTGCGCACCATGCAGGCGACACGGAAGCCGAAGTGCTTCTCGATGGCGGACTCCAGGTCCGCGGCGAGCGCGTCCTGGTCGCGGGAAGTGCTGCTGAAGACGGCGTTTCCACTGTTGAGGTACGTCTTCACATCGCCGTGGCCGAGCTCGCCGAGGATCTTCCGGAGGTCGGCCATGGGAACTTTTTTGGCTCCGCCCACATTGATGCCGCGCAGCAGAGCGGCGTACGTCGTCGTCATGTGGTCAGCCTAAAGCGGCCTCCGCGCCCCGTGGGGGACGGGCGCGGGGGCCGCCGTTCGGTGCTGGCGAAGGCGGTCTACTCGACGATCTTCAGCAGCTTGTTCGGGGTGCCGGGGCTCGCGTTGGAGATCTTGTCGGCCGTGGCGCCCTTGGTGAGGGCGTCGGAGACCTGGGCCGGGGTGGCGTCCTTGTGGCCGGCCAGGTAGACGGCCGCGGCGCCGACGACGTGCGGGGTCGCCATGGACGTACCGGAGATGGTGTTGGTGGCCGTGTCGCTGGTGTTCCAGTCGGAGGTGATGTCCGAGCCGGGGGCGTAGAGGTCGACGACCGGGCCGAAGTTGGAGAAGTCGGACTGCTGGTCGTCCTTGGTGGAGGAGGCGACGGTGATGGCCTCCTTCACGTGGGCCGGCGAGCTGTTGCCCGCGTCCGTGGACTCGTTTCCGGCCGCGATACCGAAGGTGACGCCGGAGGCGATCGCCTTCTGGACGGCCTCGTCGAGCGCCGGGTCGGCGGTGCCGCCGAGGCTGAGGTTGGCGACCGAGGGCCCCTTGTGGTTCTTGGTGACCCAGTCGATGCCGGCGACGACCTGCTCGGTGCTGCCGGAGCCCTGGTTGTCGAGGACGCGCACGGCGACGATCTTCGCCTTCTTGGCCACGCCGTGCTCGGCGCCTGCGATGGTGCCCGCCACGTGCGTGCCGTGGCCGTTGCCGTCGTCGGCCTTGTCGTTGTTGTCGACCGCGTTGAAGCCGTAGGAGGCTCGCCCGCCGAAGTCCTTGTGGGAGATGCGGACTCCGGTGTCGATCACGTACGCGGTGACGCCGTCCCCGGCGCTGTCCGGGTAGGTGTACTTGCCGTCGCCCTTGGTGTCGGCCTGGTCGATCCGGTCGAGGCCCCAGGACGGCGGGTTCGCCTGCTCCGCGTTGATGTGGAACTTCTTGTTCTGTACGACCTTACCGACGGACGGGTCGGCGGCGAGCCGCTTGGCCTCGGTCTCCGAAAGCCCGCTGGCGGAGAAGCCGTTGACGGCGGAGGAGTAGTCGCGCTGGAGGCTGCCGCCGTACTCCTCGGCGAGCTTGCGCTTGGCATCGGCCGTGGCCGACTTGTCGAGCAGGACGATGTAGCTGCCGTCGACCGCGTCCTTGGCGTTGAGTCCGTAGACCGTGCCTTCGGCGGGGGCGGCTCCGGCGAACGGAGAGTTCAGTGCGGTCACTCCGGCCGCCGCCACGACGGCGGTTATGGCTGCGGTGAGCTTGATCTTCTTGCTCGCACGCTTGTGAGTTGCCATGAAGAGGGGTCTCCTCGTCACTATTTGTGGGGGGTTTGCCTACCGGACGGAAACTTTCCGGGGCTGATTCGAAACCCTTGCCGATTGACGCGCGCAGATCAAGGACTTCATGCAGCTGTGACTTACCCAACAAGCTTTCGTAATCAGAAACCGGCCAGGAGCGGTCAACTCGGGCTTTGTGAAGGGCAGATGGACACTCTGTGTGAACACGTCGACCTTTCGTCAGCGCCAACTCCCTTTACGTGTAAGGGGCTTCGGTAGTCCTCGTCGGTGATGCCTCCTCACCGCGGGGATGAGCCCGGGCCGGTCGGGTTCACCTGGGAGCACGACGAGACGGCTGGATCGCACCCTTAACGTCGAAGGGTGGCTGGACGGCGCCGGGCCGTCGGCCACTGCCCGGGCGGCCGGCCGGCCTCACGCACGACGAGGCCGTCGCGCTGCTCCAGGCCGAGACCGCCCCGGCCCGTTCGGGGGACGGGCCGGGGCACCTCGCGGGGCTCACCTTTCAGGGCTCATCTTTCGGAGCTCACCGCTGATAGCGCGCCAGGACCCGATTCCCGTCCTGGACCAGCCGTTTCTTCAGCTCGGACGCGCCGATCGCCCCGCTGTAGTACTCCTGCAGGGCAGGCGTGGCCACCTTGTCCTTCCATTCCGGATAGCCCCGCACGGACTGCGCGGGGGCCGGGCGCAGATACGGGGCGAGTGCCGCGCCGGTCGCCCAGCCGTCCTGGGTGGTGTGCAGGGCCGGGTCCTTGAGCGCGTCGGTTCCCGTCGGCAGCATCCAGTCACCCTTGGCGAGGCGCACCATGTTCGGCGGGCCGAGCATGAAGTCGATGAACTGGGCGGCCTCCTTCTTGTGCGGGCTGTCCTGGGCCACCGACAGGGTCTGCGGGCTGACACCCTGGTCCAGACCCGCGCTGCCCGCCGGGGCCGGAAGGACCGTCCAGTCGAAGCCGGGCGGGGCCTGCTGCACGATCTGCTGCCGGTAGGAGAACCCGAGCGGCACCATCGCGTACCTGCCGCCGAAGAAGCCGGGCAGGGTGTCCGAGCCGCCCATGCCGAGGGTGGTCCGCGCCCCGCTCTTGTCGGTGTTGACCTGGTCGTGGATGGTGGCGGGGACGACGGCGTCGCCCGCCGTGAACTCCACCTCCGCCTTGCCGTCGGTTCCTCGCGCGAAGAGCCGGCCCCCTGCGGACAGGCTCAGGTTGAGGGTGACCGAGACGGGCTCCTTGAGCGGCCAGGCCACGCCGTACGTTCCGTCGCCGCTCAGCTTCTTCGTCACCTGCCCGAACTCGGCCCAGCTCCAGGGCCGTTCCGGCGTGGGGATCCGGACCCCCGAGGATGTGAGGATCTTCGTGTTGGCGATGAGGACCCTCGGCTCCTGGAGGAACGGCACTCCGTACACCCCCTTGCCGAAGGTGGCCGTCTCCCAGCTCTGCGCCGGGATGTCGTCCTTGAGCCGCTGCGGGAGCAGACCACCCAGGTCCGCGAGATAGCCGCCGTACGCGAAGTCGGCCAGGTCGTCGGAGGCGTCGTGGATGACGTCGGGCGCCTCGCCTCCCTCGAAGGCGGTGAGGAGCTGATCGTGCACGGTGTCCCAACTGCCCTGTACGTACTGGACCCGGATGCCGGGGTGCGTCGCGTTCCACTCCTTGACCAGGGCTTTCGTCGCGTCGACCGACTCCTTCTGCCAGGCGAGGGACTGGAAGCGGAGCCTGATGACTCCCCCGCCTCCGGAGCCGCCGTCCGAGCACCCGGCGAGCAGCGGCACGAGCAGGGCCAGGACGGCAGCCGTCACCAGCAGCCGTACGGACACGGCCTGTTCACGCGTCCACATCAGCTTTTCACCGCCCCGGTCAGCATGCCACCGGTGATCCGCTTCTGGATGATCGCGAAGATGACCAGGGAGGGCAGGGTGGCGAGGAAGGCGGCCGCCGCGAGCGGGCCGAGGTCGGCGACTCCCTCAGCTCCGAGGAAATGGGTGAGGACGACGGGCAGGGTCTGTTTCTCGGGGGTCTTCAGCAGAACGAGTGCGAAGAAGAATTCGTTCCACGCCGTGATGAAGGCGAAGAGCGCGGTGGCCACGATCCCGGGGGCGAGCAGGGGCGCGGTGACCGAGACGAGGGTGCGCAGCCGCCCCGCACCGTCGACGGCGGCCGCCTCCTCCAGCTCGGGCGGCACGGCGCGTACGTAGCCGTTCAGCATCCAGAGCGCGAACGGCAGCGACCAGACCACGTAGACCATGACCAGACCGCCCACCGAGTTGATCGCGTGCAGGTTCTTGAGGACCAGGAAGAGCGGAATGATCAGCAGGACGAACGGGAACGCCTGGCTGATCACCACCCAGCCCGAGGTGGCGGCCGCGAGCCGGCCCCGGTTGCGGGCCATGGCGTACGCCATCGGTGTCGCGATCACCACGGCGATGAGGGCGGCGGAGAGGGCCGCGATCAGGCTGTTCAGCCCGGCGTGGAGCAGGGGCTGTTCGCCGAAGGCCTGGCGGAAGTTGGCGAGCGTGGGGTGCCGGGGGATCCAGGTGGGGTGGAGCGAGCCCAGTTCGCGCGGCGGTTTGAAGGCGGTCGAGATCAGCCAGAGGAACGGGAAGGCCAGGAAGACGAGATAGGCGAGCAGCGCGAGGTACTGTCCGGCGCGCCCCGCCTTCCCTGTACGCGCTCTCACTGGTCGCCACCGTCCCTGAGCCGGCCCGCCAGGAAGAAGGCGAGGCAGACGGCGATCACGGCGACCATCACGCAGCCCATGGCCGCCGCGTACCCGAACTGCCCGTAGCGGAAGGCCTCTTCGTACGCGAAGAGCATCGGGAGTCGGGTGCGCCCGCCCGGACCGCCGTTGGTCAGCACGTAGACCAGGGCGAACGAATTGAAATTCCAGATGAAGTTGAGCGCTGTGATCGCGAGGGCCACCGGTTTCAGGGCGGGCCAGGTGACGGTGGTGAAGCGGCGCCAGGCGCCGGCCCCGTCGATGGCCGCGGCCTCGTGCAGCTCCTGCGGGGTGTTCTGCAGCCCGGCGAGGAGGGCGACCGTCGTCTGCGGCATACCTGCCCAGATACCGACGACGATCACGGCGGGCAGGGCGGTGGCGAGGCCGGTCAGCCAGTCCCGGCCGTCGCCGAGGCCCAGGTTGCGGACGGTTTCGTTGAGGATGCCCGCGTCGGGCTGGTAGACGAGGCGCCACATGATGCCGACGACGACCTCGGGCATCGCCCACGGGATGATCGCGAGCGCCCGGGCCAGCCAGCGCAGCCGGAGTCTCTGGTTGAGGAGCAGCGCGAGCCCGAGGGCGAGCAGGAACTGGGGCACGGTGACGCCGACCGCCCACAGCAGCCCGATCCGGAACGACTCCCAGAACAGGCCGTCGTGCGCCAGGTCCCGGAAGTTGAGGAGACCGACCCACTGGGTGGGGGTGGTGCGGCCCGACTGGGAGTCGGTGAAGGCCAGCGCGATGCCGTAGAGCAGCGGGCCCACACTGAGCACCAGAAGGGGAATGAGCGCCGGGAGCACGAGGAACCAGGCCCCGCCCCCGCGGCCACCCTTGTGTCTGCTCGTCGGCTTTCGGGTGGCTGACCGTGCGTTCACGGTCGCAGATGTCACTGTTTCGACCCCTTTGTCCGGTAGTGCCGAACAGCCCCCGTCATCGTGCTGACGGTCCGTCCGTTCGTCAAGACGACCTGCGTGAATGCGAGACTTGGCCGGTTACGGAACGAGCACCGGGAGACGATCATGGACGAGGCACGGGCACGCGAACTCCTTGCCGCAGCGGCGCTGAGCGACCCCGGCGGACTTGCCGGAGTTGCCGACGCCGAGCTCCTCGCCCTGGGCGAGAACGCGGTCTTCGCCCTGCCCGGCGCCGCGCACGCGCTGACGGACGGCCTGGTCGTCAAGGTCGGCCGCGATGCCACGCACCACCCCGAGCTCCTCGATCGGGCCGAGCGCGAAGTGGCCGTCGCGACCTGGCTCGCCGAGGCCGGGGTGCCCGCGGTGCGGGCCGCCGAACCGAAGCCGAGGCTCGTCGAGGGCCACCCGGTGACGGTGTGGCACCGGCTGCCCTCGGCCGAACGCCCCGCGGAGCCGGCCGACCTGGCCGGACTCCTGCGCCGCGTCCACGCCCTGCCGATGCCCGCCTTCCCGCTGCCCCGCCGTGAACTCCTCGGCGGCGTCGAGCGCTGGCTACAGCTGGCCGGTGACGCGATCGACCCGGCCGACGCCGCGTATCTGCGGGCCCGCCGGGACGGCTTCGCGGAAGCCGCGGCGGCGCTCACCCCTCATCTGCCGCTCGGTCCCATCCATGGCGACGCCCTCCCCCGCAATGTCTACGTCGGCCCCGAAGGGCCGGTCCTGGTCGACCTGGAGACGTTCTCCGCCGACTTCCGTGAGCACGACCTGGTCGTCATGGCCCTGTCCCGCGACCGGTACGGACTGCCCGCCGAGCAGTACGACGCATTCGTCACCGCCTATGGCTGGGACGTCCGCGCATGGGACGGCTGCGCGGTCCTGCGCGGTGCCCGCGAGACGGCCAGCTGCGCCTGGGTCGCCCAGCACGCCCCGAGCAATCCGAAGGCGCTCGACGAGTTCCGCCGCCGCGTCGCCTCACTGCGCGACGACGACCCCGAGGTGCGCTGGTACCCCTTCTGACCGCCCGGTCTCAGCCCCGGGCCGGGGCCGCCAGTGCGCGCAGCGGCCAGGAGCCGTCGACGACCGCGTCCGCCGTGCCCTTCTTGCGCAGGAACTGCTGGAAGTCGGCCGCCCACTCCGCGTACCAGCGGATCTGACGGTCATGCAGTTCCGCCGGTTCGAGCCGCGCCACCTGAGGGTGGCGCTCGGCTATCGCCACGGCCAGCCGGGCCGCGGCCAGCGCGTCGGCCCCCGCGTCGTGCGCCGACTCCAGGACCACTCCGTACTCGGCACACACCGCTTCGAGGGTGCGCTTGCCCTTGCGGTAGCGGTCCACGGAGCGGTCGATCGTATACGGATCGACGACGGGCCCTATGGCGGCGCCGTCCAGCCGGTCGCTCAGCGAGGGCAGTTGGTGGCGCCGCAGCTCGGCGGCGAGCAGCGTCAGATCGAAGGCCGCGTTGTAGGCGATCACGGGCACGCCCCGGCGCCAGTGGCCGGCCAGCGTCCCGGCGATCTCGTCGGCCACCTCGGCGGCGGCCCGCCCCTCGGCCGCGGCCCGCTCGCTGCTGATCCCGTGGACCGCGGACGCCTGGGCCGGGATCCGTATCCCCGGATCCGCCAGCCAGCTCCGCTGCCCCACCACGTCGGCGCCCCGCAGTTCGACGATCGCGGCCGTCACGATGCGCGCCTCGCGCGGCTCGGTGCCGGTCGTCTCCAGGTCGAAGCCGACCAGCGGCTCCAGGTGCCAGCTCATGCTGCCCCTCCTTCGTGGTGCTTTCCCCCAGTTGACGACCACCTTCGCACGCGGCACTGACAATCGGCCGGGCGGCCGGAATTCACCCGGCGAAGCTCACCACAATTCAGGACACAGGGCGCGAATCAACCCAGACCGACTCGAACTCCTCACGGTATGTCTCGAAGAGCCCGTGCTCCACGTCCTGGCCCGGCCGCACCACACCCCGCCGCCCGCCGCCGCGCAGCACGAGCACCGGCGCCTCCATCCCCCGCGCGCGGCGAAGATAGGACTGGACGACCGCCACGCCGTCCGCGCCGTCGCCGTCCACCAGGTAGGCGGTGAAACGCGGCGTCTCGTCGAAGACCTGGATCTCGAAGGCCCCCGGGTCGCGCAGCCGGGCCCGCACCCGCCGCATGTGCAGAATGTTCATCTCCACCGAGCGGCTCAACTCACCCTTCTTCAGGCCGAGTTCACGCTCACGGCGCTTGACGGCGCTGCTCGCCGGGTTCAGGAAGAGCAGCCGGACGCGGCAGCCGGACTCGGCGAGCCGCACCAGACGCCGGCCCGAATAGTTCTGCACCAGGAGATTGAGGCCAATCCCTATCGCGTCCAGGCGGCGGGCTCCGCCGAAGAGGTCCTCGGCGGGCAGCTGGCGTTGCAGGCGCACCCGGTCGGAGTGGACGGAGACGACATCGGCGTACCGGTCGCCGACCAGGTCCTCCACGGCGTCGATGGGCAGCCGGTGCGCGGCCGGCGCCCCGCCGGCGCCGCCGAGCACATCCAGGAGCCGCGCCGAGGCCCGCTCCGCCTGGGCGAGCACGGCCTCGTTCAGCGCCCGGTTGCGCGAGACGACGTTGCGGGCCACCTCCAGCTCGTCCAGGGCGAGTTCGACATCGCGCCGGTCGTCCACGTACGGCTCGAAGCAGGGCCAGTGCTGCACCATGAGCTCGCGCAGCTGCGGGAGGGTGAGGAAGCTGAGCACGTTGTCGTCCGCGGGGTCGAGCAGATAGCCCTTGCGGCGCGAGACCTCGCGCACCGCGACGGCCCGCTGCACCCACTCCTGGCCCGCGGGGCCCGCAGCGGCGACCACCCAGTCGTCGCCGTGGACCGGCTCGTAGATCGGCCGCAGCACGGCGGCGACCACGGCGCGCAGCCGCTGCTCCACCAGGTTCAGCCAGATGTAGGCGCGCCCGGCCCGCTGCGCGCGCGTACGCACCTCGCTCCAGGCGTCCGCGCCCCAGTCCAGCTCCGCCCCGATCTCCATCGGGCGTGCGAGGGAGACCGCTCCGGGCGGGATGTCGCCGGACTCCCCCTCATGACCCGTGTCACCAGGGGGCAGCTCAAGACCTCCCGAGCTCACCCACGCACCGCCTTCCGCCCCCGGCAACCCCAGCGGGTCCGGCCCGCCCTGCACGCCCTTCAACGATCAAGGAAGGGTACTCCGGGAGCAGGAGGCGCTGCAGCCCGATGGCGGGTCGAGTTTCCCAACTGGCCCGAGGATACGGCCTGTTCTGATGGGCACTATCTGTCGGGGTGAGCGGATTCATAGCGCTTGCGCCGCGTCGCCCGAGCCGGGTCACCCATTGGCGCACGCGCACGTCCTGGGTGACCGTCGTCTTTTCGGGGAGGATCTGGCCGAACAGCCCGTCAGCACCCCGAGCGGAAGTGGAAGAGTCTTGCCCATGCAGGTATGGCCGGGACAGGCTTACCCACTCGGCGCCACGTACGACGGCGCCGGGACCAATTTCGCGGTCTTCTCCGAGACCGCCCGTCGGATCGAGTTGTGTCTGCTGCACGACGACGGCTCGGAGACCGCCGTCGAGCTGCGCGAGTCCGACGCGTTCGTACGCCACGCCTATCTGCCCGGCGTGCTGCCGGGCCAGCGGTACGGCTTCCGGGTGCACGGACCGTACGAGCCGCAGAAAGGACATCGCTGCAACTCAGCGAAGCTGCTGCTCGACCCGTACGCGCGCGCCATAAGCGGGCACGTCGAGTGGAACGAGGCTGTCTACGGCTACCACTTCGGGCGGCCCGACAGCCGCAACGACCTGGATTCGGCGCCGCACACGATGGCCTCCGTGGTGGTCAATCCGTTCTTCGACTGGGGCGACGACCGGCCGCCCCGCACCGAGTACCACCACACCGTCTTCTACGAGGCTCATGTCAAGGGCCTCACCATGCTCCATCCGGAGCTGCCTCCGGACCAGCGCGGCACCTATGCGGCGCTCGCCCACCCGGCCGTCATCGAGCACCTCACGCAACTGGGTGTCACGGCTCTCGAGTTGATGCCGGTGCACCAGTTCGTCAATGACCACCGGCTCGCGGACGCCGGAATGTCCAACTACTGGGGCTACAACACCATCGGCTTCTTCGCCCCGCACAACGCCTATGCCTCCTGGGGCGACCGCGGCCAGCAGGTGCTCGAGTTCAAGCAGGCGGTGCGGGCACTGCACGAGGCGGGCATCGAGGTCATCCTCGACGTCGTCTACAACCACACGGCGGAGGGCAACCACCTCGGCCCCACCCTCTCCTTCCGGGGCCTGGACAACACGCAGTACTACAGGCTCGCCGACGACCTCCGTTATTACGAGGACACCACGGGCACGGGCAACAGCCTCCTCATGAGGTCGCCGCACGTCCTCCAGCTGATCATGGATTCGCTGCGTTACTGGGTGACCGAGATGCATGTGGACGGCTTCCGCTTCGACCTCGCGGCGACGCTGGCCCGCCAGTTCCACGAGGTGGACCGGCTCTCGTCCTTCTTCGACCTGGTCCAGCAGGATCCGGTGGTCAGCCAGGTCAAGCTGATCGCCGAGCCGTGGGACGTGGGCGAGGGCGGCTACCAGGTGGGCAACTTCCCGCCGCTGTGGACGGAGTGGAACGGCAAGTACCGCGACACGGTACGGGACTTGTGGCGCGGCGAGCCGCAGACGCTCGCCGAGTTCGCCGGGCGCCTCACCGGCTCGTCTGACCTGTACCAGGACGACGGGAGGCGGCCGCTGGCCTCCATCAACTTCCACACCTGCCACGACGGCTTCACCCTCAACGACCTGGTCTCGTACAACGACAAGCACAACGACGCCAACGGCGAGGGCAACCGGGACGGCGAGAGCCACAACCGCTCGTGGAACTGCGGCGCGGAGGGCCCCACCGAGGACGGCGAGGTGGCGGAGCTGCGCGCCCGGCAGATGCGGAACTTCATCGCCACCCTGATGCTGTCGCAGGGCGTGCCGATGCTCAGCCACGGCGACGAGTTCGCCCGCACCCAGGGCGGCAACAACAACGCGTACTGCCAGGACAACGAACTGTCCTGGGTGCACTGGCCGGACCCCGGCGACGACCCGGACGGCACGCTCCTCGCGTTCACCCGGGCCATGGTGGGGCTGCGCCGGGACCATCCGGTCTTCCGGCGCAGGCGGTTCTTCCACGGCCGTCCGGTGCAGGGCACGCACGACGAGCTCTCCGACATCGCCTGGTTCACCCCCGAGGGCGAGGAAATGGCCGACCGGGACTGGCAGTCGGCGAGCGCGAAGGCGCTGTCGGTCTTCCTCAACGGCAACGCGATCTCGGAGCCGGGGCCGCGGGGCGAGCGGATCGGCGACGACTCGTTCCTGCTGATGTTCAACGCGAGTGCGGAGGCGATCGACTTCGTGGTGCCGGTCAATCACGGCCGGCAGTGGCAGGTGGTCGTGGACACCGCGCGGCCGGAGGGGGTGCCGCCGGGCGAGGGGCCGAAGGTGGCGGCAGGCGAACGGGTCGGGCTCGTCGGCCGGAGCATGACCGTGCTGCGGCGGCCCGCGTAGGGCGCCCGCCGGGGCACCTCAACATCCCTGACCTGCGTCGGAGTTCGATTGTCAGTGGGCTCGGGCACAGTGGGGACCATGAACGCGACCACCGTCCGGTCAGCTGTCGGCTCAGCCGTCGACCGGAGTCCTCGGGGCCGCCGCGACGCCGGTGACGGCGTCCGCGGTGGCCGCCTTCGCCCGCCGTCCGCCGAGCCCGCGCACGGACCACGAGCACACCGCGCAGAGCGCCCCGGCCACCACCATCACGGCGAACGCGGCGACCGCGCCGTGGTCCTGCGCGAGCCGTCCCGACAGCGCGAGCGCGAGCGCCTGGCCCCCGACGATGCCGCTGGTCAGGAACGCCATCGACTCGGCGAGCCGGTCCGCCGGAACCAGGCGCTCCGTAAGCCCGAACACAGTGATCAGATGGGGCGCGTACGCCACCCCGAGCACGATCACCGTGGCGTACAGGCCGATCAGCGTGTTCACGAAGAGCAGCGGTACGGAGAGCACGACCAGCGCCGCGGTGGCGATCCGCCACCGGACCGGCAGGGCGAGCCGCTCCGGCACGGCCACCATGGCGAGTCCGGCGGCCGCGCTCATCACGCCCATGGCGGCGTACACGAGCCCGGTCTGCGAGGGCCGGCCCAGTTGCTCGGTCAGGGCCGTGATCCCGGCCTGCGAGGCGCCGAACATGGCGCCCTGGAGGACCATCGTCGCGCGCAGCGCGTAGACCGCGCCGGGCAGCCGGCTGCGGGCGGCCCCGGTGCGCCGCGCGGCGGCCACCTGACGTGCCGTCGGATGCAGCGCGAAGGCCGTGCCGCAGACGGCGAGCAGGGCCGCGGCCGTCAGAAGTGCGGCGGCCGGGTGGGCGAGGGCAGCGGCCAGGCCCACGAAGGCCGGGCCGAGGACGAACGAGATCTCGTCCAGGGTGCCCTCGAAGGAGAGCGCCCCGGCCACGGTCCGCTCGTCGGCGCCGGCCCGGTGCGCGAGGGCCACGGTCCGGCTCCGGGCGAGCGGCCCGACCTGGGGGACGCTCGCCCCGGCCAGGGCGCCGAGCAGGGCCAGCCAGCCGGTCGCGAGGTGGGAGAGCGCGGCGAGCACCAGGCCGGTCACGGCGGCGGCGTTGGCGAGCGCCGCCGCGAGCACCACGGTGCGCTGTCCGTAGCGGTCGGCGGCGCGACCCAGGAGCGGGCCCGCGACGGTCTGCCCGGCGGCCAGCGCGCCTCCGGCGAGCCCGGCGGTGGCCAGGCTGCCGCTGGTCTCGGCGACCAGGAGCACGCTGCCGAGCTGGCACATGGCGGTCGGCAGCCGTCCGAGGAAGGAGATCACCGGCAGCACGGGCCCCGTCAGGGCGAGCACCTTGCGGTAGGTCTGAAGCGATCCGGCCATCAGGCGAAGCTAACGCGGCCGACCGGGGCATACGCAGGGGCCGAAGGCACAGAAGCCGCCCGTCGGGGTACGTACGTTCATATGACCCCGCCCATCGCGACCTACCGGCTCCAGCTGCAGCCCGGATTCCCGTTCGCCGCCGCCGAGGAGGCGCTGCCCTACCTGGCGGAGCTCGGAGTCTCGCACCTCCATCTGTCACCGGTCCTGGAGGCCGTGCCCGGCTCTACGCACGGCTACGACGTCACCGACCACGCGAAGGTCCGCGAGGAGCTGGGCGGCGAGTCCGGACTGCGTCAACTGGCCGCAAAAGCCCGTGAGTTGGGGCTCGGCCTGATCCTCGACATCGTGCCGAACCACATGTCGGCGGCCGCGCGCCACAACCGGCAGCTGTGGGACGTACTGCGCGTCGGCCCTTCGTCGCCGTACGCCGCATGGTTCGACATCGACTGGGCGGCGGGCGACGGACGGATCCTGCTGCCGGTGCTCGCCGGGCCGCTGGGCGCAGAGCTGGACCGCCTGACGGTGGACGGCGGCGTACTGCGGTACGGCGAAGAGTGCTTCCCCCTCCGCAAGGGGACGGCGGGCCTGCCCCTGCCGGAGCTGCTCGACGCGCAGTTCTACCGGCTCGGCTGGTGGCGCCTCGCCAGGACCGAGCTCAACTACCGCCGCTTCTTCACGATCGCGGAGCTGATCGGCCTCCGGGTGGAGGACGAGAGCGTCTTCGACGCGACGCACGCCAAGATCCTGGAGCTGGTCCACGACGGCGTGGTGGACGGACTGCGGGTCGACCACCCGGACGGCCTGGCGGACCCCGAGGCCTATCTGCACCGTTTGAACGAGGCGACGGACGGCCGCTGGACGGTCGTCGAGAAGATCCTCACCGGCGACGAGCGGCTGCCGGCGGGGTGGGCGGTCGCCGGGACGACCGGCTATGACGCGCTGCGCCACATCGACGGCCTGTTCACCTGTCCGGATGGTTTGGATCAACTCCATTCTGTATATGGGGAGTTCACCGGAGCCAGCGGCGACCGGGGTGGGCACTGGGCGCCGACGGTGCGGCGTGCGGCGTACCGCGTGCTGACCCATGAGCTGGTGGCCGAGACCGAGTATCTGGTGCGCCTGGCGCAGCGGATCTGCGCGATGGGCGGCCCCGAACTGCGCGATCACGCCCCGTGGGCGCTGCGGCTCGCCCTGCGCGAGCTCCTGGTCCGCGTCCCCGTCTACCGGCCCTACCGGTTCGGGGCGGAGCTGGTGCTGCCCGCCTCGGCGGCCCTGGAGGCGAAGGCGGCCTTCCCCGTCGCGGAGGAATCCGCCGCGGTGGACCTGATGCGCGACCTGGCACTCGGCCGGCTCGGCGACACCCCGGACCGGGACCGGTTCCGTACGCGCTTCGCGCAGACGTCGTCGGCGCTGCACGCCAAGTCCGTCGAGGACACGGCCTTCTACCGGTACACGCCGCTGCTCTCGGTGAACGAGGTGGGCGGGGATCCGGGGCGGCCTTCGGTGGAGCCGGACGAGTTCCACGCGTTCTGCACACGGCTCGCGCGCGACTGGCCGAGCACCGGCACCGTCCTGTCCACGCACGACACCAAGCGCAGCGCGGACGTACGGGCCCGGATCGCGGTCCTCTCCGAGTGTCCGCAGCGATGGGCGGCGCTGCTCGACCGGGTCGCCGGGGCGCAGGCGCCCGATCCGCATCTCGCCTGGGTCGCATGGCAGACCTCGGTCGGGCTCGGCGGCCTGCCGGAGCCGGAGCGGCTGGGGGCGGCACTGCTCAAAGCGGTGCGCGAGGCCGGTCTGCACACGGGCTGGACGGAGCAGGACCCCGGCTACGAGAGGGCCGTGAGCGACTTCGTCGAGACCGGCCCGGGTGGGCAACTCGCTTCGGTGGTACGGGAGTTCATGGACACGGTGGAGTCAGCCGCGCGGGCCAACAGCCTCGGGGCCGCGCTGCTGCATCTGACGATGCCGGGCGTGCCGGATCTCTATCAGGGGACGGAAGGCGAGTACGCGGCGCTGGTGGACCCGGACAACCGGCGCCCCGTCCGGTTCGACCGGGCCTGTCTGGCCGACCCCGGCGGCAAGCTCGAGGTGAGCTTGGCGGCGCTGCGGCTGCGGCGCGAACTCCCCGGGATATTCGGCGAATCCGGCACCTATACGGAGCTGGCAGCGCGAGGCCCCCGCGCCGGTCACTGCGTGGCGTTCTGCCGTTCGGGCGAGGTGGTGACGGCGGTGACCCGGCTCTCGCTGCGGCTCGCGGAGGCGGGCGGCTGGGCGGGGACGGAGCTGCGGCTTCCCGAGGGCCGATGGGCCGATGTCCTCGGCCCGGGGCGGCAGTTCAGCGGGGCGGTGGCGCTGGACGAGCTGTTCACATCGTCCCCGGTGACGCTGCTCAGGAGGGTCGTACGAGAAGGAGGCGAGGGGCCCGGGTGAGCAGTCCGCTCTCGGCCGGCGTGAAGCCGTCGGCCCTGCGCAGCCCGGGCATGGCGCTGAGCAGGGCGTCGACCGCGCACTCCGCCTGGAGCTCGGCGACCCGGGCGGCCGGGCAGTCGGCGGGCCCGAGGGCGAGCCCGCCGGTGGTGGTGCGGTGCAGGTCGAAGCGGTCGGGGTCGGCGAACCGGGCGGGGTCGCGGTTCGCCGACCCGATGAGCAGGGCGACGGCGGCTCCGGCCGGGACGGTGCCGCCGGATGTCGCGAGGTCACGGGCAGCCCGGCGCAGCACCACATGGACGGGCGGATTGCGCCGCAGCGATTCGCCCCACGCCTGCCCGGTCAGCGCCGGAACCGCCTTCACCAGCTCCAACTGTTCTGGATTGTCAAGGAGGTTGGCCATGAGCGAGGCGAGCGCCCGGCCGGTGGCCACGGCCTGGTCCGCACAGCGCGCCGCGAGCAGGGCAACGCCCGTGCCGCCCCGCTCACGGCCGAGGTCGGTCGCGGCGGGAGCCTCGGCCCGGCTGCGGTCGGGGACGGCACCGGAGCGGCCCATCACCGCCCCGTAGGAGAGTCCGGTCGCGGCGGCGATCGTGCCGGTGGGCAGCCAGCGGCAGAACTCCTCGACCAGGTCGGCCTCCTGGCGCCCGGCGAGCCGGCGGGCCAGCACGTACGCGGTGCGGGCGCACACCTCGCGCAGCAGCGCGAAGGCGCTCTCGGGCGCCGCGTACTCCTGGGCGCAGCGCACCGTCCCCGGCCCGTAGCAGGGCCCCCCGCGTGGCCCGACAAGGCCGGGGTCACCGAGCGCGGGGGCGACATCCGCATACCGGCTGACCACCCAGGCCCCGAGCCTGCCGTCCCACAGCAGGGGGTGCTCCTCGCGGAGGGTCCGATAGAAGCCGTACGGGTCGCGACGGGCGGCACTCCCGAGCAGGGAGAGCGTCTCGGGAGAGGAGGCGGGGGCGAAGGCGGGGGTCGATGCTGCGGAGGGTGGGGAGGTGAGGGGCGGAGGCAGCGCTGCCTCAGGGGACGAGACCGGGCCCCGGGTCTGCTCCGCCTCCGGGATGGAGGCGAGGCCCTGGGTCAGCGCGGCCTCGGGCGAGGGGACGAAGGGCGGAACCGACGCCGCCTCGAGTGAAGAAACAGCAGCCGGGTCCAACGCGGCGTCGCGTGATGAGGCGACGGCCGGGATCAGCGCTGCCTCCGGCGAGGAGACTACGGCGGGCGCAACCAGCGCGGCCTCGGGCGAGGGCGCGAAGGGCGGAACCGACGCCGCCTCGGGCGAGGAAACAACGACAGCCGGGTCCAACGCTGCCTCGCCTGAGGAGGCGTGGGGCGCGGCAGGCGCTGCCTCGGGCGGCTCGACGGTTGCCTCGGGCGGCTCGACGGTTGTCATCGCGCGCCTCCCGGTCGGCGCCCTGCGGGCGCGGTCGTGCGGCCTTCGGCGGTCTCGACTGCGGCCGCCGGGGCCGATGGCTGCTCCCGGCGGACCACTTCCGCCGGGCAGTCGCGGATGGCTGCCCCGGGCGGACCGCCCCCGCCCCGCAGTCACGGGGGACTGGTCTCAGCGGACCACCCCCCGCCGGACAGTCACGGGCGGCAGGTCTCAGCGGACCACCTGCCCCAGCCAGTCGGGGGCAACCGGTCTCAGCGGACCACCTCCGCCGGGCAGTCGCGATCGGCGTTGGGCCGTACGGGTGAGATGTTGCCGGTGCCGTACGGGGCTGACCTGCGCAGCAGCTCGGTGAAGGCGGCCGCGGCGCCGGCCAGCTCGACCCGTGAGAACACGGTCAGGGCGCGCTTCCAGGCGGGATCGACGGAGAGCAGCACACAGTCCTCGCCGATCCCGCCCCGTACGACGTGGGTGGGCACGGCGACCACGCCGACGCCGGCCGCGGCCATCCGTACCGCCGTCGAGGTGTGCTCGGTGCGCACGACGGTGCGCGGGGTGAAGCCGGCCCGCTCGCAGACCAGGTCGAGAAAGGGCCGGCCGTCGATGACCGGCTCCATCGCACAGCGCACCCAGGCGTGGTCGGCGAGCTCTTCGAGGCGCACCGAGGAGCGGCCCGCCAGCGGATCGTCGAAGGCGACGACGAGCGCGATCTCCTCCTCGCCGACGGGGACGACGGGCCCGTCCCAGTGCTGGGGTGGCGGGCCGACGGCCAGGTCGGCGGCGCCGCGTTCGAGCGCCTCCTCAAGCGCCTCGGTGGTGGCGTACTCGTGGAGGAGCAGCCGCACGCCGGGGTGGGTGCGCCGCCAGCGGGCGAATGCCTCGGGCAGTACGCCGACGGCCACGGAGTGCACGGAGGCGATGTGCAGTTCGCCGCCCTCGGCGCCGGCCGCCGCTCGGGCCGCGCGCCGGGCCTGGAGCGCACTGCGCACCGCGAGCCGGGCGTGCGGCAGGTAGGCGCGGCCCATGGGAGTGAGCCGCACTCCGCGCGGCATCCGTTCGAGGAGCTCGCCGCCGACGGACTTCTCCAGCGCCTTGATCTGGTGCGACAGCGCGGGCTGGGTGACGTGCAGAAGCTCGGCGGCGCGGGTGAACGACGTCTCCTCGACGACCGTGACGAAGTACTCCATCTGTCGCAGGCTCACGCCATGTCCCCCTGATCACACCCGGTTGCTCACACCGGTCTCGCGCGCCCCCTGCGCGCCATAAGCATTGTGCATCGGTCTCACAAGAACCTTGCCTTGGACTCATGGCGGCGGCCGGGCGGAGGCTTGATCCATGACTGAGCCCGAGACTGAGACCTTGACCGACCCCGTGGCCGACGGCGCTGTGGCGGATGTGATCGATGTGGCCGATGTGGTCGTGATCGGCGGCGGCACCGGCGGGTATTCCACCGCGCTGCGGGCCGCCGCCCTCGGCCTGAAGGTGGTGCTCGCCGAGCGCGACAAGGTGGGCGGCACCTGCCTGCACCGCGGCTGCATCCCCAGCAAGGCGATGCTGCACGCCGCCGAGCTGGTGGACGGGATCGCCGAGGCGCGGGAGCGGTGGGGGGTGAAGGCGAGCGTGGATGCGATCGACTGGCAGGCGCTGGTGGCGACCCGCGACGACATCGTCTCCCGCAACCACAAGGGCGTCGAGGGCCACCTGTCACACGCCAACGTCCAAGTGCTGCGCGGAAGCGCCCAGTTGACGGGGCCCCGCAGCGTATTCGTCGAGGGCCACGGGAACGTTGTGGCCCGGCGCGGCATAGTGCTCGCCACGGGTTCGCGGCCCCGCATGCTGCCGGGCCTCGAAGCGGACGGTCGGCGCGTGGTCACCAGTGACGACGCCCTGTTCGCCCCCGGGCTTCCGGAGTCCGTACTGGTCCTGGGCGGCGGTGCGATCGGCGTCGAGTACGCCTCGTTCCACCGGTCGATGGGCGCCGAGGTCACTCTGGTGGAGGCCGCCGACCGGCTCGTGCCGCTCGAAGACGCCGATGTCAGCCGCCACTTGACCCGCGGCCTCAAGAAGCGTGGCATCGATGTGCAGACCGGCGCACGCTTCCTGGAAGCGAGCGTCCTCGACGACGGGGTGCGCGCCTCGGTGCGCACCGCGCGCGGCGAGATCCGCACGATCGAGGCCGAGCGGCTCCTGGTGGCGGTGGGCCGGGCGCCGGTCACCGACGGGCTCGGTCTGGCCGCGGCCGGACTCGCCGTCGACGAGCGGGGCTTCGTCGCCCCGGCCGACTGGGCCCGGCTCGAAACCGCGGTCCCCGGCATCCATGTGGTGGGCGATCTGCTGCCGCCGCCCTCCCTCGGTCTGGCCCACGCCTCGTTCGCGGAGGGCCTGCTGGTCGCGGAAACGCTGGCCGGGGTGGCCTCCGCGCCCGTCGACTACGCGGCGGTGCCCCGGGTCACGTACTCCTCACCGCAGACCGCGTCGGTGGGGCTGACCGAGGCGGACGCCCGTAACCGCGGGCATGACGTCGTCGTCAACACCATGCCGCTGACGGCCGTCGCCAAGGGCATGGTGCACGGGCAGGGCGGGGTGGTGAAGGTGGTCGCCGAACGCGCGGGGCAGGTGCTCGGCGTCCATCTCGTCGGCCCGAACGTGTCCGAGATGATCGCCGAGAGCCAGCTGATCGTCGGATGGGACGCCGAGCCCTCGGACGTGGCCCGGCACATCCACGCCCACCCCACACTCTCGGAGGCCGTCGGCGAAACCTTCCTCACGCTGGCCGGCCGGGGCCTGCACCAGCAGTAAGGGCCCCAAGTCCATCCAACGACAGCCTTGTTACGCGTGTGACACCGGCAGGGAGTAGCGCACCTTGTCCTTGCCGGTGGCGCCCAGACGCTCGTAGAACCTGACCGCCCCCTTGTTCCACACCGGGGTCTGCCACTGGATCTCGGCGAGCCCGAGCGCCCGCGCCTCGGCCGCCACCGCGTCCATCAGGAGCGGGCCGAGGCGCAGCCCGCGGTGACCGTCACGCAGGAACAGGCAGTCCATGTGGAGGTATTCGCGGGCGTCCCAGGTCGACACCTCCGGTGCGCACGAGGCGTACCCGACGACCTCTCCGCCGGGTATCTCGGCGACCAGGCAGCGCAGCCGTGGGTGCTCGGTGCCGAACAGCAGGGCACCGAGCCGCTCCGCGAAACCGGGTGCCGGGCCCGCAGCCTTCTCGTACGCGGCGTGCTCCGCGGCGAGTTCGGCCAGACGCGGCAGGTCGGCGGGACGGGCGTGACGCACCCGGGGCTGATCGTTCATACCCGCCATGATGGGCCACGCCACTGACAGCGCCCTTGGCGAGCGGTATTCACCCTGGTCAGATGGTTTTCAGCAGCCCGGTGGACTCAGTGGGTGGCGAGCCGGAAGGCCATCCGGCCGAAGCTGACCTGGTCGCCGTCGGCCACGGCGACCGCTCCCGTCACCCGGCGCCCGTTGACGCACGTCCCGTTGGTGGAGCCGAGGTCGCGCAACTGCCACATCCCGGCCTGGAAGACGAGTTCGGCGTGCACCCGCGACACCGTCTCGTGGCTCAGACGTAGCCCGTTGGCCGGGTCGCGGCCGATGCGCAGGGGATACGGACCCGGCACCGGGAAGAGAAGCTTGGGCAGCCGCTCGGTCTGCCAGGCCCTGCGCAGCGAGACGGAGAACTCCGACACCCGGCTGACCGCGCCGAACACCGCCTTCGCCCAGCGATTGCCGCCGCTGTCCAAGTCGGCGGTGAGGGCGACCAGTTCGTCCGACCTGCGGGCGGCCAGGGCCAGTTCCATCCGGCGCAGGAACGTGTCGTGCGACAGCTTGCCCTCGGCGGCGCCCTCGCGGAGCACCTCCAGCACCCGGTCGCGCTCCGCGTCGGAGAGCCGCGCGGGCGCCGAGGAGGTCTGGAATTCGAAGGAGGGCGTCACATCAGCGATTGTCCTTCCACAAGGCCGCAGGTGTCCAGCAGAAGGCCCCCTCCCAAAGTGGTCCGCGTTCACGACCGCCCCAGCTCTGACCTGCGACGCAGAGGAATCGGCCGCCGTAATTCCCTTGCCTGGCGGCCGACTCGCCCTGTTAGGGTCTGCCGACTTCTTAAACCTCTGAGGGGACCCTCTTGCAGACTTCCGCGTCGGACACCACCTTTCGTCCGCTCGCCGGGCCCGAGGAACTCGGGCTCTTCCAGCAGCTTTCCTACGTCCTGGACCATGAGCTCCAGGACGACCTGGCCACCGGACGCCGCATCCCGGCCTGGATGTGGGTGGCCCTGCGCGACGGCCGCGTCCTGGCGCGCATCGCGTGGTGGGCCGTGAAGAGCGGCGAGGCGCCTCAGAGCCTCGACTTCTTCGACGTCGACGACTCCCTGCCCGCGGCCGAGCGCCACGAGATCGGTCTGCGCCTCCTCGAGACCGCGACCGCGAACGTGGTGCCCGCGGGTGCCGAGCGCCCCGAGTACGGCCGTTTCATGCCGGGCAACTGGCGCGAGGACCCCGCCGCCCGCGAGGTCGTCGAGACCCGGCTGAACATCATGGCCGCCTCCGGTGCGAGCCCGCTCGTCGAGCGGCTGCGCCTGGAGTGGCGCCCCGGCACGCCGCTTCCCGCGGCCTCCACCAGGCTGTCGTTCCGCCCCGCCACCGACCGCGAGGAGCTCGTCTCGCTGATGACGCTCGTCGTGGAGGGCTCGCTCGACGAGCACACCCGCGAGGAACTGCTCACCATGACCCCGCGCGAGTCCGCGGAGCTCATGTACGAGGAAGAGTTCGAGTCTTTCAAGACGCCGCGCGAGTGGTGGCGGATCGCCGAGCTCAAGGACGGCGGCGAGCCCGTCGGATTCGTGATCCCGGCCCGCAACAGCTACAACCCGATCATCGCCTACATCGGGGTGCTGCCCGCCCACCGCGGCCACGGCTACATCGACGACATCCTCTCCGAGGGAACGCGCATCCTGGCCGAACAGGACGTGCCCCGGATCCGCGCCGCCACCGACCTGCCCAACATCCCCATGGCGAACGCGTTCGCCCGTGCGGGCTATGTCGTCTTCGAGCGCGCGATCAACATGGTCTGGAAGTAGTCACGAATTGCGGGCGTGTCCCCCTCGTCTGCCGCACCATGGTCGCAACCGGCAACGACAGGGGGACACACCCGTGCTGTTCGAAGTGTGGGCGCCGCACACCGACCGGATCACCCTTCTCCTGGAGGGCGCGACCCATCCCATGAGCCGCCACCCCGTGCGCGCGGGCTGGTGGGTGGCCGAGGCCGAGGCGCACTCCGGCGACCGCTACGGATACGTCCTGGACGACGGCACGCCACTGCCCGACCCGCGGTCGCGCCGGCAGCCCGAAGGACCGGACGGCCTGAGCGCGGTCGTCGTCCACGAGAGTTTCGGCTGGCAGCACCCCTGGGAGGGGCGCCCCCTCCAGAGGGCCGTCCTGTACGAGCTGCACATCGGCACCTTCACCCCCGAAGGCACTCTTGACGCTGCCGTCCAACAGCTGCCTCATCTGACCGAGTTGGGGATCACCCACATCGAGCTGATGCCGGTGTGCCCGTTCCCGGGGCGGCACGGCTGGGGGTACGAGGGCGTCTCCCTCTGGGCGGTGCACGAGCCCTATGGCGGACCCGAGGCGCTGAAGAGGTTTGTCGACGCGGCGCACGCCCATGGTCTCGGCGTCGTCTTGGACGTCGTCCACAACCATCTGGGCCCGTCCGGCAACTACCTGCCCGCCTTCGGCCCGTACTTCACGGACACCCATCACACGCCCTGGGGCTCGGCCGTCAACCTGGACGCCGCCGGCTCCGACGAGGTGCGCGCCTTCCTCTTGGAGAGCGCGCTGGCCTGGCTGCGCGACTACCGTCTCGACGGGCTGCGCCTGGACGCGGTGCACACGCTGGCCGACACCCGCGCGTACACCTTCCTCGAAGAGCTCTCGACAGCCGTCGACGTGCTCGCCGCCGAGCTCGGCCGGCCGCTGTTCCTCGTCGCCGAGTCCGACACCTGCGATCCGCGCACCACCACCCCGCGCGGCGAAGGCGGCCTCGGGCTGCACGCCCAGTGGAACGACGACTTCCACCACGCCCTGCACACCACCCTCACGGGTGAATCCCAGGGCTACTACGCCGACTTCGCACGCGCCCCGCTCTCCGCACTCGCCAAGACCCTGACCCGCGTGTTCTTCCACGACGGGACGTATTCGAGCTTCCGCGGCCGCGTCCACGGGCGGCCCGTCGACCGGGCCCACACCCCCGCCCACCGCTTCCTGGGCTACGCGCAGACCCACGACCAGATCGGCAACCGGGCGCAGGGCGACCGCCACTCCGCCGGACTCTCCCCCGGCCTGCTGGCCTGCGCGGCGGCGCTGACCCTGACGGGCCCGTACCCGCCGATGCTCTTCATGGGCGAGGAGTGGGGCGCCCGCACCCCCTGGCAGTTCTTCACCGACCACACGGACCCCGAGCTCGCACGAGCCGTACGGGAGGGCAGGCGGCGGGAGTTCACGTCGCACGGCTGGTCCGCCGAGGACATCCCCGACCCTCAGGACCCGGCGACGCGGCAGCGCTCCTGCCTGGACTGGACGGAGCCCTCGCGCGAACCGCACGCCAGGCTGCTCGCCTGGTACCGCGAACTCATCGCGCTGCGCCGTGACCGGCCCGACCTGACCGATCCCGACCTCGCGGCCGTCAAGGTGGCGTACGACGAGGAGGCACGCTGGCTGACCTATAGGCGCGGCGACCTGCGGGTCGTGATCAACCTCTCCCGGGAGGCGGTACGGATCAAGCTCGGTGGCGGCGGCCGGGTCCTCGCGGCCTGGGAGCCGGTCGGGGCACCGGACCCGGACGGCCTGCTGGTGATGCCACCCGAGTCGTGCGCGGTCCTCGGCCGCTGAAGCCGGCACCACCCAACGCCTGTACTACCGACAGCGGTTACTCGACGATCGCCATGGCGCGGTCGGTGTTGTTCAAACGCCGGCCGCCGTCATCCGTAACGGTGACGATGTCCTCGATACGGACGCCGAACCGGCCAGGCAGATAGATGCCCGGTTCGATGGAGAAACACATTCCGGGCACGAGCGGCCGCTCCTCGCCCTCGATCATGTACGGCGGCTCGTGGGTGGTCACGCCGATGCCGTGGCCGGTGCGGTGGATGAAGTACTCGCCGTATCCGGCGTCCGCGATCACGGCGCGCGCGGCACGGTCGACGTCCTGGCAGGCGGCACCGGGCCTGACCGCCTCGAACCCAGCCTGCTGCGCCTCGCGCACCACGTCGTGGACGCGCTGCTCGGCGGCGTCGGGTTCGCCGACGTGGACGGTGCGGGTGGTGTCGGAACCGTAGCCGTGCTTGAGTCCGCCGAAGTCGAGGACGACCATGTCGCCGCGCTCGATGGTGCGGTCGCCGGCCTCGTGGTGCGGGTTGGCGCCATTGGGCCCGGAGCCGACCACGGTGAAGTCCACTTGTGAATGGCCGTACTTCATCAGGAGGGCGGCGAGATCGGCGGCGACCTCGGTCTCCTTCCGGCCCGCGAAACGTACCTTCACGATCTCGCCGTATGCCTCGTCCGCCGCCGCACCGGCCGCTTCCAGGCGGGCCAGCTCGTGCTCGTCCTTGACGGCCCGCAGCATGGGCAGCGCCTCGGTCAGCGCGACGTACGAGGTGCCGGGCAGCTCCTTCTGCAACCCGAGCAGATGCATCGCCCAGGCGTTGTCGCTGACCCCGAAACGGCCGTCGACGTCGAGGAGCGGGGCCGTCACCGCGTACGGGTCCTTGCCGTCGGTCCAGTCCCGCAGGGTCAGCGCGGCGGCTCCTGCGGCGTGCGCGGCATCGGGTGCCTCCAGGGTCGGCACGACCAGGACCGGGTCCTGACCGGCCGCGAGCACCAGAACGGTGAGCCGCTCGGTGATCGCGGTCGGCTGATAGCCGGTGAGATACACCAGGTCGGGGCCGGGCGCGACGAGCACGCCGGCCAGTCCGGCGTCGGCGGCGGACCGGGCGGCGCGGGCCATCCGAGCCCGGTAGTCGTCGGCGGTGAAGGGCGCGGGGGCGGGCGTCGTAGGCATGGCCTCATCCTGCCCGGACACCCGTTGGCACGCGAGTGGGTTGAGCCTCCGTTCGCCACCTTCATGGGCGGCTCAGCCGCTCAGAATCCGCCCGTCTCGTCGTCGACGAGCCGTTCGAGAAGCTCACCGAAGTCCTCGCCCACGACGATGCGCAGCCCCTCGCCGTCCCGGTCGCTGAGCTGGGTGAGCGTGCCGCCGCGCCACCAGTAGACGTACGGGCTGATCGATCCCGGCGTGTCCTCGTACCCCGAAGCGGCGAACGAGGCCATGGCGTTGAGGGCGAGCACCATGCCTGAATCACGGATGACGTGGAAGGCGAGCTGGTGGCGGAAAGGCATCGCCACGAGCGCGCCCTCCGGCGGGACCTCGCGGCCGGTGACCTGGCGTACGACGGCCTCCAGGGCGAGCACCCGGCTCGCCGTGTAGAAGGAGTCGCCGACGACGATGTCGAAGCGCATCCCGTCGTCGCCCTTGACCGTCTCGTGCCCCTCGACAGGCAGTTCGCGCAGATTACGCAGGGCCTGTTCGCGCAGGTCAGGGACCTTTCCGAGGGGTTCGAGAGCCTCGTCGGTGAGCATCATGACGCTCTCGGGAAGGTCAAGAGCGAGGATCTCGTAGAGGCCCGGCGCCACGCTGCGCGCATAGCCGAAGCTCTGCGCGTCGAGTCCGTCGCCGCTGATCACCCGGGGATACAACTGGGCCCGGATCTGTTCGGGCGGCATGGTTTCGAGTGCGGAAGGCGCGTCCATGGTGCGCAGCACCATTCCGACGTGCTTACGGATCAGTTCCGGCCACACGCGCGGGCCGCGCGGCTCGTTGTGGCACACGGCGGCGAGATTGCCCAGGCCGAACTGACGGCCGCCGCTGTCCTTCACCATGTCCGCGTAGACCGTGACCTCCAGGCCCAGCTCGGCGAACGCCTCCCTGACCACCGCACGGAACCGGGCGCCCTCGTCGTTCGAGAAGAAGCCGAACTCGGGGTCCCTCGGAACGTCGCTCGCGTCCCGCCTGGGCCCTCGTCGGAATATCCCCACGTCTGCTGCCTTCCCCTCGCACGGTCGCCGGAGCTGCGAGCCTACCCAGTGAGCGCACCCGTGATGACAAGATCCGCCCGCGCACGCCCGGCAGCCACGAGACGCGCGTTGACCTCGTCGGACTCCTCGACCCACCGCTCGGCGTACGGCCGGGCCTTCCCGTGCCGCACATGCCGCTCGACCAGTCTGCGTACCCGCTCCCCACTGTCGACATGGAGATACCAGATCTCGTCGACGAGATCCCTGACCTGCGCCCAGGGCTCCTCGTCATGCAGCAGGTAGTTGCCCTCGGTCACAACGAGCGGCACCTGCGGCGCGACGGGAATGCTCCCGGCCAGCGCCTCCTCCAACGAGCGGTCGAAGTCCGGCGCGTATACGACCGTGCCGGGATCGGGCGAGCGCAGCCGGGCGAGCAGCGCGGCATATCCAGCGGCGTCGAAGGTGTCGGGCGCGCCTTTGCGTTCGGTACGCCCGAGCCGGCGCAGCTCCCCGTTGGCGAGATGGAACCCGTCCATGGGTACGAGCACGGCCTGCCCGTCGAGGCGTCTCACCAACTCCCCAGCCAGCGTGGACTTTCCGGCACCGGGCGGTCCCGCGATGCCAAGAATGCGGCGCCGCCCGGGAAGGACGAGGCTGCGGGCGCGGCCCACGAGCCCGTCGAGGTCGAGATCCATACCCCGCATTGTTCCACCGGCGCTTCCGGACACACGTACTACGTATAACCTGGGCGGTATGCCGCACATTGCACTGATCACGCTCGTCGTGCGCGACTACGACGAGGCCATCGACTTTTACACTCGGTCCCTGGGATTCGCACTGGCCGGGGACACCGACCGCGGGGACGGCTCGCGCTGGGTGGTCGTCCGCCCGCCCGGCACCACCGGCGACGCGGTCTCGCTCCTCCTGGCTCGCGCGAAGGACGAGGCCCAACTGGCGAGCGTGGGTACGCAGACCGGCGGCCGGGTCGGGTTCTTCCTCCACACCGAGGACTTCGCGGGCGACCATGCCCGCATGCTGACGGCCGGTGTCCGCTTCCTGGAGGAACCGCGGCACGAGCCGTACGGTTCGGTGGCGGTATTCGAGGACCTCTACGGAAACCGCTGGGATCTGTTGCAGCCGGCGTAGGGGCTTGGGCTTTGCATTCAGGGCTCAGGTGAGGCCTGAATGCAGGTCTGATCCCGTTGTGGATCGCGACGCGAAAAAGCCCCGCACCGTGATCCGTTGATACGGACCTGGTGCGGGGCTTTCCCCACA